>CAXUOD010000076.1:0-22815 GCA_964252585.1 uncultured Lichenihabitans sp. | reverse complement strand
GCGTCGGGAGGCCTCGGCGGAGCCATTGCCCGGGCCTTGCACGCGCGGGGCGCGAAAGTGGCGCTCTCGGGCACGCGAGCCGAAGCGCTCCAGGCTCTCGCGACCGAACTCGGCGATTGCGCGGTCCTGCCTTGCGATCTCGGCGAGCGGACCCAGGTGGAAGCGCTCGCGACGGAGGCCGAGGCCGCGCTGGGATCGCTGGATATCCTGATCAACAACGCGGGCATCACGCGCGACGGGCTGGCGGTACGGATGAAGGACGACGATTGGGACAAGGTCCTGGCCGTCGATCTCACGTCGGGGTTCGTGCTGATCCGAGCGGCTCTCAAGGGCATGATGAAGCGGCGGCACGGCCGCATCATCGGCATCACCTCGGTGGTCGGCGTGACCGGCAACCCGGGCCAGGCCAACTACGCGGCCGCGAAAGCCGGCATGATCGGCATGTCGAAGTCCTTGGCCGGAGAAATCGCGAGCCGCGGCATCACGGTGAACTGCATTGCGCCCGGCTTCATCGAGAGTCCGATGACGGATGTCCTCAACGAGAAGCAGAAAACGGCGATCCTGGGTTCTGTCCCGGCCGGGCGCTTGGGGCAGAGCCGGGAGATCGCTGCCGCAGTCATCTACCTGGCAAGCGACGAGGCCGCCTACGTGACCGGGCAGACGCTACATGTTAATGGCGGAATGGCAATGATTTGAACCATTTAACCTCAGCAACCTATGATCCTCGATCGAGCTCCCGCCTCTCGCCATTGCGTTTGAAACGTGTTAACAGCCGCAAATCGGGAGTGTCGCCATCATTGTGGCGACGTTCTGATGATGTTCGCTGGGCGGACCAGCTCTAGCGAGGCTGCGGGAAGCGGTTCACCGGGCCCCGTACCTGACCCGGCATCGTCAGGGACCTCCCGATCGGATTCGAGGTCGCGGGTTGGCAGGTGGGCAGCCCCTCAAGCCCTGCGTATTTACAACCAAGGAAGTGGATTATCAAAGATGAGCGATGTCGCCGAGCGCGTGAAGAAGATCGTCGTCGAACATCTGGGCGTCGAGCCTGAGAAAGTCGTCGACAACGCGAATTTTATCGATGACCTCGGTGCGGATTCGCTCGACACGGTCGAACTGGTGATGGCGTTCGAGGAAGAATTCGGTGTCGAGATCCCCGACGACGCTGCCGAGACCATCGTGACGGTCGGCGACGCCGTGCGGTTTCTTGAGAAGAACAAGAAGGCCTGACAGCCTCGGACGGCCTTGGTGCAGCATCTCCGGCAAAGAGCGGTGGGCTGCATCGCCGGTAAAGGTATTGGCGGGCGCCGTTCCGGGAGAACCGGAGGCATGGACCGCAGCGCGGCCGAGGTAGGTTAGAGTGAACGCAACGCGACGCGTCGTCATCACCGGGGTCGGGCTGGTGACACCTTTGGGCGGAGATGCCGATACGACCTGGCGGCGGTTGACGGCAGGCGAAAGCGGTGCCGCCGCGATCCGCAATTTCGAAGTGTCGGACCTACCCTGCCGCATCGCGGCCCAGGTTCCGCGGGGCGACGCGGCCGACGGCAAGTTCAATCCCGACGATTGGCTCGAGCCGAAAGAGCAGCGCAAGGTCGACGATTTCATTCTCTTCGCCATCAGTGCCGCGACCCAGGCGCTGGCGGATGCGGGTTGGGCCCCCAAGACCTACGAAGAGCAGATCGAAACCGGTGTCATGATCGGTTCCGGGATCGGTGGCCTCGGTGGCATCAACGACGGCGCCCTGCTACTGCAGGAGAAGGGTCCCAGGCGGCTCTCGCCCTTCTTCATCCCTGGCCGTTTGATCAATCTCGCGGGTGGCTACGTCTCCATCCGACATGGCCTCAAGGGTCCGAACCACGCTGTCGTCACGGCGTGTTCGACAGGCGCCCACGCCATCGGAGATGCGTCCCGGATCATCCAATACGGCGATGCCGAGGTCATGGTGGCGGGCGGCACGGAGTCGGCCGTGAACAGGCTGGGCGTCGCGGGTTTTTGTGCCTGCCGCGCCCTGACCACCGGGTTCAACGAGACGCCCGAGCGAGCCTCCCGTCCCTATGATCGGGACCGTGACGGCTTCCTCATCGGCGAGGGCGCCGGCTGCGTCGTGTTGGAGAGCCTCGATCACGCGACCGCGCGCGGCGCCAAGATCTACGCCGAGGTGATCGGCTACGGGATGTCGGGAGACGCCTACCACATCACGGCCCCGTCCGAGAGCGGCGACGGCGCGTTCCGCTGCATGTCGGCCGCCTTGAAGCGGGCCGGCATCTCGCCCGCCGAGGTCGATTACGTGAATGCGCATGGCACATCCACGCCCCTCGGCGATGAAATCGAACTCGCGGCCCTGCAGCGCGTGCTCGGCTCCGCTTCCGAAGCCGTCGCGATGTCGTCCACCAAATCCGCGATCGGCCATCTCCTCGGCGCGGCGGGATCGGTGGAGGCGATCTTCTGCACCTTGGCGATGCGCGACGGCATCGTGCCGCCCACCCTCAACCTCGATCATCCTTCGGTCGAGACGCCCATCGATCTCGTCCCGCATCATGCGAAGCGGATGCCCGTGAACGTGGCGCTTTCGAATTCCTTCGGCTTTGGGGGAACGAACGCCTCGCTGGTGTTGCGGAAGTTCGATCATTGATCGAAGAACACGGTTGCGGAGACCGGCGGCAGGTCCCTTCGGGACGGATTCCGGCGTAACCGCGCCACAGTTCGGCGCGGCAGCGGCCCCGCGGACGATGTCGACATGGCGCTCTCGGCCGAAATGAAGTACCCTGCAAAGACCAGCGGCACGACCTTTCCGCGACGCTGGCCGAGAGACAGGTCGGCGGCTTGGGTTTGGGCCGGACTCACTGCCACCCCGGCATCAACAAGGGTATGACGGGCACCACATGGCCGAAGTTCCCAACGCCAGCGAGCCGCCCAACACTCCTCCGGGCGGCGATCCGCCTCGGACGAGCGTCTTCCGCGGGCGTCGCAATCTCCGTTCGCCCGGTGAAGCCCTTCAGCCCGACGTCCCACCCTCACCGCCGACGCCGCCCCGCAAGCCGCGACCCCTCATCGCGACCGCGAGCGGTGTGCTGTCGTTCCTCGGGATCGCGGCCGTGGCACTGGTCGTCATCGTTTCGCTCGGTATCCAGCGGGTCAACGCGCCCGGCCCTCTGCCGGCCGACAAGGTCGTGATCATCGCGCCCGGGACGGATGTCAGCGACATCGTGGCCCAACTCGAGCACGAGGGCGTGATCGACAGCGCGAGCTTGATGACCGCGACGCTCTTCGCCGAGGGCGAGCACAGCAAGCTGAAGGTCGGAGAGTACCTGTTCAAGCAGAGTGCCAGCCTCGGCGAGGTGATCGATACGCTCGTGAGCGGCAAGCAGATCCTGCACGCCATCACGCTGCCCGAGGGGCTCACAAGCGAGCAGATCTGCGATCGGCTCAAGGCCGACGACATCCTGGTCGGCGACATCCGGACGGTGCCCAAGGAAGGCACCCTGATGCCGGATACGTTCAAGTTCGCCCGCGGGACAACCCGCGAACGGCTGATCCGCACCATGCAGCAGGAGCAGAAACGCATCGTCGACGAGGTGTGGTCGCATCGTGCCCCGGATACGCCCATCAAATCGCCCTACGAGATGCTGACCCTGGCCTCGATCGTCGAGAAGGAAACCGGCAAGGCGGACGAACGTCCGCGGGTCGCGGGCGTCTTCGTCAACAGGCTCGTCAAGGGAATCCCGCTGCAATCGGACCCGACCATCGTGTACGGGCTCGTCGGCGGTAAAGGCACCCTGGGACGGGGTATCCTGAAGAGCGAGCTCGAACAAAAGACCCCGTACAACACCTACAGCATCTCGGGCCTTCCGCCCGGGCCGATCTGCAATCCGGGCCGCGCCGCCATGGAAGCCGTCGCGAACCCCTCCCGAACCAAGGACATCTATTTCGTCGCCGATGGAACCGGAGGGCATGCCTTCGCCGAGACGCTCGACCAGCACCGCCAGAACGTTCAGCGCTGGCGTCTCATCGAGAAGGACGCCAAGGACAAGGTCGTTCCCGACACCGACAAGTTGATCCAATCCACCCCTGCATTGACGCCGTCCAAGAATCAGCGCGGAGATGCCGCGCCCACGGTGCCGATTTACGGCGCGCTCAGGGGTCGCTTCGAGGGAGCCGCAGCGGGTCCCCCTGGCTCGGCCTTGATGCTGGCGGTGAAGCAGCCGCCGATCGCCTTCGCCACGACGGATAATGCCGCAGCCCGCTTTGCGCCTCTGGCCACGGATCCTTCAGCGGCGCTCGATCCCGACCAGGAAGGCGATGCATCCGCGTTCCCGGTCGAGACACCCGCAATGGCCGAGGCGAATGAGCGGGCCATGGCGCAGCAGAAGGGCTCCGACCTGAGCTTTCCGGTCTCGGCAGCGCAACGGGCCGAGGAGAAGGCCCGGGCCGCACAATACGGTCTCCCGGCAGGGTCGAGCAGCCAGCTGCCGGCGGCTGAAGTCGTCAGCGCCGACGAGGGCGCTCCGCTGGCCCCGGTCAAAGCCGCGCCCGTCAAGGGCCGGGTCATCGATGCCTCGGAAGGAACGAAACTCGATCCGTTGCTCGACAAGACCTACGACCTGAACACATCCAAGACCGTGCCGATCCTGAAGCTGCCGGGGTCTCAGTGACGTGATTGCGACGTCCGACTGCCGAAGGCGCGGGAACGCCTTGCCGACGCTCGGCGCGATCGGCTCCGGGGCCGAACCCCTATGACACCGGCCTCACTCTCGAGCATGACCGGCTATGCTCGCTTCGACGGCGCCTCGGCGGGAGTGGCTTGGTTCTGGGAGGTGAAGACCGTCAATGCGAAAGGCTTCGATCTTCGCCTTCGCGTTCCGCCGGGCTTCGATGCTCTCGAAGCACGGACACGGTCTCGCATCACGGCCCGGATCCGCCGCGGTACGATCCAGGCCAGTCTCAGTCTGCAACGATCTCAGGCGTCCCAGACCGTCCGCATCAATCGCGACAATCTCGAGGCCATCATCGTCGCTCTGGCGGAGATCGATGTCCCCGATCGGATCAAACCGGCGTCCCTCGACGGGCTCCTGGCGGTACCCGGTGTCGTGGAGCAGGCCGACCGTGAGGAGCGGGACGATGGCGGCTTGGCGCAGGGCATGATGGCCGGGCTCGAAACGGTGTTGGATCGGCTCGTCGCCGTGCGCAAACAGGAGGGAGAGGCCCTAGGCCACGTTCTTCGCGAGCGCCTCGACGCTATCGCCCGGTTCACGCAGAATGCCGATCAGGCACCGGGCCGTCAGCCGGAAGCCATCCGCCGGAGCTTGCGGCAGAGAATTTCGACCCTGATGGCGGAGGTTCCAGCGCTCGACGAGACCCGCCTCCTGCAAGAAGCCATCCTGATGGCCGCGAAGGCCGATGTTCGCGAAGAACTGGACCGCCTGGTGCTGCACCGCGCGGCAGCCGCGGCCCTCCTCGACGAGGGCGGCGCGGTCGGTCGCCGCCTCGATTTCCTGGCGCAAGAACTCTCCCGCGAGGCCGGGACGCTCTGCGCCAAGGCCAACGACGGAGAGCTCACGCTGATCGGGCTCGACCTCCGGACGCAGATCGAGCAATTCCGGGAACAGGTGCAAAACTTGGAATGAGCATCACCATGGCCCCTGGTGGGATCTCCCACGATCTGCCGCGGCGACGCGGCCTCATGCTGATCCTGTCGTCGCCCTCCGGCGCCGGCAAGACGACGCTGACGCGAATGCTGCTGCAAAACAAGGATATCGACCTGACGTTGTCGGTTTCGGTAACGACGCGGCCGCGTCGGTTGAGCGAGGTCGACGGGCTGCACTACCACTTCGTTGGCCAGGACCGTTTCCGCGAGTTGCGAGACCACGGGGACCTCCTGGAATGGGCGGAAGTCCATGGCAACTTCTACGGGACCCCGAAGGCACCGGTGGAAACCCTGCTGCGGGCCGGCCGTGACGTGCTGTTCGACATCGATTACCAGGGCACACAGCAGATCAGGTCCCGGGCGCGCGACGACGTGGCCACGATCTTCATCCTGCCGCCGTCGATGCGCGAACTCCGCGCCCGGCTGGAACGTCGGGCCGAGGATAAACCCGACGTGATCGCACGCCGTCTCGAAGCGGCCCGCAACGAGATCACCCGCTGGAAACTCTACGATTACGTCCTGATCAACGACGACCTGCAGCAGACCCTCGGGGACGTCGTGTCGATCCTCGGTGCCGAGCGTCTCAGACGGCAGCGGACCGAATCGGCTGTCGAGGGGTTCGTCGAAAAGCTCGCGGCGGAATAGTGGAAGCGGATCGAAGCCCGCGGCGTTCGAGCGCCGCTCGTTTCGCTAGACGAAGCGACTCCCGTCGAACGTCGGTCATTCCACCTCTGACACCGTGTCGACGATCCTGGCGAGACTGACGAACTGCGCGATCGACAGTGTTTCCGCTCGCGCGGTGCCGTCGAGATCGGCCTTCGACAGCAAGGTGCCGACATCGATGGGTCCGTCGCGCGTCGTGATGCCCTTCAACGATTGCCGGAGCATCTTCCGGCGCTGTCCGAAAGCCGCCGCCGTCACGCGCGCGAGGGACTTTGCGGCGCACTCCAGCGGAGCGGCACGCGGCACCAGTTCGACCACGCTCGACACCACTTTGGGAGGCGGAACGAAGGCCGACGGAGCGACGTCGAAAAGGATCCGCGCGCTCGTTCTCCAGCCGCAGAGAACCGCCAGACGTCCGTATTCGGCACGTTCGGCCGGCGTCGCCACGATCCGCTCCGCCACTTCTCGCTGGAACATCAAGACCAGACGATCGAACCACGGCGGCCACGGCTCGGCCTCGATCCACCCGGTCAGCAAGGCTGTCGCGACGTTGTAGGGAAGATTGGCGACGATGCGCCATCGTTTGCCGTCGGGACGGGTTGGCAGGCAGCCCGGCAGAAGGTCCAGCGCGTCACCCTCGATGATCGTGAGCCGCCCGGCATAGCGCTCCGCTATGGCGGCCAGAGCCGGTAGACAACGGGGATCCCGTTCGATGGCGACGACGTTGGCGCCTTCGGCCAGCAACGCGCGTGTCAGGCCGCCGGGTCCCGGTCCGACCTCGACGACGCCGACGCCCTGCAGGTCGCCGGCCGCCCGCGCGATCCTGCCCGTAAGATTGAGGTCGAACAAGAAGTTCTGGCCCAAGGCCCGGCTGGGCACGATCCCACAGGCCTCGACGACCTCGCGCAACGGCGGCAGACCGTCAGCAAACATGACGCACGGATCCTGCGCCGACGAGAACAGTCGCCGGCCCTGAGCCGTCTTGGTCGATCAATTTTTGCCGATAACCGCGGTCGCCCGCAAGTCTTTGTACATCTTCGCGGACTCGGCCACGAGCTTGGTGGCGATCAGATCCTTCTGCACTCGCTCGCGCAACGTCGACGAGTCGGTTGCGTCGCTCTTCTCGCAGACCGCCACCATCTCGACCCCGTTGGTGGTCCGCTCCGGAACGGTCAGCATGCCCCGCGGCGTCTCGGCAATCACCTTGCGAAGACCGGCGCTCAGGCTGTCCGATGTCCGGCTCATGCTTTCCTTGATGGCAACGTCCGGAAGGGCTCGCGCGAGTTGAAGGCCGGCGTCGCACCCGTCGAAACGATTTCGCAAGGCACGAGCCTGAGCGATCCGGCTCTCGACCATCGCCGGTGCCGCATTGGCGGGCAGCACGAAGATCACCTGCTGGAGGCGAAAATTGGTGATCTTGTCGACCGTGCCTTTGGCGATTTCGGCCGTAACCTCTTCCTCGGTCACGCCGAGGCCCTTGTTGCGGGCACGCACCAGATTGTCCCAGGCCGCGATGGCACGCAGGTGATTGCGGATGGTATCGAGGTCGATCTTGGCTTTGCCGGCTGCTTCCGAGAAGCCCTGCGCGTCCATCTTGACCGAAGTCGCGACACGCGCCAGCGCGGTGCCGATGTCGGAATCGGATCCGTCGATGCCCCAGTGGCGTGCTTCGTCGTATTTGAGGCGATCCGCCGTCACGGCCTCGAGCGCGTCCGACCGCGAGGAAGGCTTATGTTCCAACCTCAGGATCTTCATGTATTCGTCGACATCGAACGTCGTGATCGGATCGCCGTTCACGGCCGTGACGACCGATTGAGCCGCGGCCGGCGCCGGAAGCGCCGACCCGCAGGCGAGTAAGAGCCCGGCCAGCACGAGTCCCCGACCGGCCCGTCGGGATGCGAAGGATGAGGATGGTGGTTTCACGTGACTGACCGACAAGCAAGTGACCCTGAGCGAGATGAGTTGCGGAACCAAGCGCAAAACCATGTCTATTATTTGAACACGCCGTCCTGGACCGTCGAAGTGGCACCGAGGTTCTGGTTGAGCTTGAAGTCGGCCAGCGTGCGCAGCGTCAAACTCAGCAGCACCGTCTGGTTGACGCTCTGCGTACCGATGGAGTCGGTGTAGCTGCGGGAGTAGTTGACGCTCAACGTCGTGCAATCGTCCTGGTAGCCCAAGCCGGCGCCGAGGACCGCGAGTTCCGGATGTCCGACTTTCAGGTCGTATTGCCGCGTCGCGAGATCATACTGGTAGGGGTCGAGCTCCAGTGTCGCGGTGCCCGAGACGTAGTAGTGGTCGAGGAAATCGTAGCGTTCGCTGAACAGGACACCGTCGCGGCGGTTGACGTAGCCGATCAAGGGCTGAGGCGCGTAATTGGCATACTGCGCCGTGGTGGTGGTCCCGAAGAATTTCGCCGAAGCGATCACGTCGATGGCCTTGGGGTCGAAGGTCTGACTGTCGAAGCGGGCTTTGGTGAGCACCGAGAAGTTGGACGTCGGCGCCACCATGAAGCGGCCCACGTAATCGGAACGCTCCGTCTCGAGGCCGGATTGCTGGCCGACGTTGGAAATATCGGACACGGCGTAGGGGTTCTGGCCTGCCAACTGATAGGACTCTCCGAACAGGGCATTGACGTATCCACCGGTCGGGAACGTCAGCGTATATTGGGCCCCCGCATTGGCGCGAACACCGCCTTCGATACGGTCGTAGCCTGAGTATTTGTTCCACTCGAAGAGGGTCGTGTCGTCGAAGACCAGGCTTTGGGCATCCTCGTTCGGCGTCGTGCCGGCACGGGCAACGTTGGGCCGGGCGATGATCTGCGCAATGGGCTCGATCACCTGATTGCCCCAGGTTGCCGATGCCTGGAACGGGTAGCGATACTCGAGACCGACGCCCGGGACGATGCGGGCGTTCAGGTCTTCGTTAT
This sequence comes from uncultured Lichenihabitans sp., assembly GCA_964252585.1. Lineage (GTDB taxonomy): Bacteria > Pseudomonadota > Alphaproteobacteria > Rhizobiales > Beijerinckiaceae > Lichenihabitans. Next base: position 13,582 of record CAXUOD010000076.1, on the reverse strand, counting down.
GGGCGCCGAAGAAGTTGTTCTGGTCGGCATTCGACAGGGTGGATTGCCCGGCCAGGCTGGTGAAGGTGGAGGAGTTGGACGTGTTCAGGTTCAACCACGATCCATCGGCCCGAACGAACGCGAAGGGCTTCCAAACCTCGCCGATCGGATCGATGAACTTGCGCTGCCAGCTGACCTGAGTCGAGGCACGCGTGTAATCGCCAGCGATGCCGCGCAGGAAGCAGGAGGGCGGCTTGAAGTTCGGCAGCAGCGGATTGGGCGTCGTCGACGTCGGACAGACATCGTAGAGCGAGAAGGCCTGATCGAGCAGTCGCGTTCCCGTCGCCTGATAGGCCGCGGTGGTCCGGCTGAGACTCGTCAGGTTGAAGTCGACATTGACCTCGCCGCCGACGCCGCCTGTCGACTCGGGAGCGAGGGCAAGCGTCCGATTGTAGTCGAGAACGGGCAGGACGAGCGGTTGCTGCTTGTCCTCGTCGAAAGCCGAAAGGCCCTGGATCCGGTAGCCGCGCAGGTCGAAGTAACTGCGGTCTCCCTGTCCGGTCAGGTAAGCGGTCGAGATCGACTCCTTGATGTAATCGGCACCGAGGCTGTTCGCGCGAATGTTGTAATCCTGCACAAAATATTTATCGCTGAAGATGGCGATATCCCAGCCGTACTTCCAGTTCTGGTTGATGAAGAACTTGCCGGTGGTCTCGATGGAGCCGCGAAGGTTGCGGTCGCCCGTGCCGTAGGGCGGTTTGGCATAGGCCGTCGGATCGAGCTGGTAGATGCCGGTCGCCAGTACCGAATAGGAGCCCGTCTCCAGGCGGTGCCGCCATTCGACTTCGCTGAGGAAGCCCTGTTGCGACAGGACCGTCGGGGTCAGGGTCAGGTCGTAGTTCGGCGCGATGTTCCAGAAGAACGGCTGCGCGACGCCGGTGCCTAGCCGCGCCTCGTAGACGTAGTGCGGCACCAGGAAACCGGTCTTGCGCGTCACGGTCGGGTCGGGCGTCGAGAAGTAGGGCGCGTAGGCGATCGGCAAACCGTAGAGTTCGAGGGTCGCGTCCTCGAAATAGATCATCTGTTCGTCGGTCTTGTGGATGATCTTCATGGCCTTGACCTGCCACAGGGGCGGTCGCTCCGGATGAGCCGCGCAGGGCGCGCAGGCCGTGTAGGTGCCCTTGTCGAACGTCGTCGTTTCGCCCGCACTTCGCTCGGCGCGTGGCGCGGTCAGAAACGTCTTGTCCTTGGTGATGGCGCTGAGACTATCGACGAAGCCGGTCTTGAAATCGTCCGTCAGTTCGAACTTGTCGCTATAGGTGACCGTCCCGTCGGCCTCGGTCATCTTGGCATGGCCGGACGCGAAAACGCGATTGGCGTTCCGGTCGTAGATCACCTTGTCGGCCTCGAGCACGCGGCCCTGATAATAGAGCTGCACATTGCCCTCTGCCGTGACGACGTTGGTGTCTCGGTTGTAGACGAGCTGTTTGGCTTCGACGAGAAGCCGATCCTTCTTCGCCTCCGGCTGTCCGGCAGGCGCCGATTGAGCGCGAGCGGGAGCGATGCCGTGACCGAGGGTCCACGCGAGAGCCACGCAGGCGCACGGACGTACCAGGCCGCGCCAGCGCCGGGACAAGCCGAAATGAAACGCACCGGGGCCAGTACGCCGCCCCATCAGCCATCCTCCTGGTACAACAACGCGAGCGAACCCAACATGCTCCCGACCACGGCTGGTGCCCAGGCGGCCACCGGCGCGCTCAGCAGGCCTGCGCCGCCGAGGTCACCCACGAGCTTCGTCGCGACGTAGAGCACGAAGCCTGCGGCCACTCCACCCGCGGCCATGCGGGCGATCCCACCAAACCGAAAAAATCTTAAGGAAAAGGCGGCAGCCACGAGGATCATGGCCATGAACAGCAGTGGTTGCGCGAGGAGCTTCTGGTACTGCAACTCGTATCCCGTGGCATTCAGCCCCGCCCTGATCGTCCTGTCACGGATCTCCGGCAGACTCCAGAACGGCACCGTATCGGGAGCCACGAACTTCTGCTGCACCTGCTCGGCGGTGAGATTGGTCGCGATGATCTCGGTCTTGACCTCGCGCGGCTCTTCGCCCGGCGCCATGACCTTGGCGTCGTCCAGCGTCCAGTAACCGTCGTGCAGTTCTCCGCGGTCGGCCTCGACACGCTCCTCGAAGCTGCCATCGCGATCGTAGACGAACGCCGTGATGCCCGACAGGAGAGAGCCACCGTCGCTCGCCCGATCGGCCCGCAGGATCGTCTGACCGTCGATGCCGTCCTGCTGGATCCAGAACGCCGTGTCTGTCTCCTCGCTGCCGGTCTTGCCGAACATCCTGGTCTCGAGCCGCGCCGCGCGCTGTTTCGAGATGGCCGAAACGGGATTGTAGACCGTCGTCGTCACGATGCCGAGCAGCAACGCGACGCCGAGGGGAGGCACGAGGAACTGCCAGACCGACAGTCCCGCGGCCCGCGCGACGACGAGTTCGAGTTTGCGCGTGAGGTTGAGGAACGCGAACATGGCGCCGAACAGGACCGAGAAAGGGAAGATCTGCTCGGTGATGCTGGGCACGCGCAACAGCGACAGGAACGCCACCCCATAGGTGGTGATGCCCTTGGCGTCGCCCGAGCGCCGCAACAGTTCGACGAAGTCGCTGAGATAGATGATGGCGAACAGCAGGCCGAAGACCGACAGGATGGACTTCGTGAAGTTGCGCGAGAGATACCGCGCGAAAGTGCGCCCGACCACGCTGGCCTCACGCGGTCCGGGGAACCGGCATGGTTTCCGCCTTCCAATGAGGTAGCCGGAACCGCGGTCCGAACATGACGAAGCCTGCGACCAACAGGCCCGCCAGCGGCACGCCGTAATCGATCGGCGTCCAAGCAGCCGATTTCACCACGAGACCCGATGCCGCGAAGCCCGCGATGCGGAGCAACAACACCGCGACGACGGCGGACAGTATGGCGGTCCAATTGCCGGACCGCGTGGTGCGAGGCACCGCGAGGGCCGCGAAAGCGATCATCCCGAAACTGAGGGCGTAGAGCGGTCCGGAGAAGCGATCGTTCAACTCGGACCGGTAACGGCCTTCCTGCATTTTCACGTTCGCATCCGACATGTCGAGATTGAACAGTTCGCGGGTCGAGCGCTCCCGCGGCTTCAGCGGAGCGCCGGCGACCTCCGAGCCGAACTGCGCGAGGTCGAGCGCGTAGCGCTGGAACACCACGATGGCGGCGTCTTTCGCGTTCGGCTGATGGCGCTGAACGCTGCCGTTGTTGAGCACGAGGTAGTTGTTGTCGTCGGACTGCCACGTCTGCCCGCTATCGGCGACATAGGACGTGATCTGGGCCGGATCGCGCCGATCTTCCATGAGGATGCCGCGCAACGACCCGTCGGCGCCACGTTCGCGATAGTGGAAGATGAAGCCATCGTCGAGCGTCGTGAAGGTGCCTTCCCGGACCACATGCGTCAGGAAATCCGCCCTGATCTTCATGATCAGGTCGCGCAGTTCCCGAAAGCTCCAAGGCATGACGTAGAGCGACATCGCGGCGACGAGGAAGGTCACGAGGACGGTCACGACCGCGAAGGGGCGCAACAGCCGGAAAGGAGACACGCCGGCGGCGCTCATGACGATCAACTCGCTGTCGCCGTTGAGCTTATTGAGGGTGTAGAGAACCGCGATGAAGAGCGCGATAGGCGCGATCACCATGACGAGGGAAGGGATCCCGAGGGCGGTCACGCCCAGGAACACGACCAGCGACTGACCCTTGGTGGTCAGGAGGTCGAATTCCCGCAGCGCTTGGGTAATCCAGATGACGGCCGTCAGAACCCCGAGACTGACCAGGAAGGACGAACGAAGGATCCGGAACACGTAGGCCTCGACGAGCTTCATGCTAGACCACGTTGCTCCAGTCGAGTGCGCCGCGACAGGGCGGCGTGTCATGCCCTGCCGTTCCGGGTTAAGGGAGCGGCCCCTGCGGCGCAAGCACGACGCAGGCGCCGCGCCACGGCGCTGGCATTTCGTTGGTTCGCGTGACCCGCGAAGCACTCTTTCACAAGCCCGCACGGTTATTTCGGGGCGAAATCGAGGAGGCGGCGAGCGGGCGTCCTGTGGCGGCGCATCGCACCGATCTGGACCGGCCCACGTTTTGCGTTAAGGCTAGGGGCAATGATCACCGGTCGGGCCTAGCCCGATCCCTCACGAGCCGAAGAGACCCTGATGTCCGATTTCGTCAAAATCGATTTTTCATCGCTGGACGACCTGAAAGCGACCTCGGGATCGCGTGGGGACGAAACCCTGGTGGTGTTCGTGGGCGGAGACCTGAAGCTCGGCGAGACGGCAACCGCGATCCTGGGCGCCGCCTCGGGCCTCATCGCCACCGCGGCCGCTACGGCGGCCTTCAAAGGAAAAGCCAAGACGGCGCTCGACATCCTGGCACCCGTGGGCCTCGGTTTCGGCCGGCTGCTGGTGATCGGCACCCAGGCCAAGGGGGCACCGACGGGCAGCGACGGAGTGGCGCTCGGCGGTTTCGTAATGGGCAAGCTGCGCGACGGGGCGAAAGCGACCGTTCTCTTCGACCTGCCAGGAGCCGAGTCGACCCCCAAGGCCGCAGCCGATTTCGCCCAAGGGGTCCAGCTCCGCGCCTATCGCTTCGACCGCTATAAAACCAAAAAGGAGGACAACGAGAAGCCGGGACCGGCCAGCGTCACTCTGGCGGTCCGTACTGTCGACGCCGCGCGCGAGTTCGCCGGCGTGGCCGGCGGCATCGCGGACGGTGTCGAACTGGCCCGGACGCTCGTCAACGAGCCGCCGAACGTCCTGTTTCCGATCGAATTCGCGCGTCGTGCCGCGGAACTCTCGAAGCTCGGGGTCGAGATCGAGATCCTCGACATGCCGGCCATGGAAAAGCTCGGCATGCGGGCGCTGCTCGGCGTGGGGCAGGGCTCGGCCCATGAGTCGCGTGTCGTTGTGATGCGCTGGAAAGGCAGCACGCGGGACGCGAAACCGGTCGCCTTCGTGGGTAAGGGCGTTTGCTTCGACACAGGCGGCATCTCGATCAAGCCGGCGGCCGGCATGGAGGACATGAAAGGGGACATGGCAGGGGCGGCCTGCGTGGTAGGGCTCCTCCACGCGCTCGCGGCCCGCAAAGCCAAGGTCGACGCCGTCGGGGTGATCGGGCTCGTGGAGAACATGCCGGACGGAAAGGCCCAGCGGCCCGGCGACATCGTGACCTCGATGTCGGGCCAGACGATCGAGATCATCAACACCGACGCCGAAGGCCGGCTGGTACTGGCGGACCTGCTCTGGTACGTCCAGGAGAGGTTCAAGCCCGAGTTCATGATCGACCTCGCCACCCTCACGGGCGCGATCCTGGTGGCGCTGGCGGCCGAATATGCAGGCCAGTTCTCCAACAACGACGTCCTGGCCGAACGGCTCCACAAGGCCGGGCTCGAGACCGGCGAGAAGGTCTGGCGGCTGCCGCTCGGGGCCGCCTACGACAAGCTGATCGATTCGAAGTTCGCCGACATGAAGAATACGGGTGGGCGTCACGCCGGATCGATCACCGCGGCGCAGTTCCTGCAGCGCTACGTCAACGACACGCCCTGGGTCCATCTCGACATCGCGGGCACCGGGATGGGGTCGCCTCAGGACGACACCAACCAGAGTTGGGGATCGGGCTGGGGCGTCCGACTACTCGATCGCCTCGTGGCCGACCACTACGAGGGTTGAGCCCGGCGGCCGTCTTGAGCGAGATATGGTTCTACCATCTCGAAGGCTGGCCCCTCGAAAGGGCCTTGCCGTCGCTGCTCGAAAAGTCAGCCGCGCGCGGCTGGCGCGCCATTGTTCAGGTATCGAGTGCCGAGCGGCTCGACGCACTGGATGTCGCGCTCTGGACCTATGACGATGCGAGTTTCCTGGCCCACGGCACCATGCGGGACGGCGATGCCGATCTCCAACCGATCGTCCTGGTCGACGACACGGCGAACCCGAACGGCGCCTCGGTACGCTTCCTCGTCGATGGGGCAGAGGTCTTGCCGTCGCTCTCGGTCGAAGGTGCGGCTTATGAGCGGGTCGTTCTCATCTTCGACGGTAACGACGAGGACGAACGCGCAAAAGCTCGCCGGCAGTGGACCGACTTGAAAAAAGCCGGTCACAGCGTAGCCTATTGGCAGCAGAGCGAGGATGGTCGGTGGGAGAAACGCGGCTGAGAGGTGCGGGACGAAGCCGAGCCGCTACCGGCCTGCACCTTCGCAACGGGTGCGGCTCGACGGAGCATCCCGCCTGCATGTCTGCCACGGCTACGAGAACCGGTACCTGGCGTAAAGCGGCGCTTCTCGGGGTCGTCGCTCTTGCCGGCCTGGGGTCCGTCGCGGACGCGACCGCGGCCACCGGGCAGAGCCGCTTCGCGTCCTATGCCAGTGAAGCCGAGTGCCTCGAAAGCCATACGCTCTCGGCCGCGGTCTGCCGTTCGGCTTTCACCAACGCACGTCAGGAATACGAGGCCAAGACACCGTCTTTCCCGAACCAGACCCTGTGCAAACGACGTTACGCCTCCTGCATGGCCTGGCCTCCGGAGCTTTCGGCAGGGCGACAGACCACCTACCGCCCCGAATGGGACGGCGTCGATATCGTGGATACGCCGACCGAGCAGACCGTGACGCCGTCGCCCGGCAGCACCGGACGATCGATCCGGTTCGCGGCGCGACCTCTCGCTGCCGACCCGCAGCGAGACCTCCTCATTCGAGGTGCCGCCGGGTCTCGCGCGGCTCCCGTCAGTGCGGCCCGGTTCGCTCGTCCGAGCGCCGCGACGCCCTATGTCCAGCGCGCGGGATCGACGGTACCCGAGCGCGAACTGCCCCCGAGCGCCCCACCCCCGCCGGGCTCCGGCTTCAAGCTGGAAGACGGCGTCCTGACTTACCCTGCGCCGGAGCGGTTCCAACCGAAGAACCTGCCCAAGCTGAACTGACCGACGCAGCGAAGCCGCTACTCCGCAGCTTCACTCAACGGGACGAGAGCCGGCTCGGCGACTCGAGCGGCCTCGTGCCGCGCTTCGTGTTTGGAGCCGGTCAGCCACTCGGACACCTTGTCGAGGTAGATGTAGATGACCGGCGTGGTGAAGAGCGTCAGCGCCTGGCTGACGATGAGGCCGCCCACCATGGCATAGCCGAGCGGCTGCCGGATCTCCGAACCTGTTCCGGTCCCCAGCATCAGGGGCAGACCGCCGAGCAGGGCCGCCATCGTGGTCATCATGATCGGGCGGAACCGCAAGAGCGCAGCCTTGCGGACGGCCTGATCGGCCGGAAGACCCTCGTCGCGTTCCGCCACGATGGCGAAGTCCACCATCATGATCCCGTTCTTCTTCACGATGCCGATCAGGAGGATGATGCCGATCAACGCGATCAGGCTGAAGTCGAACCCGAACACCATCAGGATCAGCAACGCGCCCACGCCCGCCGAGGGGAGCGTCGACAGAATGGTGAGAGGGTGGATGAAGCTCTCGTAGAGCATCCCGAGAATGATGTAGACGACGACCAGCGCCGCCAGGATGAGCAGCGGAACGGTAGCGAGCGACTGCTGGAAGGCCTGCGCCGTGCCCTGGAACGTACCCTGGATCGTGGCCGGCAGGTTGAGGTCCGCCTGAGCCTTGCTGATGGCGGTAGTCGCTTGGCTGAGAGCGGAACCAGGCGCCAGATTGAAGCTGATCGTCACGGCCGGGAACTGGCCCTGGTGGCTGATCGACAGAGGCTGAGTGGGGTTCGTGGTCCAGTGCGCTAGCGCCGAGAGGGGGACATCGCCGCCCGTGATCGGCGAGTGCAGATAGAGGTCACCCAGCGAGTTCACCTTGCCCTGTAGCTCGGGCAGGATCTCGAGGATGACGTGGTAGCTGTTCACCTGCGTGAAATATTGAGTCACCTGACGTTGCCCGAAGGCGTCGTAGAGTGTGTCGTCGATCAGTTGGGCCGAGATGCCATAGCGCGAAGCTTGGTCCCGGTCGATGGTCAGGGTCAAAGTCGTGCCGGCGGACTGCTGGTCGGTCGCGACGTCCCGCAGTTCGGGCAGCGCCTTCATCTTTTCGAGCAGCCGCGGCGACCAGGTGTTGAGTTCGTCGAAGTCTGGATCCTGCAGCGTATATTGAAATTCCGTGCGAGACGCGCGGCCGCCGACGCGGATGTCTTGTGCGGCCTGAAGAAAGAGGGCGGCACCCTCCACCTTACCGAGTTGCGGACGCAGTCGCGCAATGATCTGCTGAGCCGTGGCGGTCCGCTCGTCGCGCGGCTTCAATGTGATGAAGACGCGAGCGTTGTTCAGCGCGCCGGATCCTCCGAGTGCCATCGCGACGGAGTAAACGGCCGGATCCTTCTGGGCGACCGCTCCGAGTTCCTCGGTCTTGCGCTTCATCTCCTCGAACGAGATGTCCTGGGCACCCTCCGCGGTGCCGATGATCAAGCCCGTATCCTGGCTCGGGAAGAAGCCTTTGGGGATGATCGTGAAGAGATAGACGGTGACGCCTAGGGTCGCGAAAAACACCAGCAGCGTGGCGAAGCGCCAGCGGATGCAGAAGTCGAGACCGCGCTCGTACCCATGCAGCATCCCGTCGAAGATCCGCTCGCTCAGCATGTAGAGACGACCGTGCTTGGCGTGCTTGTGGTCCTTCATGAACCGGGCCGCCATCATGGGGGTCAAGGTCAGGGAGATGAAGGCCGACATCACGATGGTCATGGCCAAGGTGATCGAGAATTCGCGGAACAGGCGGCCGATGATGCCGCTCATCAACAGCAAGGGAATCAGCACCGCGATGAGCGAGATCGAGATCGACAGGATGGTGAAGCCGATTTCGCCGGCACCCTTCATGGCGGCATCGACGGGCTTCATGCCCTCCTCGAGGTGCCGCTCGATGTTCTCCAGCATCACGATCGCATCGTCGACCACGAAGCCCACCGATATGGTGAGGGCCATGAGCGAAAGGTTGTCCAGGCTGTAGCCCGCCACCCACATCAGCGCGACGGCGCCGAGCAAGGCTAGAGGAACGGTCACGGACGGAATGATCGTCGCCCAGAGATTGCGAAGGAAGACGAAGATCACCATCACGACCAGGACGATGGTCAGCAGCAGCGTGTATTGTACATCGTTCACCGAGGCCCGGATGGTCTGGGTCCGATCGCTCATCACGTCGAGCTTGATGCTGGCCGGGATGGAGGCCTGGAGGCGCGGCAGCTCCTTCCTGATGCGGTCGACGATGTCGATCACATTCGCGCCGGGCTGCTTGAAGATGATGAGGAACACGCCCCGTTTGCCGTTGGCCCAGGCGGCTTCTTTCAGATTTTCAGCGGCAGGGACGGCCGTACCGATATCACGGATGCGCACCGGAGCGCCGGATCGATAGGCGATGATCGTGTCGTCCCAACTCTTCCCGTCGAGGAGCTGGTCGTTGGCGTAGATGGTGAACGCCTGCCGCGTGCCGTCGATATTGCCTTTGGCGCTATCGACCGTGGTGATCGACATGGCGTTGCGCACGTCTTCGAGCGACAAGCCTTTGGTGACCAGCTTCGCGGGATCGATCTGCACGCGGATCGACGGTTTCTGCTCGCCGCCGATGGTGACCTGGGACACCCCCGAGATCTGGCTGATCTGCTGCGCGATCTTCACGTCGGCATTGTCGTCGACGACCGTGAGGGGGAGAAGATCCGAGGTCGCGGACAACAGCATGATAGGCGAATCCGCCGGGTTGACCTTTCTCCAGGTCGGCGGTGTCGGAAGGTTCTTGGGTAACTGGCCCGAAGCCGCGTTGATGGCGGCCTGTACGTCGTTGGCGGCACCGTCGATGTTGCGGTCGAGGTCGAACTGGATCGTGATCGCGCTCGAGCCCAGCGACGAGGTCGAGGTCAGTTGCGACACGCCGGGGATCTGAGCGAACTGCCGCTCCAACGGTTGCGCGACCGAGGACGCCATCGTGTCGGGACTGCCGCCGGGCAACGTGGCCGAGACCTGGATGGTCGGAAAGTCCACTTGGGGCAGGGGTGCCACTGGCAGGAGAGGATAGGCCACGAGTCCGACGCAGAAGATGCCGAGCATCATCAGCGTGGTCGCGACCGGGTACCGGATGAAGGGAGCCGAGATGCCGCCGTTCATGCTTAACTATCCCGCTGCGCCGATTTGGACCCGTCGTCCCGCACGATCTTCACCAGAGTGTGCGGCTGGAGCCGATATTGCCCGGAGGTCACCACCTTGTCGCCCGCCTTGATTCCATCGGTGACCACGGCGGTATTGTCATCCGACAGCGAGACCTTGAGAGGATGAACATCGACCTTCCCGTCCTGGCCGATGACGAAGGCATAGAGTCCGCTCGGCCCGTGTTGAACAGCCGACGCCGGCACCATGACGACGTCGTGCAGGGTCGACACCGTCAGCGCCGTCGAGACCGAAAGGCCAGGCCACAGATGGTGGTCCGTGTTGGCAAAGGCTGCCTTCAGCCGGATGGTTCCGGTCGACGTATCGATCTCGTTGTTGAACGTCTCGAGTTTGCCTTGCGCCAGGACCTTGGCGCCGTCGCTGGATAGCGCCTGGATGTCGAGCGCCCCGGCTTTCAGGCCTTCGGTGATCTGCCCCAACGTGTTCTCGGGCTCGGTGAACACGACCGCGATAGGCTCGATCTGATCGATCGACACGATCCCGGTCGCGCTCGCCGCATTGACGATGTTACCCTGATCGACGAGGCGGAAACCAACCCGCCCGGTAATCGGTGCCCGGATGGTGGCGTAGCCGAGTTGGACGCTGGCGGTCTCGATCGCGGCATCGTCGGCAGCCATTTGAGCCGTCAACTGGGCCACCGAAGAGGTTTGGGTGTCGAGCGTCTGCCGCGTGACGAAATTGTTCTGAACCAGCGACTGAGACCGGGCTAGGTCGCGCTTGGTGTTCTCGAGGTTCGCTGCGTCCTGCTCCTTCTTGGCCTTGGCCTGATCGAGCGCAGCCTGATAGGGGCGTGGGTCGATCTCCACGAGGAGGTCGCCCTGATGCACGATCTGTCCTTCCTCGAAGGCGATCTTCACGACTTGGCCGTCGACGCGGCTCCGGACCAGAACGGTATTGTAGGGTTGAACCGTTCCTAGCCCGGTCAGGACTACGGGGAAGTCACCGGTCTTGACGTCGCTCGCACCCACCGGGACCGCAGGCGCTTCCTTCGGGGCCTGGGCGGCTTCCTGCTGCTTGGGCCTGATCTTCGCCATCGCGTCCTGGACGACCGGCCCGACCTGCCGCCAATCGAAGTAGACCCCACCAGCGATGCAAAGCAGCGCAAGTAAAATCAGACGCTTGGTCATCTTGCGCCGCGTAGGCTCGGACATCTTGCTTCCCTATAGTCTCCGGCCCCCGTGGCACGGCATGCTTGCCGTTCCATCAAGCGCCATAGTCTACCCGGCCGGCACGATGACAGGAGATCCGCGCATGAACTGCACATCAGCAGACCACGGTGTCGGTTCCCGTCCGGCGCATCGACCGCGGAAGACATTTCGGCTTTGCTGATTAATTTTATGATCATCAGTTAAGTTGCTCCCCGGCGGAGTTCGACTAAATTCTTTTTAATGAGAACCCAGAGGGGAGCTCTCAGGGCACTGCAACCGGGTTCGGCCGCGCCTGGGCGTTCTGCCGCAGGCTCACGATCTCACCAAGCGGCACCAAGGCCATACCCTTTTCGGCGAATTGCGAGATCGCGGCGAGGGTTCGCGGCGTGGCTGGAGCGATCCCGATCGCAGATCCGTTGGCGCGGGCGAGTTTGGCGAGCCGGTCCAAGAAACGCTCAGCCGCCTCGCCGTCGGCCGTTCCCGTCAGCGCCGCGTCGGCCATCGTCATCGGCAGGGCGGTAGCCTCGACGCTCGGGGCCGGAGCATTCGGGCGGGTCGACGTCGCGTCGACGACATAGAGGCCGCGCCGGGTCATTTCGAGGACGTCGGCCGCGACGGTCGCCACGTCCTGGTTGGTCGAGTCCACGACCACGCCGGCATAGCCGGTGAACCGAGACAACTGCCAACGCAGTCTGTCGCGCCCCGACGTCGCGCTTGGTCTTCCCGCCGTCGCCACGGTGGTATCCTGAGCCCCGCCCTTCGAGGGCGGTATCACCAGAACGACCTCATGTCCTGTCGCCCTGGCGTGGCCGACCTGCCGCGCGAGGTCGGTTCCGTCGACCGCAAACCCCAAGGTGATGCCGGCAGGCCAGTCGGCCGGCGTCTGCGCGGCCCCGCCAGGGTCGTTCCCGAGGCCTCTAACGACGATCGAAATCCAGGGCTTGCCGGTCGATCCGGGTCCTGCCGCACCGGCGTAGACCTCGGCCGGCCTTCTGCCGTCCGATCCTATCCTGGGCAGGGGACCGGATGCGCCGGGCTCCAAAAGCCGGTCATCGGCCACGGGGACCTCGGCGGTGGCGGGCGCAGCATCCGGCACTTTCATGACGAGGCTGCCACCCGTCGGGCCATTGCGGCGAGGCCGGATGACGCGAACCCCGTTTTCGATCTGGACCTCCTGGTCCGAGGCAGCCATCGGACCGCCCGGCAGTCCTGAAGGCTGCGTCGTACTCGCGGCAGAGCCGAGCGAAGCGGGTGTCGGCGCCACAGCATCGAGGCGGCGCGCCGGCCCGATCGCGGCGACGGCCCTGGGTTCCCCACCTTCTCCGCCGTTTCTGAACGCGGCCGTGGCGAAGAGACTCGCAAACCCGACCAGGACGACGATGAGAGCGATGAGCCAGAGGGATGGTCCGGCACGACTTGATTTCGGGGGACGATCTGTCCCGAGCGGGTCGAAGAGTCCGCCGCCAGCCATGCCGTTTTCGTCCGCTTCGAGGCCCCAGGATCAAAACGTGTCGCGGGCGACCACGCTTTCGGTCGAGCCCGGCGGTCCGGCAACGGCGGAGCTTCGAAGCGAGCGCTTGTCCTCAATCACGCTCCGCCGGTCCGTTCGCGACACCGGTCGACTGTTGGCCGACCGGCGATCCAGGTAATCCGATTCAATTCGGCTGCGGGACCTTGGGTGCATCCGCGGCGCTCGAAGCCTTCGCCGGGTCCGCGGGTTTCGGCGTGTCTCCGGCGGCGGACGCCTTGGTCGTGATGCCGCGCAGGAGGTTCAAGGCCGCGATCAGCTGTTTGTCGTTCTTCTGGTCCGGCGGCACATAGGCCTGCGAACCCTGCTTCTCGTCGGCCGTGCCGCCGTTCATCAGATGCCCCTTGAGCGAGGCCTCGCCCTTCGTGTCGTCCTTGCCCTTGAGGTCGTCGGGCACGTCCTCGAGCACGATCGTTTCGGGATCGATGCCCTTGGCTTGGATCGATCGGCCCGAAGGCGTGTAGTAGCGAGCGGTCGTCAGCCGGAGAGCGCCGTTCTGGCCGAGTGGGATGATGGTCTGGACGGAACCCTTGCCGAAGGACCGCGTGCCCATGATGGTGGCACGCTTGTGATCCTGCAGGGCGCCCGCGACGATCTCGGAAGCCGAGGCCGACCCGCCGTTGATCAAGACGACCATCGGCTTACCATGCGACAAGTCATTCCCGGGACGGGCATTGTAGCGCTGCGTCTCGTCCGCGTTTCGACCCCGCGTCGACACGATCTCAC
>CAXUOD010000075.1:0-22997 GCA_964252585.1 uncultured Lichenihabitans sp. | reverse complement strand
GATGGAATCGCAAGAGCGATCCCATCTGATCCGATACTGCTCTGGCGCCTGACTTGCGTTTGTCCGCGATGGCTATCGGCGGCTCGGGAATGTGTGGCAATCCTTGCTGCTCGAGAGTGTCAGATCGTCATTGAGCTTTGCCGTTCGTCATTGCGAGGCGTGGTACGACGACCCAGCCTGCGATGCAGGATCGAGCTGCTTCGCTGCGCTCGCGATGACGGTTAACGGCTAGCACGATCAAGGCCAGCTTCGGGTGCGACCATGGATTATACCGGCGGGTGTCTATGCGGCAAGGTTCGCTTCCGCGCCGAGGGGCCGCGCGACCGCGCCAGCGTCTGCTATTGCCGCATGTGCCAGAAGGCCTCCGGTGCGCCCTTCATGACTTTCGTGCGCTTCCCGGCCGCGAACGTCGTCTGGTCTTCTCTGCCGACGACGTTCGCCAGTTCGGCCGCTGTCGAGAGAGGCTTCTGCCGCGATTGCGGCACGCCTCTGAGCTACCGGAACATCACTGGAACCAATGTGAGCTTGACGCTCAACAGCCTCGACGACCCCGCTTTGGTCGAGCCAGCGTTTCGCTTCTCGCCCGAGCAGAAAGCCCCTTGGCTGAACAACTTGGATGCCCTGGAGACGCTGGTCATGGATCCGGTGACCCGCCAGAGATCGTGACCTCTCGGCAGCTTGGCCGGATGGAATTTGCTTGCGCCTCTCGGCTTCCAGGTGCGAGCCGGACCCGGAGACCTGGAGACCCGGTTCACAGTGGCTATTGAATATTGCATCGCAACAATCCGGTATCGTTCTTCGAACCGCGCAGCATCCATCGCGAACTTCACAACCAGATCTCACCTGTCAGGTGCTGATTGCCCATGCGCAAATTGCATAGGCAACTTGCCTTTATGAGACTTCGGAGGGTTTCATTCCAGGCCGAACGCCCTTGAAATGAACCACTCATGCAGCTGGCGCATAGGAGGCGGTTGCTGGCGCAGCTAGTGTCATGGCGAAAAAGGATTATGTTGCACTGCATCAAAGGTCATGCGGAGCCGATCATCCGGTTCGGTCCTGCCAACAACAAGGAACCTTTCGATGTTGAACTTCATCGCCCAATGGCGCAGCGAGCGCGTTGCCGTTCGTGAACTGACCCGGCTGCCCGACCAGCGTCTGGCGGACCTCGGAATTGCCCGCGCCGACATCAAGTCCGTCGCCCGGGCCGCCGCTTCCACGGTGAACGACGGTGTCCCCGGCTCCGGCGTTTCCGCGCGTAGGACCGATCCGGTCGGTGTCATGGCGCCTTCGTGGGCCAATCACAATCGACGGGCTCTCGCTTAAGACACTGGTCGTTCGGCACCCGTGATCCGGTGACGTCGCGACGCGACTTGCGCGTCTTGCCCCGATGGTGCACCTCCCTTCCGCCCCATAGGGCGCCTGGAGCGAGACGGCACTGGCGACGATCACCTTCGAACAGGTCACAAAATATTACGACAACGGGCAAGCCGCGTTGTCGGACCTCGATCTCCATATTGCCGAAGGGGAATTCCTGATCCTCGTCGGCCCTTCGGGCTGCGGCAAGTCGACGGCTTTGCGGATCGTGGCCGGCCTCGACGATCCCACGTCCGGGCGTCTTCTGATCGATGGCGTATGCGCCAATGATTCCGCTCCTCGCGACCGCAACGTCGCGATGGTGTTTCAATCCTACGCGCTCTATCCGCATCTTTCGGTCGCTCGGAATATCGGGTTCGGCCTTAAGGTGCGAGGAACCGACCCCGCCGACATCCACCGCAAGGTCGGCGAAGTCGCGGCGGCGCTGGAACTCACCGACTATCTCGACCGAAAGCCGGCGAAGCTCTCGGGCGGTCAACGCCAACGGGTGGCCATGGCGCGGGCGCTGGTGCGCTCGCCCAACGCTTTTCTCATGGACGAACCGCTCTCCAACCTCGACGCCCGCCTGCGCGGCCAGATGCGCCAGGAGATTGCGGCGCTTCAGCGCCGCACCGGCATCACGACGGTCTACGTCACCCACGACCAGGTCGAGGCCATGACGATGGGGACGCGGGTCGCGGTTCTCGACCGGGGCCTGCTTCAGCAGGTCGGGCCGCCACGCGATCTCTACGATGCGCCGCGCAACCTTTTCGTCGCCGGGTTCATCGGCTCGCCGGCCATGAACTTCCTCGAAGCGACCGTCGAACGGAGCCAGGAGGGCGCTGTGGCGTTGCGGTTCGGCCAGCACCGGTTCGCGGTCGACTTTGGCGTCGAGCGCTTTCCGATGCTCGCACAAGCGAGAGGCACACCGGTGGTGGCCGGGCTGCGGCCGGAAGCCTTTCGGCTCGCCTCGCCCGCCGAAGCGGCCCTGCCGGCAACGATCCGTTTCGTGGAGGACCTCGGGGCAAGCCTGCTGGTCTCGATCGAGCTCGAAGGCGTGACGCCGCTCGGCGTCTCGGCCGGAGCCGACGACGAGTTCGCCGCCTCTCGCCGGCACCTCAAGGCTCTGCTGGACGGCGGTCTCCGTCTCGTGCCCGGCGATGCGGTGCATCTGGCGGCCGACCCGCGCCACCTTCACCTGTTCGACGCCACGACGGGCCTCGCGCTTCGCGCCTGAAGAAGCGTCAGTGGACGCCGCGCACGAGTCCGCCGACGAAAAAGCGGTTGAGCACCACGACCATCAGCACGATCGGGATCGTCGCCACATGGGCCAGGGCGCCGAGCGTCCCCCAACTGATGTCGTAGGTGCCGTAAGCCGTGACGAGCGCAACCGAGACGGGCTTGCTGTCGAGCCTCGTGAGGAAACTCGCGTAGAGGAAGTCGTTCCAGGAGAACAGAAGGCAGAACAGGGTGCTCGCCAGCAGCCCCGATCGGGCGCAGGGCAGGTCGACGCGGACGAAGGCGCCCCAGAGCGTGCAGCCGTCGGTCAGGGCGGCTTCGTTCAACTCCGGCGGCAGTGCGCGGAAGTAGGAGAACATCATCCAGGTCACGAAGGCACAGTTGAGCACCGTGTCGATCAGGACGACGGCCGCCGTCGTTCCGAGCAGGCCGATATCCCGCATGAAGAGATAGAAGGGCAGCAGCGTCGCGACCGCCGGCACCGTGCGGACACCCAGGAAGAAATAGGCCAGCGCCAGCGCCCATCGCGTCCTCGATCGAGCGAGCGCGTAGCCGCAGGGCGCCCCGATAAGGAGCGACAGGAGCGCCGACCCGAGGCTGATGGTGAGGCTCGATCGCACCAGGGCGGGAAGGTCGTAGAGCGTGCCGATCTTGCGGAAGTTGTCGAGGGTCGGGGCGAACAGGAGCGTCGGGGGCGAGGTGAAGATGGCGGCGGCCGGTTTGTAGGCCGTCGAAATCAACCAGAGCACCGGCAGCAGGAACACGACCGTGATCACGCCGAGTGCGAGGCGTTCAAGGAAGAGGTGACTCCGCGGCGTCACGTGGTCAACGACCGTTCGCGACACGGTCGGCTTGCCGGATGACCAGGACGAAGAGGGCCGCGATGATGCCGAGGCACAGGATCATCACGTTGCCGATCGCCGCGGCCGAGCCGATGTCGAAGAACTGGAGGCCGCGTTTGACCGCCAGCACCATCAGCGTGTCGGTCGCCCCCGCTGGTCCGCCGCCGGTCGTCACATAGATCGAGTCGAAGACGCGGACCGCATCCATCATGCGCAGCACCAGCGCCAGGAAAACGGCGGGCAGGAGCAGCGGCAGGATGATGAGCCGGAACCGCTGCAGCGCCGTGGCCCCGTCCGCGACCGCCGCTTCGATCACGTCGAGCGGCAGAGCCTTGAGGCCGGCCAGGAGGATCAGCGCCATCAGCGGGGTCCACTCCCACACGTCGACCAGGACAAGGGTCGCCAGAGCCGTACGGGTCGAGCCGAGGAGGCCGCGCGGGTCGCTGATGCCCCATTGCGCCAGCCAATAGCCGACCATGCCGTAATCGGGCTCGAGCAGCCCCTTGAAGATCAGCCCGACCGCGATGGGCGTGACGCTCACGGGCACGAGCAGCAAGGCGAGGCAGATCTGGTTGAAGCGGCCTTCGCGCCACAGCAGGAGCGCGATGCCGAGACCCGCCGCGAATTCGAGCAAGACGGCGAAAAGCGAGAACAGGATCGTGTTCAGAAAAGCGTTTCGGAAGCTCGCATCCTCAAGGAGGGATGCGTAGTTGCCAAAACCCACGAAGTGGCGACGCGCCGGATGCAGCAGGCTGTAGTCGAAGACGCTGTACCAGACCCCCTGCAGCATCGGCCAGACGCCGATGGCCATGACATAGACGAGCGCCGGCGCACCCAGCGCCGCGAGGAAGATCCTGCGGCGGGCCTGGAACGACACCAAGCCCGGCCGCGCAGCCCTCAAAACAGCTTCTCGGCCTTGCTCTGCACGTCGTCGAGTGCGGCTTTCGGGTCCGCATTGCCGACCAGCACGGCATTGACGGCGGTGCCCAGCATGTCCTGGATCTCGGGATATTGGGGGATGCGCGGCCGGTAGTCGCCATCGCCATGCTCGAAAGTCGTCGCGATCACGGGGAGGAAGGGGAACTTCGCCAGGAGGTCCTTGTCGGTCATCTCGCTGCGGCGCAGGAAACTTCCGGCGCCGTCGAGATTGAACGTCTTATGGACGGCCGGGCTGGTGAGCCACTTGATGAAGGCCCAGGCGGCGTCCTTCTTCTTGGGATCGATGTCGGCGTTGATCGCCATGCCCCAACCGCCGACGCCGTAGCGGGGCGAGAGACCGGCAGCGGCCGGTGCGGCTTCGATCGCGACGGTGTCGACGACCTTCGACTGCGCCGGATCGTAATAGCCCGGCGCCCCGACCGACCAGGTCTCCATATTGGCCACGGTGCCGTTGCGGAAACTCTGCTCCCGCCCGTCCCAATCGTAATCGGCGGCGCCGGGCGGCGCAGCCTTGGCGAAGAGTTCCTTGTAGACCTTCAGGCTCTCGACGTTGGCGGCCGAATTGATGGCCGGCTTGCCGTCCGTACCGAGGATGGAACCGCCCATCTGCGCATTGTACTGCATCCAGTCCTGGGCGCCGGCCGGGCCGGTCTTGCCGTTCGCCACGAAGCCGTAGATGTGCTTCGAGGGATCGTCGAGCGCGATGGCGTCGGCGACGAGCTCCTGCATGGTCTTGGGCGGCGCGAGCTTCGCCGCCGCGTAGAGATCCTTGCGGTAGGCCAGGATATTGGCGTAGCCCGCGAACGGGAAGGCCATCTGCTTGCCGTTGAAGCCGCCGAGCGACGCCATCAGGACGGGGTAGATGTCGGGGACGTCGATCTCGGCCGCGTCGCGCTTGATCCAGTCGGTGAGGTCGACCGTATAGCCGTTCTCGGCGAAGGCGCCCGACCAGACGATGTCCATCGTCACGAGATCGTAGCCCTTGGTATGGCCGACGAAATCCGCGGTGGTCTTGGTGAGCAGCGTTCCATAGTCCATGATGTCGACCTTGACGGTGGCGCCCGTCTCGGCCTCGAACTGCGGCGCGAGCTTCGCCAGGATGGGCGCGAATTGGTCGTTCTGGGACGCGAGGGCGAGCGTCACGCCGGCGAAGGGCTTCGTCTGTGCGATGGCACCCGGCGACCAGCACAAGGTCGAAACGGCGAGAAGGCCGGCTATGCGGCTCCGATCGAGCATCCGCGACCCCTTGATCTGGCGATGACTGCACCGCAGCATAACCGAGACGAGGTCTGCGGCAAGGCTCTTGCTCGAAACCTGGATCCGCGCACAATGATGGCGGCGGACATACTGCTTTCGACGGAGCTTCGACATGGTTGCGATCCCGATGGCGACGCCGTTTGCCGACCAAAGCTCGGGGCTCGACGATCTCCTGCGGGAAGCGCGCGGTTTCAGTGCGGAATTTCCGGTAGACCTCGCCAATCACGGCCCGATGGCGCTGATCATCCTCGCGCGGCTCGGCGCTTCCAACCAGAGACTGCGCGAGTATTTCGATGCCTATCGCGACGCCAACCGGCTCGTGCCCGTGCCTCCCGCGGCCGCTGCGATCGACCGCGAAACCTGGACCCTGCACCTCGGGGACCGTTCGCGCGAGGGTGACTACCGCGCTTTCTTCGGTCGCGAAGTCTCGCGCCTCGGCATCCGCGATGCGGTCAACCGCTACCTGCCAGATCTCCTCCCCGGCGTCGCCGGGAGCGCGCTTCACCCGCTGATGCGCCTCGCCTACGGCATCCTGAGAGCCGACCCCGCCGAAGTCGGAACGGCCCTCGGCTACTGGGCGGCCTGCTTCCTGCCGCTGCCGCCCTCAACGGGTGCCCCGCCCGCGACCGACGATCCCGCAGAGGTCCTGGTCCGGGTCGCCGCCATGCCCGGATTGCGAAGCCTGCCGGCCTACGACCATCTCTGGCACGGCATCCGCGCGGTCGGCGCCGACCCCGATTTCGCACCGGCCGTCGATTGGCTGCGGATCGGGCCACGCACCACCGCGCGGGTGGCCGCGACCGCGCTGGCGCTCTTCGCCGGTACGATGGATTTCGCCGCCCTCCATGCCGTGACGGGCTGTCATTGGGTGCGCCTCGTGGCGACCGTTTGCGCCGACTCGCTCCTGCTGCGCCACTTCTGGCAGGCGGTCGCGGCGCTGGTGCCCGCCATAGGCTTTCCCGAGCTCCCGAGCGCCGAAGCGCTTCAGCAATGGCGCGAACAGCCCTGCCCCGATTGGCCAACCATCGCGGCCGAGGCGGTCCGATCGGACGACGAACACGACATCAGCCTCGTGTTCTCGGCGTGCGAAGAGGAGAGGATCTACGGCGACCGGCTCTATCGAGTGGTGGCGGCGCGCCGGGTCGGGCTGATCCCGTGACGGATCAGGCGTCGACCCTGCTGCTGACCACCGCCAGACTGGCCGACGGGCGCAGCGTCGACGTCTTGGTGTCGGACGGGACGATCCGCGCCGTCACTCCTGTCGGGGAGCAAACGCCGAGGGACGGGTGGGCGGTGCTCGACTGCGCCGGAGCGCTCCTCGTGCCGTCGTTCGTGGAAGGCCATGTCCATCTCGACAAGACCCTGCTGGGCCTGCCGCTCATCCCGCACCGGCCGGGCCGTACGGTCGCGGATCGGATCAGGAACGAGAAGGAGCTCCGCGCCACCCTCGACCTGTCGATCGAGCAACGCGGCGGGCGCCTCGTCGAGCAGGTCGCG
Source organism: uncultured Lichenihabitans sp. (assembly GCA_964252585.1). Classification (GTDB taxonomy): domain Bacteria; phylum Pseudomonadota; class Alphaproteobacteria; order Rhizobiales; family Beijerinckiaceae; genus Lichenihabitans. The sequence goes on along the minus strand of CAXUOD010000075.1, from coordinate 15,870 downwards.
GGCTTCGGGACCGGCGCGTTGCGAACGCATGTCGACATCGATACGGACGTCGGCCTGTCCGGGCTCGAAGCGGTGCTCCGGTTGAGGGAAGCCTATCGCGACCTCGTCGACATCGAGATCGTCGCCTTCCCGCAGAGCGGCATCCTGCGTGATCCGGGCACCGCGGACCTTCTGGCCGCCGCGATGGACGCCGGAGCGGATCTCGTCGGCGGCCTCGACCCGGCCGGCATCGACCTCGACGTCGAGGGTCATCTCGATGCCGTGTTCGGCCTCGCGGCCCGCAAGGGCAAAGGCATCGACATCCACCTGCACGACCCCGGACCGCTCGGCGCCTTCGAGCTGCGTGCCATCGCGGCGCGGACGCTGGCTGGGGGCTTGCAGGGCCGCGTCGTGGTCAGCCACGCCTATGGGCTCGGCGCCATCGACGACGCCGACTTCGGCAGGACCGCCGAGGCGCTGGCGCGGGCCGAGGTCGCCGTCATGACCAACGCACCGGGGGTCGGCCCCATGCCGCCGGTGCTGCGCCTCGCGGCGGCCGGCGTCACGGTCTTCGCCGGATCCGACAATATCCGCGACGCCTGGTGGCCCTATGGCGACGGCGACATGCTGGATCGGGCGGCCGTCATCGGCTATCGGCAGGGCTTCTTCACCAACGAGGATCTGGCGCACGCCTTCGCCATGGTCACCGACATCCCGGCCCGCGTTCTCGGCCTGGACCGCTACGGCGTCGCGCCGGGCCGTGTCGCCGACCTGGTGCTTGTCCACGCGAACTCCGTCGCCGAGGCCGTCCTCGATCACCCGCGCCGGCGCACCGTGCTGAAACGCGGTCGCTTGGTGGCCCGGGACGGGATGCTGGCCGCGAAGTCCGATCGCTTCACCCACGAGGAACGACGATGAACGTGCATGTGGCCGAGGGGTCTTCCGACGCCCAGAGCGTGGCCAGCCATCCGCTCGATCCGCTGAGCACGGCCGAGATCCGGCGTGCCGCCACCATCATCCGCGATCACTACGCATGGGGCGACGATCTCCGGGTCGAGACGATCGACGTGGACGAGCCCCCCAAGGATGTCGTCCGCGCCACGGTTCCCGGTGCGCCCTTCCAGCGGATCGCGCGTTTCAACGCCTTCAGGCGCGGCCACGTCGGGGTTTGGCAAGGCCGGATCGACCTCGAGACCGGCGAGGTGGTGTCCGAGCGTTTCGACGAGTCCGCGCGTGCCATGGTGGCGGTCGAAGAGGTCTTCGACATCGAGCGGGCCGTGAAGGCGGACCCGCGCTTCCAGGAGGCCTTGCGGCGCCGCGGTCTCATCGACGAGCTCGACTACATGTGCGTCGACCCCTGGACGGTCGGCGATTTCGGCCACGCGGTCGAACGCGGGCGGCGCGTCCTCAACTGCTTCATCTGGATGCGCACCTTCCCGCTCGACAATTATTATGCCCATCCGGTCGAGGGCCTGCATGCCCTGATCGACCTCGCCACGCTCGAGATCCTCGAGGTCGAAGATCATTTCGAGGAGAACGGCGACTACATCCCGGTGCCCCGCACGCCGCTGAACTACGATGCCGACCTGCTGACCACGTTCCGCCCGCCCTCGGCCCTGCTCGATGTCGTGCAGCCCGACGGGCCGGGGTTTCGGGTCGAGGGCCGCAAGGTCACCTGGGAGAATTGGGACTTCCGCGTCGGCTTCAACGGCCGCGAAGGGCTCGTGCTGCACCGAATCGGTTACACGGTCGACGGCACGCGCCGCCCCGTCGTGTACCGCGCCTCGATCGCCGAGATGGTCGTGCCCTATGGAACGCCGGAGCGCAGCCACTATCGCAAGAACGTCTTCGACAGCGGCGAACTCGGTTTCGGCCGCATGGCGAACTCGCTCACGCTCGGGTGCGATTGCCTCGGCGCCATCCACTATTTCGATGCCGTGGTGCCGGACATCTTCGGCAGCCCGCGAACGATCGAGAACTGCATCTGCCTGCACGAGGAGGACGCAGGCCTCTCCTGGAAGCATTTCGACGTCCGCACCCGGCGCACCGAAGTTCGACGAGCGCGGAAACTCGTGGTGTCGTCCATCTCGACGATCGGCAATTACGAATATGCGTCCTACTGGTACCTGCACCAGGACGGGCGCATCGAATACGAGATGAAAGCCACCGGCATCATCAATACGGCCGCCTGCCATCCGGGCCATCCTGGCCGCTACGGCACCGAGGTCGCGCCCGGCCTCGTGGGTCACATCCACCAGCATATCTTCAGCGCCCGCCTCGACATGGAGGTGGACGGGCCCGACAACTCGATCGTCGAATGCGACACGGTCGCGCCGCCGCCCGGCCCCGACAACCCCTACGGCAACGCGTTCTATGTCGAGGAGAACGTCCTCGCCTCGGAACAGAAGGCCGTGCGCGACAGTGATTTCGACCGCATGCGCAGCTGGAAGGTCATCAACCCCGGCGTCACGAACTGGCTCGGCCAGCCCACCGCCTACAGGCTCGAGGCGAAGTCACCGGTGCGCCCCTTCACGCATCCCGACTCGCCGTCAGGGCGGCGTTCGCGCTTCATCCAGCACCAGCTCTGGATCACGCGGTTCGCTCCGGACGAGCGCTACCCAGCCGGCGAGTTCGTCAACCAGTCGACCGGCGACGACGGCCTGCCGGCCTGGATCGCCAAGGACCGCCCGCTCGTGAACACCGACATCGTGCTCTGGCACAGCTTCGGGGTGCATCATGTTCCAAGGCCAGAAGATCATCCGGTTCAACCCTGCGTCGTCTGTGGCTTCACGCTCGCGCCCGCAGGTTTCTTCGACCAGAACCCCGTCATCGACCTACCGCCGCAAAGCAACAAGGCCAGCTGCTGCACCCATTCGGCCGCCAAGACGTAGCGCTTCGCGGATGCGGGAGGAGAACGGGTAGGTAATCACGCGGCCAGCGCCTCTCTCAATGTCCGTACTGAAATCAAACAACAAAAAACCTCCCCTCATTTCATGACGCAGTGACACTACTGCGCGCCGCCGCGAGAAGGTCGAGGATCTCTTGCGTCGATCCGGTCTCGCCGAGGCGGGGGAAAATCTTGGTGCTGCTGCTCACATGAAGCGCGGCGTCGAGGTCGGTCATCGCATCGACCGCGAGCGTCACGTTGAACCCGAGCTCGTGCGCCTGGCGGGCCGTCGACTCGACGCCCATGCTGGTGGCGACGCCCACGATGACGACTTGCGTGACGCCTCGCGATCTGAGGAAATTTTCGAGATCGGTCTTGGTGAAGGCGCCGGCCGTCTGTTTCGAGACGATGTGGTCTCCGGGCTGCGGGCTCAGTTCGGGAACGAAATCCGCGAAACCGCTCGGCAAGTCCCTCGGGATCCGCACCTGCTCGGCGCGGCCGGGAGGTCGACCGGTGACGTTCACGAGAACAACCGGCAGACCGTGGTGGCGAAAGGCATCCGTCAGCAGACGCGCACGCTGCACGATCTCGGCGATCGGATGCACGGTCGGCAGAGCCACGATCCCCTTCTGCAGATCGATGACGATCAGCGCCGTTACGGCATCGAGAGTCGTGACGGCCATGATGTGCCCTTCCGGTTTCTTGATCGATAAGGTTGCAGCTTAAGGGAGCGGCGAAGGAACCCCGGCTTGGCAAGGCCGTCGGCGTGATCGCATGGTGTCGAGTCCCGATATTTGTTTGAGCCTCACGCGCGATGAAGACCGTTTCCGAGCCGCAACGCAACGTGGATGTCGTGCATGAAACGGAGGTCCTGGTCGTCGGCTCGGGCCCGGGCGGCTTGGCGGCCGCGCTTGCGGCAGCACGATCCGGCGTCAAGGTCGCGCTCGTCGAACGTTTCGGCTGTTTCGGCGGCAACATCACAGCCGTAGGGGTAGAAGGCTTCGCCTGGTATCGCCACGAGGCGACGGTCGAGGCCGGCGGGATCGGGCGCGAGTTCGAGGAGCGCGCCAAGGCCATGGGGGCTGCCGTGCCCGAGAGCCAGTCGATCAGCTACGAGCTCGATTCCGAAGGCTTCAAGCTCGTCGCCGATCGGCTCGTGGAAGAGGCCGGCATACATCCGATGCTGCACCGCCAGTTCGTCGCCCCGATCATGGAAGGCGACGCGATCCGCGGGATCATCACCGAATCCAAGGCCGGCCGAGAAGCACTTCTCGCCCGCTGCGTGATCGACGCGACCGGCGACGCCGATGTGGCTTACCGGGCCGGCGCCCTGACCGCGAAGACGCCCGTCGAAGCCATGCAGGCGGCCTCCGTCATGTTCCACTTGGCGGGCGTGGACAAGCGCGCCTTTCTCGACGGCATCCGGGCTGATCCGCAGACTTACGGAAGCTGGTCCACCGGCGAATGGAAGGTCGAGACCTCCGGCAAGGAGGACGCGATGTTCTCGCCCTTCCTGGCCAAGCCTTTCGCGCGGGCGATCCGGGACGGCGTGATGCCGGGTCACCTGAAAACGATCGGCGGCACCTGGGGCGCGATGCATGACACGGGCGAGCTCACCTATATGAACCTCGTCCACCTCGCTGGATGCGACGGCACCGATCCCGACAGTATGACGCGGTCCGAAATGGAGGGACGAAGACAGGCCATGTCGGCCATCGAGGCGCTCCGCCGCTACACGCCGGGCTGCGCGGGAGCACGGCTCCGCAATTTCGGCATGACGATCGGCATCCGCGATACGCGCAAGATCGAGGCGGTTTACGCTTTGACCGAAGCGGATGTCCGCAATGAAGCGCGGTTCGAGGACTCGATCGGCATCTACCCCGAGTTCATCGACGGCTACGGGGTCCTGATCCTGCCGACCACGGGCCGCTACATGCAGATCCCTTATCGGTCCTTGCTGCCGCGAGGCGTGGAGAACCTCCTGGTGGTCGGTCGCGCTATCGGAGGCGACCGGATCGCGCATGCGGCGACGCGCAACATGGCCTGCTGCGCCGTGACGGGCCAGGGCGCCGGGGTCGCCGCCGCCGTCGCGATCACGTCAGGCCGGCCATTGCGCCAGGTCGATCTGGGTGTCGTGCAAGGAGAGCTGATCCGCCAGGGTGTCCGGGTAAGCTAGCAGTTTTGGGGTTTGGCTTGTCGGGAGAAGGGTTCTCCAGTCCGCCTCCGAGCCGTCGTGAGCCTTTATCGCAACTTCAACAGGAGACGCATGAAGGTCTTACGCTCGGTTACATCGAGCGGAGCCAACGTTTCGGCCGAGATCAGCAAGGCGCGAGGCGCGAGACTATCGACGATGTCGCGTCCGGATTCGGTCAGGTCGATGAGGCGCCGCCGGCCATCTTCCGGATGGGGCCGGGCTTCCACAAAGCCGCGAACCATCAGGCGGTCGATCACGCCCTTGATGGTGGCACCATCCATGACGGTGTGGCGGCCGAGCAGGTTTTGCGACAAAGGTCCAGCCTCTCGGAGCTTCGCCAGGGCCGCCCACTGGGTCGCCGTGATGTCGCCATCGACCCCGCTCGTAAAGATCGCGGCATGTCGCTGCGCGACCTGGCGCAGGACGAAGCCAACCTGATCCTCGAGGACGTAATCGGAAACACGGGAGGGCCGTTCGGCGGTAATGCTATCCATGGCACCGTTGTATCACACTGAAAGGTAAGCATCACGTAAGTCCGCTTGCTGATCGAGATCGCTGATTGCGCCGGAGTAGCGGACGTGGCCGCGTTCGATCACGACGGCCCGGTCGGCGATGAGCCGGGCGAAATGGAGGTTCTGCTCCGACACGAGAATGCTCAATCCCTCGCGCTTCATGGCCAGAATGGCATGGGCCATCTCTTCCACGATCTTGGGAGCGAGCCCCTCGGAAGGTTCGTCGAGCAGCACGAGACGCGGATTGCCCATCAAGGACCGGGCGATGGTCAGCATCTGCTGCTCGCCGCCGCTCATGCGTCCGCCAGGACGGCTGCGCATCGCGCCGAGGTTCGGAAAAAGCTCGTAAAGCCGCTCGGGCGTCCACAGCGGTGCGCCGGCCCGCGGCTTCTGCGAGCCGACCGCGAGGTTCTCTTCGACCGTGAGATCGGTGAAGATGCGGCGGTCCTCCGGCACGAAGGCGAGGCCGCGGCGCACGATCTCGAAGGTTTCGAGCCGCGACACATCCTGACCGTTGAAGTGGATGCGGCCTTCGCGCCGACCAACGAGGCCCGCGATGGCCCGGAAGGTCGTGGTTTTCCCAGCGCCGTTGCGACCCACCATGGCCACGACCTCGCCGGGGCCGACCGCGAGCGCCACGTCGAACAGGATCTGGGCCGGCCCGTACCACGCCTTGAGGCCCGAGACGTCGAGCATCATGGGGCCGTGCCCTCCACCGAGGCGGCATCGGCGGCTTTGAAGAGCAGACCTTCCCCGAGATAGGTGGCCCGTACACGGGGGTCGACCCGAACCAGCGCGGGCGGCCCCTGGGCGATGAGTTCGCCGCGGTCGAGCACCATCACGCGGTCCGCATGTTCGAACACGATGTCCATGTCATGTTCGGTGAAGAGGACGCCGATCTGTCGCTCTCGGGCGATGTCGGCGACGAGGCGCATGAGGGCGATGCGCTCGGCCGGTGCCATGCCGGCGGTCGGCTCGTCCATCAGCAGCACACAGGGCGCATTGGTCAGCGCCACCGCGAGCTCGAGGCGCTTCAGGTCTCCATAGGCGAGTTCGGCGCAGGCGCGCTCGGCCTGGCCCGCCATTCCCACCAGGGCCAGCAGGGCATCGGCCGCGGCACGCTCTTGCCGGAAGGCGACGCCGAACGGCCGAAGCCTTCTCCCGGCATGGGACAGAAGCGCCGTCTGAAGGTTCTCGCGGACCGACATCGACCCGAAGGTTGCGGTGATCTGGAAGGTGCGGCCCACGCCCCGACGCCAGATGGCCCGCGGCGCCAAACCCGTGATGTCCTGCCCGTCGATCCGCACGCGGCCCGTGTCCGGCGCGATCTGGCCGTTCAGCATGTTGAAACAGGTCGACTTGCCGGCCCCGTTGGGACCGATCAGGGCCAGGATCTCGCCGCGCGCGAGCGTGAAGGAGACGTCGAGCACGGCCTTCACGCCGCCATAGGCCTTGCTCAGCGCCTCGACCGCGAGCAGCGGTGACGGAGGGGATCCGTCGGCCGCGAGGCTCATTCGGCACCTTTCGACAAGGCGAGGCCTGCGGCCTGATCGGGCGCACCTGATGGGTTCGGCGATGGATCGGAGGTCCCGGACGCCTTGCGACGCCGCGGCAGTTCCCCAAGGCTGCCCACGATGCCGTTCGGGAAGGCCACGACCAGGACCACGATGACGAGGCCCAGCACCAGCTTCGAATAGTCGGTCTGGCTCACGAGCCAGATCGAAAGCGCCTTGTACACGACGGCCCCGACGACGCTCCCAGACACGGTGCCGATGCCGCCGAGCAGCACCATGACGAGGCCGTCGACCGAGGTCGGGATGCCGAGGCTGTCGGGGAACACGCTGCCCTTCAGATAGGCGAACAGCGCCCCCGCCAGCGCCGCGAAGCCGCCGGCCAGCACGAAGGCCAGCCACTGCGTCGAGCGCCGGCCGATCCCGACCGCCTCGGCCCGCAACGGCGAGTCTCGCAAGGCCCGCAGAACCGTGCCGAACGGCGAGAAGGTGAGCACGCGCAGTGCCGCTATACCCGCCGCCGCCATGCCGAGCGACAGCCAGAAGAAGCCCGCCGGCGTCGAGGCCCAACCGGGCGGCCAGATGCCGAGCAGGCCATTGTCGCCGCCCGTCACACTGGTCCACTGGAAGGCGATCGACCAGACGATCTGAGCGAAGGCGAGCGTCAGCATGGCGAAGTAGACGCCCGACAGCCGCACGCAGAACCAGCCGATCAGGGCAGCCCCCACGACGCCGGCCGCCACCCCGCCGGCGAGAGCCGCCGGCAGAGGCCATCCGAGATCCTTCACGGCCAGGGCCGCGCCATAGGCACCGAGGCCGAATGCGGCGGCATGGCCGAAGGACGCCATGCCGCCGGCCGACATGAGGAACTGCAGGCTCGCGGCGAAGAGCGCGAAAATGAGGATCTCGGCCCCGACCGTGAGGAGGTAAGGACCGGCCAGGAGAGGCAGGGTCGCCAGCACCACCACCGTACCCCCGAGGACGAGCCGCTCGCGGCCGGTGAAGATCCGCCAGGGACGGGTCGCGACGACGCCGGTGCTGCGCGGCACGGCGGGCGCACGGCCGAACAGTCCGTAGGGCCGTACCACGAGAACGACCGCCATGACGACGAAGACGAGCACCAGGGAGACGGTCGGCAGGACCAGGATGCCGAACGCATTGAGTTCCGAGACCAGAAGCGCCGCCACGAAGGCTCCGCCGACGCTGCCGAGGCCGCCGATCACCACGACCACGAAGGTCTCCACGATGACCGGCAGGTCCATCGAGTGGCTGACGGCATCGCGCGAGATCTGCAGGGCGCCGCCGAAAGCCGCGAGGAAGACGCCGAGCGCGAAGACGCCGGTGAACAGCCATTTCTGGTTCACGCCGAGGGCCGCCACCATGCCGCGGTCCTGGGTCGCGGCCCGCACCAGGATGCCGAACCGCGTGCGGTGGAACAGCAGCATGAGGAGCCCGAGCACCACCGGCCCGAGCACCATGAGAACGAGGTCGTAGGTCGGCGTGAGCTGGCCGAAGATCGAAACCGCACCCTTGAGGCCGGGTGCGCGCGGGCCCACGAGGTCTTCGCCGCCCCAGACCAGGAGCGCCAGATCCTCGATGACCAGGGTTACCCCGAAGGTCGCGAGAAGCTGGAACAGGTCGGGTGCCGCATAGATGCGGCGCAGGAGCAGCATCTCGACCAGGGTGCCGATGACCGTCACGACCAGCGCCCCGACCAGGAGGCTACCCCAGAAGAAGACGCCGTCGACGGCACTCGAACCGTCGACGAAGCGCTCGGCCAGCGTATAGGCCACGTAGGCGCCCAGCATGTAGAAGGCGCCGTGGGCGAAGTTCACGATCCGGGTGACGCCGAAGATGATCGACAAACCCGAAGCCACGAGAAACAGCGAAGCCGCGTCGGCAAGGCCCGTGAGGAACTGGGCAAAGAAGAAGCTCATGCCCATCCCCTTCCATCTGCCCACCACGGGGGTTGGGCAACGTCCTGCACCGACACGGCTTTCATCGTCCCCTTACTCGGCCGGGCGAAGCTTTTTCACCTCGGCGTCGCTCGGCAGGTAGGCGGCGCCCGCGTGGTATGCCGGATTCGCCATGATGCCCTTGTTGTTCTGCAACGCCGTGGTGCCCACGAAGGCGCCGAGCGTCGACTGGTGGTCGATGGCGCGAAAGCTCGCCGGGCCGAAGGGCGTGTCGAAGCCGAGCCCCTCGGCGGCCGCCACGATCTTGTCGGGGTCGGTGGAATCGGCCTTGCGCAGGATGCCCGCCACCGCCTTGATCAGGGTGTAGCCCACCACCGACCCCAGCCGGGGATAGTCGTTGTACTTGGCCTGGTAGGCCTTGAGAAAGGCATCGTGTTCGGGCGTGTGGATCGCGGACCAGGGATAGCCGGTGACGATCCAACCCTCGGGCGCCTCGTCCTTCAAGGGGTCGAGATATTCTGGCTCGCCGGTCAGGAAGCTGACCACGCTGCGGTCCTTGAACAACCCGCGGGTGTTGCCTTCCCGCACGAGCTTCACGAGGTCGGGGCCGAATTCGACGTTGAGGATGGCGTCGGGCTTGGCGGCGCCGATCGCCTGGACCACCGGACCGGCGTCGATCTTGCCTTGCGTCGGCCATTGCTCGGCCACCCATGTGACGTCGGGCCGCTTCGCCGAGAGAAGCTTCTTGAATACCGCGACGGCGGATTGGCCGTACTCGTAGTTCGGTGCGATCGTGGCCCAGGTCTTGGCCGGGAGCTTCGCGGCCTCGTCGGCCAGCATGGCGGCCTGCATGTAGTTCGAAGGCCGGAGCCGGAAGGTGTAGTGGTTGCCGCCAGACCAGACCATGGCGTCGGTCAGGGGTTCGCCCGCGAGGTAGAGCACCTTTTTCTGCTTGGCGAAGTCGGCGATCGCCAGACCGATGTTCGAGAAGAAGCCGCCCGCCAGCATCGCGACGTGATCGCTCGAGACGAGTTCGTTGGCTGCCGTCACGGCTTCGGCCGGCTTGCCGGCATCGTCCTTGGAGATGACGACGAGTTTCTTGCCGTTGATGCCGCCCGCGGCATTGATCTCCTCGAGAGCCAGTTGCCAGCCCTTGCGGTAGGGTTCGGTGAAGCCTGGCAGGGCCGAATAGGAGTTGATCTCGCCGATCTTGATCTCGCCGTCCTCTGCCCGCGCCCCGGGCGCGCCAAGGCTCGCGAGACCGGCGAGACCCGCCACCGTCGCCCCGATCAGCCGGCGCCGCGTCATTCTGTTGTGCACCATTCCACGATCCCCTTGTTCAGCGACGTGCGATCGCCGCGCCTTGCGTTTGCGTTTTGGAACCGTGCCTAGCGGAAGCCGACACGCTTCAGCGGAGGCCGTCCTCACCTTTGATGTCCTGCTTGGCCAAGCCGCCCACGCGCGGCAGCGGTCGGCCGCTGTCCGTGATCGCGATGGCCACCAGGATCTCGCCGGCCCGCGGTGCATCCGCGATCCGAACCTCCATGCCGTCGAAATGGCTGCGCACGAAAGCCGCGTCCTTGTGGCCGAGCGGCACGTCGAGCGTGGCTCCCGGCCCACCGCGCTTCTTGGCCGACGGGATCAGGGCGGCACCCCGGCCGACCGCGGCCCGCACCGGCCCGCCCATGCTGGGGTGCAGGATCGCCGCCGCATGTTCGAGCTCGCCATCCTCGCCGACGAGCGCCGCCTTGCCGTAGCTTTCGGCCTTGTCGCCCGGAATGCCGAGCGCCGCGACGGCCCGCGCCGTCAACACGCCCCCGAGTTCGCTGCCGATCGCCATCAGGTCGGACAGGTCCTCGATGTAGCGGCCCGCGGAGGGGTTTTCGATGACCGCGATGGCGGCGGCCCGGCGGGTCGGCGGATCGACGGCGCGGCCCATCTCGCTGCGGACCTCCTCGACGAGGGTGACGATCTTGCGGATCTTGGCCAGCATGGTCTCGTCCCTCAGGCATGAAGAGAGGATAAGGCCGGCCATACGTCCGGCAGGCGGAAGATCGCACCCGCGTCGGACCAGCCGGCTGCGGGATGCCGCACCGCCCCCACGACGCGGGTGACGCCTTGCAGGTGAAGCGCCGCGCCGAGGATCAGGCTGCGGCGCATGAGGTCCTCGGCACGGCTCTCGCCCGCGTCGAGTGCCGTGGCGATCTCGTCCCGGGACAGAAGTCCGACGTCGCGCGTGACGAGCCTTGCGCCGAGATCGCTGTCGGGCTGGATGTCCGAGGCAGGCCGCCGCGCCACGGCCGGATGTCCGGGCAGATCCACGGCATTGGCCACGACCGTCGCGGCCGCATCGGCGGCGGCAGCGGTCGGGGCCAGGATGGTCACGGCGTCGGCGACACCGAGCGAGAAGGAGCGCCCGCGCCGCCCACTCGTGGCGATGCCGCGAACCGGGGACGCGGCGTCGAGGTCCACATGGCCGAAGAGGCTCGGCCTGTCGGGACGGTCCACGAGGCCGACCCGGAAGCTCGCCTCCTGGCCGAGATACAGCGCGAGGTCGCCGCCGTTGTTGACGGCGGCGCGACGGAGCGGGGCCGCGGACGTCATCGCGCCGAGGATCTCTTCGGCCACGGCGCCCGCTACCGCCGCCATGGGTGTGATGAAGGTCTCGGCCGCGAAGGGCGCCACGGCGGCCTGCATGCGGCGGGCGACCCGGCCGGCGAGCGTGCAGCGGACGGGATCGGCTGCGGCCCGCAGGGTCGCCAGTTCCGCGCAGAGCTCGTCGAGGAGGCCCGTGAAACGCTGGATTGCGGCCTCGTAGGCCATACGGAGCGAGACGGCTTCGCCTTGCGCCTCGACGATGAGATCGATGGGGCCGTCCTGCAGGTGCAAGCGCCCGTTCTGCAGCAGGCGGACCTGCGGCTGTCTCATCGGCCGAGCCCCCGGACCGCGTCGGGCAGCAGCGGCCAGGGATGGCCGGCGCGCTGCGGCACCTGCAGGCGTGCCTCCGTGGCGGCGCGGAACTCCGAAAGCGACCGCACCTGGTCCATATGGCCGCCCAGCTTGGCATAATCGGAGAGGCGCAGCGTGAACTCGATGGGAGCCACCAGGGCCGGGGTCGGCACCGAGCCGAAACCATTCGCGGGGACCTGCGAGACGTCGACCATGAAGCTGATGCCGCCGCCTGGCCAAACATAGGTCGGGGCACCGCCGCAGGTCACGACCGTGAGGGCGTCCTTGACCGAGCGTGTCAGCCGGACCGGGTTCTCGGTGACGCCGGCCCGGAGCGAGCCACCCGCCCCACCCATGAACAACACCGTCGAGAGCGCCGGCTCGCAGTTTTCCGCGATCAGGGCGACCGACCGCTGGAGGTTCTCCGGCATGGTGGTCTCGGCGGGGCGCAACGCCGCATCGAGCACGAAATAGCCGGCGTGCTCGCCGGTGGTCGACACCATCAGGATCGTAAGACCGGGGCGAGCGACCTTGGCGTCGAAATCACCCAGGATGGCAAGAGGGTCCTTCAGGTTCGTGCCGCCCCAGCCCGTACCAGGCTCGGCCACCTGAAAATAGCGCCCGGGCGTCGAGCGGCGACCTTTGAGCTTGATGCCGGTCTCGGCGATGCCGAGGAGCTTGCCGGCCTGGTGTTCGGACAAGACGCCGGTGATATGGTCGTCGACCACCACCACCTCGTCGACGAGTCCGTCCCATTGCTTGGCGAACATGCCGATCGTGGCCGACCCGCAGCCGACCCGCATGCGCTCTTCGAGAACGCCGTTGACGAGCGGCGGTCGGCCGGACTGAACCAGCACGGTGGCGCCCTGGTCGACCACGAGTTCCACGGGCCTGCCGTTGCACAGATCGAGCAGCGCCGCGCACGTGACCCGCCCTTCCTTCTTGCCGCCGCCGGTGAGATGCGAAACGCCGCCGAGCGACAGCATCTGCGAGCCGTATTCGCCTGTGGTGACATGGCCGACGGGCTCGCCCTCGACCCGAACGGGGGCGCCCTCGTGGCCGAGGTGACGGTCGGTGTCGATCTTCACCTTGACGCCGCAATAGGAGAAGATCCCCTCGGTCACGACGGTCACCATGTCGACACCCTCGATCTCGGAGGAGACGATGAAAGGCGCGGGCTTGTAATCCGGATAGGTCGTGCCGGCCCCGATGGCGGTCACGAAGGTCTGCGGTTCGCGCAGGATGTCGCCGCCCCAGTCGAGCGTGCCGAGGCCGAAAGGCACCACCGTGCCGCCGCCCTCAAGGCGGCGCTCCAGCACCACGTGCGGATCGACGCGATAGAGTTCGCCATCGCGGTTGCCGTAGCGGTCGCAGGCGCCAAGGGAGCCAGGCTTGATGTAGCACATCACCGGGCATGCATCGCAGCGGATCTTGTCGCCTTGTGGGGAAAGCGGATCAGACGCCATGCACAGCCTCGGTCGGCCCGGCGTCGATGCGCCGCATAATCGTTCGTATACGAATGAGTTTGCGCAAGGTTCGGCGTGCTGTCAAGCCATGCAACGCTTGATCGAACAGCCTGGGCGCTAGACCTGTTCCAATTCCACGAGCGTGCCTGTGAGATCTTTCGGGTGCAGGAAAAGAACCGGCCTGCCGTGAGCCCCGATCTTCGGCTCGCCCGACCCGAGCACCCGCAGCCCCGATGCGGTCGCTCGGTCGCGCGCGGCCGCGAGATCGTCGACCTCGAAGCAGATGTGGTGCATGCCGCCCTGCGGGTTGCGTTCGAGGAAAGCCGCGATGGGCGACGCGGCGCCGAGCGGCGCCATGAGTTCCACCTTGCTGTTCGGAAGGGCGACGAACACGACCGTGACGCCGTGCTCCGGCAAGGCCAGCGGTTCCGACACCACGGCCCCGAGACCGTCCGCATAGGTCCGGACCGCGGCCGCGAGATCCGGCACCGCGATGGCGACGTGGTTCAACCGACCGATCATGGCGACACCTGGATTCGAGCCTCGGTCGCAGTTCCGTCGAGAATGGCGCCTTGGGATGGTCCTGCACGCGTGAGCCCTTTCACCGATTATAGCGCTCGCCTCCCAGGCCGGCGACGTTCGACTTTCGCACAGGCTCGCCTTTCGTTGCTTTGCCAAAGGGACCATATAGAGTGGACCACTGGAGATGGGCGATGACAAGCGAAGAGGGTACGGAGACCGCGATCGGCGTAACGTCATTCAAGGCGAGGTGCCTGGCCGTGATCGACGACGTCTACAGGGGAAAGACGAGCCGGGTGGTGCTGATGAAGCACAATAGGCCGATCGCGGCGATCGTGCCGATCCGAGGTCAGACGGTCGAGCTTTGGGGCGCGCTGCAGGGGACGGTGAAGATCGGTCCCGGGACAGACTTGACTGCGCCCACGGGCGAGGTCTGGGGCGCGGATCCGTGAACTTGACCCTGTCGATCCTGCTCGACACTTGTGCGGCGATCTGGCTTGCTGGCGGCTTTCCGATGTCGACAGAGAGCCGCGAAGCGATTGCGGTAGCGCAGGTCGAAGGACACGGCATTTACGTGTCACCCATTTCAGCTTGGGAGATCGCGACCCTCGTCTCGAAGCGCAGACTGACGTTGTCGCTCGCCCCGGACGTCTGGTTTTCGACGCTGCTGAAGCTGCCCGGCCTACGCCTCGCGCCGATGCCGCCGAAGGTGCTCATCGCCTCGGCTTTCCTACCAGGCTCGCCACCGAAGGATCCCGCCGATCGGATCATCGCCACGACCGGACGGACCTATGGGTTCACGGTCGTCACGCGCGATGGCGAGCTTCTGCCTTATGCCGATGCCGGCCACATCGTGGCAATACGTTGCTGATCGGCCCGGAGCACTGATGCGCCAAACCGAACGCTCCTCGGTCGCTCTGACCGGCCGCGTGGCCCTTGTGACGGGGGCTTCGGGTGGGCTCGGCGCGCATTTTGCCGGCGTGCTGGCGCGCTCGGGCGCCCGCGTGGTGGTTGCGGCGCGGCGGATCGAGGCCTGTTCCTCGGTTTGCGACGGGATCCGGGGCGATGGCGGAGAGGCGCATCCGTTCGCGATGGACGTGGCGGACGCGACTTCCGTCAGGGCGGCGGTCGACGCCGTGGAGGCGCACTTCGGCCGGCTCGACATCCTGGTCAACAATGCCGGGATCGCCACGCCGGCCCCGGCCCTCGATCTCGAGGAGGCGCAGTGGGACGCGGCGCTCGACACCAATCTCAAGGGAGCCTTCCTGGCGGCCCAGGCGGCGGCCCGCCTCATGAAGCGCAACGGCGGCGGCTCGATCGTCAACGTGGCGTCGATCCTGGGACTGCGGGTCGCGGGCCAGGTGGCGGCCTATGCGGCCTCGAAAGCGGGACTGATCCAGCTGACGAAGGCGCTGGCGCTCGAATGGGCGCGCCACGGGGTGCGGGTCAACGCGCTCTGCCCCGGCTATATCGAGACCGACATCAACCGCGACTTCTTCGCGAGCGATGCGGGCCGAGCCATGTTGAAGCGCGTGCCGCAGCGCCGGCTCGGCCGGCCCTCCGACCTCGACGGGCCGTTGCTGCTGCTCTGTTCGGACGCGTCCGCCTATATGACGGGTTCGGTCATCGCGGTCGACGGCGGCCACCTCGTCTCGTCGCTCTGAGGCTCGTCATGGATTTCACCATCCCGGCCTCGCTCGAAGCGCTGCGGAGCCGAATCGCGGCTTTCGTCGACGAACGCCTGGTCCCGCTCGAATCCGATCCTGGGAGTTTCGACGCGCACGAGAATCTTCGGCTCGACCTTCTCCGGACTCTGCGAACCGAGGCGCGACGCCAGGGCTTGTGGTGCCTGCAGCTTCGCCCCGAGAACGGCGGCCTCGGGGTCGGGCGGGTCGGCATGGCGGTCTGCTACGAGGCCATGAACCGCTCGATCTTCG
>CAXUOD010000074.1:0-23122 GCA_964252585.1 uncultured Lichenihabitans sp. | reverse complement strand
ACAAGGGCTACGTCGACGCCAACATGGACAAGGTGAAGGCCGGCAAGTTCCCGCTCGTCATGCCCGACACGCTACCCGTCGAGTTGCAGCTGCTCAAGGACGGTTACGCCACGGTGCTGGTCGGCCAGCGCCCCTACGAGATGGGCGAGAAGGCCATGGACCTCCTGGTGTCGCTGAAGAAGGGCGAGACGGTGCCGGTCTCGAACAAGGCCGGTCTCGACGTCGTGACCAAGGACAACGTCGACAAGTTCCTGAAGCCGTAAGGGCGAGACTCTCCTTCTCCCGCCTGCGGGAGAAGGAGGCCCGGCGGAGCCGGGTCGGATGAGGGACTCCGGTCGCCTCGGTTCCCTCATCCGTCGTCGCTTCGCCGACGCCTTCTCCCGCTCGCGGGAGTAGGACGCTAACCTCGTTCGGCGTGCCGCTCCAGCACCTCGCGCACCGCCTCGACCATCCGGTCCTGCGGCACCGGGAACTGCGCTTTCTGACGCAGTTCGAGGTAATCCGAGCGGTCCTTGCTGCCTTTGGCCAGTTCAGCACCGAGCACGAGGTCGCGGATCATCACGACGGGGCCATCTTCGGCGTCGCGCTCGTTCGAACCTTGGATCACCGCACAGGCGGCATTGCGCTTGTCTGCATATTTCAGCTGCGCATTCATCCCGGCCGCGCCGAGGTAGAGCTCCGACCGGATCCCGGCCTCCCGCAGAGTGGTCACGAGCGCCTGGTAGCGGACCGCCTCGGCGCGATCGAGCACCAGGACCACGACGGGGCCGCGAGGTTTCGCCTGTCCGAGGAGCGGACTATCGACCCCGCGCAACGCCGCCACGAGCCGCGAGACGCCGACCGAGAAGCCGGTGGCCGGGACCGGCTCCCCGCGGAAGCGGGCCACGAGGCCGTCGTAGCGCCCGCCGCCGCCGACCGAGCCGAAGCGGATCGGCTGGCCGTCGTCTCCCTTGACCGTGAAGGTCAGCTCCGCCTCGAACACCGGCCCGGTGTAATATTCGAGCCCGCGCACCACCGACGGATCGATGACCACGCGGGTGTCGTAGCCGGCCGCCGCTACGAGCGCCGCGATCTCGCGCAGTTCGTCTATGCCCTCCTGCCCGCGGGACGAGCCCGCCACGGCCTCGCCGAGGTTGTGCAATGTCGCTGCCGCATCCTGGCCCTTGGCGGACGTGAAGCCGAGGACACGCCGGATGGCGTCCTGCCCGAGCCCTGCCCCCCTGGTGAAGTCACCGCTCTCGTCGCGCCGGCCGGGCCCGAGCAGGGCCTCGACGCCCGAGGGGCCGAGCCGATCGAGCTTGTCGATGGCCCGCAACACGATGAGCCGCTTCCCGGCGTCATCGGGACCGAGGCCGATCGCCTCCATGACGCCGTCGAGCACCTTGCGGTTGTTCACCTTGACGACATAGTCGCCGCGGCCGATCCCGAGCCGCTCCAGCGTGTCGGCCGCCATGATGCAGATCTCGGCGTCGGCCGCCACCGAGCCCGAACCCACCGTATCGGCGTCGAACTGCAGGAACTGTCGGAACCGCCCGGGACCGGGCTTCTCGTTGCGGAACACCGGCCCGGCCCGATAGGAGCGGTAAGGCTTGGGCAGCGTGTCGTAATGCTCGGCGACGTAGCGGGCCAGCGGCGCCGTCAAGTCATAGCGCAGCGAAAGCCATTGCTCGTCATCGTCCTTGAACGAGAAGACGCCCTCGTTGGGACGGTCGAGATCGGGCAGGAACTTGCCGAGCGCGTCCGTGTATTCGAGGAACGGCGTTTCGACCGCCTCGAAGCCGTAGAGTTCGTAGGTCTCCCGGATGGCCGCCATGATGCGATCCGTCGCGGCGAGATCGGCGGCCCCGCGGTCGGTGAGGCCGCGCGGCAGGCGGGGTTTTGTCAGATCGGTCATGGGGTCCGGGATCGGAGAAGGTCGAGGGTCCCCTCATCCGCCCTCGCTCCGCTCGGGCACCTTGTCCCGCCCGCGGCAGAAGGACTGCGCCGGATGAAGGTTTCGTCGGGCTTCAGTGCAACGTGGTCAGCAACTTCTTCAGCTTGTCGGCGACCTCGCCGATCTGCGCTTCCGTGATGATCAGCGGCGGCGTCAGCGCGAGCGTGTCGCCGGTGCAGCGGACCATCAGGTCCGCTTCGTGGAAGGCGCGGTCCATGGCTTCGAAGGCCCGGGCGCCGAACGCGTCGGGCTTGGAGGCGAGATCGATGGCACCGACGAGCCCGACCGTGCGGATGTCGAGCACGTTGGGCAGGCCCCTGAGTCCGTGGATCGCCTCGGCCCAGATCGGCTCGAGCTTCTGCACGCGGGCGAAGAGATCCTCGTCGCGGTAGAGGTCGAGCGTCGCCAGGGCCGCCGCGCAAGCCAGCGGATGCGCCGAATAGGTATAGCCGTGGAAGAGCTCGATCGAATGTTCCGGCCCCTTCATGAAGGCGTCGTAGATCCCCTTGCGGCAGATGACGCCGCCCATCGGCACGGTGCCCGAGGTGACGCCCTTGGCGAAGGTGATCATGTCCGGGATGACGCCGTAGCGCTCGGCCGCGAAGCCGTAGCCGAGGCGACCGAAGCCCGAGATGACTTCGTCGAAGATCAGCAGGATCCCGTATTTGTCGCAGATCGCCCGCAGCCGCTTGAGGTAGCCCTGGGGCGGCGGCAGCACGCCGGTCGAGCCCGCCATGGGTTCGACGATGACGGCCGCGATGGTCGACTGGTCGTGCAGCGCGACGATCCGTTCGAGGTCGTCGGCGAGATGCGCGCCCCACTCGGGCTCGCCCTTGGTGAAGGCCTGATGTTCGCGACTGTAGGTGTGGGGCAGATGGTCGACGCCGCCGAGCATCGTGCCGAAATGCTTGCGGTTCGAGACGATGCCGCCGACCGAGATGCCGCCGAAGCCGCAGCCGTGATAGCCGCGCTCGCGGCCGATCAGCCGGGTGCGGCTCGCCTGTCCGCGCATGTTGTTGAACGCGATGGCGATCTTCAACGCCGTATCGACGGCCTCCGAACCGGAGTTCGAGAAGAAGACGTGGTCGAGGTCGCCCGGCGCCAGCGCCGCGATGCGCGACGCGACCGCGAAGGCCTTGGGGTGGCCGAACTGAAACGTGGGTGCGAAATCGAGCTCCGCCGCCTGGGCCTGGATGGCCTTGACGATAGGTTCGCGGTTGTGACCGGCATTGGTGCACCAGAGGCCCGCGGTGCCATCCATCACGGCGCGCCCGTCCGTCGAATAGTAGAACATGTCCTTGGCCCGCGTGATCATGCGCGGGCTCTTCTTGAACGAGCGGTTCGCCGTATACGGCATCCAGAAGGCTTCGAGGTCGTTCGGGATGTCGGCCTGAGGGGCGAAAGCGGCGTTGGATGTCGGCATGGGCGAGGCTCGCAAGGCTCGGTAAGATGACCGCGCGCGGCGCTTCGGTGCGCCGCGCGGGCCGGATCGTCTTAGGCGCCTTCGACCGTCACGTCCACGTCGACATTGTTGCGGGTGGCATGGCTGTAAGGGCAGATCTTCTCGTGCGCCTCGTCGACCAGTTCCTTGAGTTCGGCCGTCGGCAGCGACTTGTCGACGACGTGCATCTTCACCGCGAGCCCGAAACCACCGGCATCGCGCGGGCCGATCGTGACCGCGCAGGTGACGGTCGCCCCTGTCGCATCCTTCTTGTGCTGCTTGGCGATGAAGTCGAGCGCGCCGCCGAAACAGGCCGCGTAGCCGGTCGCGAACAGGTGCTCGGGGGTCGTCGTTCCCGGCTTGCCGGGGCCACCCATCTCCTTGGGAACCGACAATGTGACGCTGACGGTTCCGTCATCGGCTTCGCTCTTGCCATTGCGGCCGCCAGTGGAATGCGCCTTCGCCGTGAAGAGCGGCTTGATGGACGACATGATGGGGTCCTTTCGCGAGAATGGGTTCTTTGTCACGTGCCTGACCGGCGCCTTATAGGCAGGCGAAGCGATCGAACCAAGGCCAAAGCGAGACGGGGTTTTCACCGGGGTTGGCGGACGTCGCGCCGACCCTGCCGGCCGATGCGACAGCGTCTCGGGTCCTGGTCGCGGCTTGACAGCCGCGAGGGGTGGCTTAAGCCGCCCCCATGACCGAAGCATCGACCCACCACTGCCGCATCGTCTCCGGCCTGTCCGACATCGCGGCGGACTACGACGTCGTCTTGAGCGACGTCTGGGGCGTCGTCCACGACGGGCGCCGCGCCTTCCCCGAACCCGCCGACGCGCTGACGCGCTTCCGCGCCCAAGGCGGCACGGTCGTCTTGATCACCAATGCGCCCCGGCCGAACGGTCCGATCCGCCAGCAGCTCGATCACCTCGGCGTGCCCCGGTCGGCCTACGACGACATCGTGACGTCGGGCGACAGCACCGTGGCCCTGATCGCCGAGCGCGGATCGGGTCCCTTCTACCACATCGGGCCCGAGCGCGACCTTGCGCTGCTCGAAGAGGTGCGGTCGAAGACGGGCCAGGTGCCCGCCCTGGCCGATCTCGATCACGCGGCTCACGTCATCTGCAGCGGCCTCTTCGACGACGCGACCGAAACGCCGGAAAGCTACGACGCGACTTATGCGGCGATGCGGGACCGCGGCCTCGACATGATCTGCGCCAACCCGGACGTGGTCGTCCACGTGGGCGAGACGCTGATCTTCTGCGCCGGGGCGCTGGCCGAACGCTACGAAGAGCTCGGCGGAACCGTACTCTACGCCGGCAAGCCGCATGCCCCGATCTACGACCTCGCGATCGCGGTCGCCGAAGAGCGGCGCGGCTCGCCCGTCGACCGCCGCAGGGTCCTGGCCATCGGCGACGGCATGCGGACCGACATCGCGGGCGCGGGCCGGCAAGGCCTCGACAGCCTGTTCGTTTCGGGCGGCATCCACCGGACCGAGACGATCTCGCCCGAAGGTGGCCTCGATCCCGCGGCGCTGGCGGCCTTCCTGGAGCAAGCCCCCCATCGGCCGACCGCGGCGCTGGCAGACCTGGTCTGGTGAGACGGGCGCTGTTCGCGTGCCGGGTAGTGCGTCCGACGCAAAACGGGGTAGAAGCCTCCCATCCTGTCTCCCGGAGCCAGAGCACGATGCCAAGACGTCGGCACGGGATCGAGGGTGACATCATGCTCCATCATTTCGAAGCCGATCACGTTCCACGCCTCAGGTCGGTTCGATCCAAAGGCCTCGTGATCTAGCGTGACCGCGCTGCTCCCTTCCCGCTTCATCGTCGCAGAGGACCCGGAGTCGCCGCCAGCCGGCCTAGAAGGCGCCGTGGTGGCGATCGGCAATTTCGACGGGGTCCATCGTGGGCACCAGGCCGTCATGGCGCGGGCCCACGAACTGGCGCGGGACATGGGCCGACCCTGCGCGGTTCTCACCTTCGAGCCGCATCCGGGCGACTACTTCGCCGGCGCGTCCAAGATCTTCCGCCTGACGCCCGCCCCCGCCAAGGCCCTCGCGCTGGCGAGGCTCGGCACGGTCGACGGGATGATCGTGCGCACGTTCGACGCTGGTTTCGCGGCCCTCGGTGCCGAGGCTTTCGTGGCCGACGTCCTGGTCCGACGTCTCGGGATCGCCGCGGCCGTCGTGGGCTACGATTTCCACTTCGGCAAAGGCCGCAGCGGTTCGCCCGCCTATCTTTTGGAAGCCGGGCTGCGGCACGGCTTCGAGGTCGCGGTCATCGACAAGATCGTGGCCGATGCGCAAGGCGATCTCGCGGCCGTGTCCTCGACGGCGATCCGCAAGCGTCTCGAAGCGGGCGATGTCGAAGGCGCGGCCGTGCTTCTCGGGCGACATCATTTCGTGCTCGGTCCCGTCATCCATGGCGAAAAACTCGGACGGCAACTGGGCTTTCCGACCGCCAACATGCGGCTCGACCCCTCGGCCAGGCTCGCGCACGGGATCTACGCGGTCCGGGTCAGGATGGAGAGCGGCACATTCGACGGCGTCGCCAGCTATGGCCGGCGCCCGACCTTCGACAACGGCGCTCCGCTGCTCGAAACCTATCTCTTCGGCTTTTCGGGAGATCTCTACGGTCGCCAGATCGAGGTCGATCTCGTGGGCTGGATCAGGGGCGAGGAACGGTTCGACTCCGTCGAAGACCTCGTCGCCCGGATGCAGATCGACGAAGCCGAGGCCCGGCAGATCCTGACCCGGTCATGGGCGCTTTGAACAACAGCGGCAGCACATATCGCGATGCGGCATCCCGGTCGCCGTACATCGCCTGCCTCGGACGCTGACGCGCCGCTCTTCAAGCATTTCGAAGTAAAAAAATTTTTAGTTTTCATAAGCGTCTGAGTTTTCGGCCTTTTTCTATTTCAATTCAGTTATGCATTTCTGGGTGTAGTTTCGCTGCATCCTTGCGCTCATTTTTGCATTGTAGGGGCTGATCGACATCGCAAGGAGAAAGTCATGATCAAGCATTTCATAGCTGCGGCGGCGTTGGCAGGGTGCAGCATGGTGGCGTCGGTAGCCTATGCCGGGTCGCCCTATTACGCGGATCCGACTGACACTGTCCGGCCGACGGCGTCGCATGCGTTGGGCACCAGCCATACTGGCGAGGCTTGGGCGAATGCCGGTTACGCGGCGACCGCCAGCGATGAATCCTTCGGCTCTGCGGCCGCGCCTGCGGCTCCGGCCGTGGCCGCACCTGCCGCGGCAGCGGCGTCGCAGTACGGGACCGCTCAGGCCGTTCCTCAGTATTTCTACCACGCCGAAGGCACGATGGGCGCTCACTGACGCCCGACGGAGGAGTCACGGCGAGGCCGGGGCCGCCTACGGGCGCGCCTCGGCTTTTTGTTTGTCGACCGGTCAGGTTCGAGGCGGTTCCGCGGCCCGTGACAAGTTTCGGTGGGGCCGAGCCTCGAATCCACCTATGAACGCCGGATGTCCGACATCCTGCCGTCCCCCGTCCCCTCGACCACTACGTCTTCGCCCCACCATCGCGTGACCGCGAGAGCCCTGGCGCTGGGGGCACGCCTCGATGCATCGGGGCTGGAGAGGCCCGACACCATCTCGGTCAACCCTCTGGCGTTCAGCGTCGGGCATGCCGGTTTCGTGGCCCTCTACAGGTTCGGCGTCGCCGTCCTGGTGGGGCTCTCGCCCGTCGAGGAGGACGACTTCCTTCGCCAGATCCGCCCGCGCGTGACGGGAGAGCGCGAGAGGGTCGACGACGAGACCGCCCTGCTGGAGATCTCGACCGACGGAACCGATCTCGTATCGCCCGGCGGCCCCATCCAGGTGAAGGACCTCTCGACGGCGCGCTTGCTGGTCTTGGCCGATGCGCTGGCCAAAACGGTGTCGCTTGCCCGCGACGAACGTGAGGTGAATGCCGTGCTCGACGTGATCGAGCCGTTCGCCTTGGGTCTCAGCCGAACCGGACGCCCGCCCGGCACGCGCCGCGCGATGCTGCGCCTGATCGGCCAGGCCCTGCTGGTCCAGCATCGGCTTTCGGGTCGGGTGGCGATCGAGGAAAAGCCCGATGTCTTGTGGGACCGTCCGGACCTCGAACGGCTCTATGCGCGCGTCGAGGACGAGTATGAGCTGAAGGAGCGGACAACGGCGTTGAAGCGCAAGCTCGACGTCATCGTCGAGACCGCGCGCGCCCTGACCGACGTCATCGAAGCCGACCGCACGACAGGTCTCGAAATCGCCGTCGTCGCCCTTATCGTGACCGAGATCCTGCTGACCCTCGTGCAGATGTTCTTGTTCCACCACGGGTGATGGTTGAGCTCAGCGTCGGCGGCTGCCGGTTTCTTGTTGATCCCGGCACAATCTTCCCGGTGTTGCAGACAACTCGCTGAAAGCCGCGCTCTCGATGATCTACCCGTCCCTGATACATCAAATGTCATGTTAAAACCGGACGCCTTATCGTCGTTGACGCGACTAGCGAGAAGCTCTTCAAAATGAATGGGCCGCAATGCTGAGGGTCGCACTACGAGGTCGAGGTTGGCTTGCCGGACCATACGCCATTCTTTCTTATTTACCACTTGAGCTCGCTTGGCGATTGTTACCAAACATCGGCATCAATACCAGTCTGCGCTAATCATGCGGGTGTGCCCAGGCTCGCAGTGCGACGGACGTGATCGTCCCGGGAAAGGCGACGAGCTTGTTCCAGGCTTCGCAACAAGTGTCGAGGATGTCGTCATAGCTGTCGAAGACGCGGTTCGAGAGCCAGTTTTGACGCAGGTATTGCCAGATGTTTTCGGTCGGGCTGAGCTCCAAGCCGCGCCTTGCCGTCGACATCGGGGCCTGCCCGCAGGCGACGCCCATGCGACATCTCACGACGGCAGTGCGGGAGGCGGCGCCACGATCTCAACCGGTATGAGGGCCGGGATGCCTCGTCCGAGCAGACCATAGCATGCCCGGCGCCGCCACCCGTACACCAGGCGATCCGAACGGAAATCGAAAGTCGACGGCAAACGAAGTGTCCGACCTCAAACTCGAGCGTGTCGCCAGCGACCTATTAGGCATAGGCCGTTTGATGCCGCACTGAACACGATGACGACCCCCCAGATCGACGAGAGGCTAAGAGCCTCAGCATTGGTGAGTCTCGCGGCGGCGCCGATGGTTGCTACGAACGCAAGCTCGCGGCCGCCCCATCCCATGTAGAGGAAAGGAACGCTGTTGATAAGCAGGAGGATCGGCAGGAACATGAACACGACGGGCGGAGCCAAGGCGATACCGGCGGTCTGTGCCAGGATTAGCAGAGAACTTGCAGCGAAGACCAGGCTGACGGAGGCCAGGCCGAGTTGCGCCAGTGAGCGGCGCAGCGTTAGGGTTGCAGAGTAACCGGTCATCAGTCGACCGAACCGCGCGAGTGGCGGAAACGACACGCGCGCCAAGATGCGCGACAGCGGAATAGCTGCCAGGATGGCGGTGCAGATACCGAGAAAGGCTATGGCTTCAAGGCCGATGATGCGCCTGTCGATTTCCTCAAGATACTGGCTCGGTAGGGTCACAAGCCCGACCACGCAAAGCCATTTCAACCCGATCAACCGATCATATAACGTCATCCGAATGGCCGTGGTGATCGGGAGACTTCCCAAAAATCTTAACCCAGCGAAGCGAGCGGCATCGCCGAACAACCCGATCGGCGCCACCGCACTCACAAAACCCGATGCACAGGTGATTCGGAATATCACAGGCAGGGCAATCAGCTTTCCTGGCGATGCGGACGTCCATTCCACTACTCTCTGCAGTCGGATCGCCAGGAGCGGGTATTGCATCCAGTAGACAATCACCGCAAGGGCGACCCAGCGCAAATCGAGACGGAGCCAGATGTCGCGGACCTCTATCCAATCGACGCGGCGGAACAGGACCCAGGCGCAGGCGGCGAGCGCAACGAGACTACCGATGATCGACGCCAGCCCAACGATGCCCCTGCCGACGGAGCGGGATACCGTCTCGGCCGGACAGGCGGCCTCCGTGCTCATGGTTTCACACTCAAGGGCGCAAATCGGAATTTCACAATCGTCCAGATCCACGTCATACCGTCGCGCGTGAGACTTACCTTTTTGCCTTCCGAAAAGGACCTGGATGCATAGTTTACGGCGATCTCCAGGGGATTGTAGTTCTTTCGTACGAGCTTCATCACCAGCTCGATATCCAGGTCGAAGCGGTTGCAGACCAAGTCGACGCCGAACAATGCATCCCGGCGAAAGATCTTGAACATCGTGAAGGGGTCGCTCATCCGCGTGTTGAGGCTCAAATTGATAAGCGTCTGGAAAAACCAATGGCCGAGGTTGAACAAGGTCGCGACGACGGGTGCGTCGCTGAACTTGCGGACCTTCCAGCTTCCCTGGTGCCGTGTGCCGAGCACGAACATCGTCTGCCAGGACAGGAGCGGCGCCAACAACCCATCGTAATCGTCGAAGTCATACTCCAAGTCGGCATCCTGGATCATAATAATGTCACCCGTCGCGACTGACAGTCCTTCGCGGACGGCATTGCCCTTTCCCCGCGGGCCCGGCTGCAATATCACGCGCACGTCAGGGTGGTCCGAATAGGCTTCAACCAGAGCCCGACTGCCATCCGTTGAGTTGCTTTCGACCACGATAATCTCTTTACGGAGCCCGGGGAGAGGTTTAGCGATCAGCCCCTCCATCATGTCACCGAAGGTCGAGGCCTCGTTAAAGACCGGCACCACGATCGAGACGACGGGCTCGCTCGGCCTCGTGACGGCCCTCGCCGACACAACCGCGGTTCCGGACGGCAGTGGGAATCTCTTGGCCCGAAGGGTGGCGGGCGCCGCGCCGCGCACAGCCGCGACCGCATTGCGGCCGAGCGTCGCCTCGCCCCCGAGCGCGAAGCGCGAGTCAAGTTCATCGAGCGAGTAGACGCGCCGCTCTGGCTCGAACCAGACGTCGCCGAAGCCGGCCCGGAGCAGCAGGAGCTGCAGCGTTTCTGCTGTGAAGTACCAACGATTACTAACCCGCCACTCATGCCACCCCTTCTTCATCAGCCTCGCCTGCGGCCGGTCGAGTAGAGGCATGCTGAGCAGCAGGGGTGCCCCATCTTCCAGGTGGGCGCGGATTTGACTGAGCGTCGCGACCGGATCGGCGACGCGCATCAGGTCCGAAGATACGATCGCGGCGGAGCAGCGCCGGTCTAGAAGGCTGGCAGCGAGATGCTCTTCGGTCTCGATTTCGATCACATCCACACCCTGATTAGTCAAGGCGGATTCAAGCCCATGGGCTGGGTCGGCGAACAGGAGGACGTGGCCGTCGAGGTGCTCAGCCAGGAGCGCCCGCACGAGCCCAAAGTGGTTCTGATCGGGACGTTCCGGTAAAATGCCGGAAATTTGCTCGAGGTCGACGGCGCGACGCGGCTCGCTGAACGTCAGGGCGCAGCCGGCGCAGCGGTTGATCTTGAATTCGGAGGTCCCGAAGACATAGGCTGCATGCTGCGAGCCGCAGAGTGGGCAGCAAAAGCCCGACGTGATGGCTTGCGCGGTTTGTGGGATCAAGCGCAGCGGTCGGCTTAGCATTGGCAATCCGTGGATCAGCTTAAAAGCGAAGGCGGAGATAAGTACAATTTGATATCGACCTCCGCAGATGCGACAAGATCGGGTCTGTCCGCCCGACAGTCAGTTGTTCGAGGACTACCCCGGCGTTCGATCTCTAAGAGCACATGCTTCAATACTGCAAGCAAACATTCTCGTCTGTCCATGCAATCGCTACGACGCTTGCGCCCGCCTGCTCCACAGGATATGGACGACGACATGCACCAACATTGTCACAAGGTCAACCTGACCGGATGATAGCCAGCGTTGATAGCATCGCTCATCCAGAACCCCCGTCGCGTGAGTGTTTCCGCGAATGGGTGACGGTAACCGCTGACCTGATCGCCAACATTCAGGCATCGACAATTCCCAACGGTATGCCTAGAAGGCCTTCCTTCGACGTCAGGATGCAACCGTGACTCCAATCGGAAAAATTGGCGGTGTTCTATCGCTGATCCCCCGCCGGCTGGTAAATTCTCCTCACTTATGGCTCGTACTCCTACCGGCATTATATTGCCAACTGATGCTGTGGGGTCCGTGGATCAGCGATTCCGAAGTGATCTACGGCGGAGCCATCGCCCAGGCTTGGGGCGCTTTGGTGCCGGGATACTCAACGATCGATCCCAACATTGGTACGACATCCTATACGCTCGGGTTATTGGCTGTGCGCCAACTTTCCCACCTGCAACTCCCGACCTGGAACTATTACGAGGGGCTGGGTCAGCCTCTGCTCGGCGGCCTGATTGGCGCTGCACTGTTTCCGCCAACTCTTCTGCTTGCTCTACCCAATGGACAGGTAATAGAGCACGTTGTATTGCAGATTATCAGCGGCTTAGGTATGTTCAGCCTGCTGAGGCTCCTTCAATTTCAAAAGCGAACCTGCTTACTTCTCGCCGTGGCTTTCGAATTCTGTGCCCTGTTCGTTTGGCTCAAGAACGCCATGATAAACCCGATTCCATTCCTAGTCTGGTTGCTTGTATATGCGCTGCGACTGATGCGACCGAATCCGATCCGCGCGTGGCTTCCAGACGCGCTCGGCATGGGGCTGGCGGCCGGGTGTGCGGTGCTCGGCGGGTTTCCTGAAACTGTGCTGATCTTCACGAATTTTTTGCTTGCTTGGGTCTTCTTTTACTTCTGGCACGACGGTGTCTCGTGGCGCGATCTCCGCGCGGCAATCTTCCGTTATGGAACGGCGCTGATCATAGCCCTCTCGCTTGCGGGATCCATTTTGGTCGCGCTTCTGGCGATCGCACCAGTCGCCAATTTTGGAACCCATCTCGATACCGCTAATTCTGCAGCCCACTTAGGGTGGACTTCCGCCCTCAAGTATCTTCTCCCCTACATCTCGGGCCCGATCTTCGGCTACGATGCCAAGGACGAAATCGGCAGCATCGGAGGCTATACCGGTATTGGCCTTCCGCTGCTCGCTTTCGTAGGATTGTTCACCCCCGGACGGGCCAGCGAAAGGATTTTCTGGACTGGCGTGACATTGATCTGTGTCGCGGTATCGCAAGGTGTGCAACCGTTGCACAACATCGCCATGATGGTGCCCGGCCTTGCATTGACGGCATTCTATCGTCAAGCCAATATCGTCTGGATCATCACGCTCATCTGTCTCGCGGCGCATGCGGTTGATTGTCTTCCCAAGATTTCTAAGGTTGGCTTTGCCGCTGTTGCATGTTGCGGCATTGCAACCCTAGCCATTGTTGCGTTTTACAACCGAACGTGGCTCGAGTTCTTGTGGGCGTTAGATGGCCTCGGGCCTTGGATTACCGGATCGGTGATGATCGCGCTTGCCCTAGCCGTCGTGTTGATTTGGGCATTATACCGTCAAGATGGGTTCGTCGCGCTCCTGGTCATCGTGGGCGAAGCGGGCTTGATGTTCCTCGTGCCGGTTTTGAGCCTGCCCACAGGCTCGCACAAGGACACCGACTTTATCACCTTTCTGCAAAAGAATGCTCAATACGAGCGAGTCGTCAATTTCGGCGAAAACATAATCGCAACAAATTACGGGAGTGCCTTCGGCATAAGGCAGCTTAATTTTGATAGCAATCCGGTTCCGCAATCCACGACGCGCTTAGTTCACGACTATTTAGACCCAATGTACAATCCAGAAATCCCGATTTACATTCAGAACTATCCAGTCAATATGGATACCGAGCGAACAAAATACATGAAAAATCATATTGAAAGTTATGGTCAGGTTGGCGTGCGCTTCGTACTCACGCCACCGCACGTTTTTGATTTGCGGAGTCCTGTCAAGATGGCGACTAATGTACCCTTCGCCCTGATGCCCGGAGAGGTCTTTTCATTCAAGCTGGCCTTGCATTCACAAGCGCGTCCCTCTCGTACATCCACGAACCAGTCGGGCGATCTTGCCATATCGGCTGCGACTTATGGCTCAACCACTGATGGCTATCTCGATATCGATGTTTGTCGAGCCGACCAACCATGTCGTTCTAAGAGCGTCGAGAGCAAGGATATAATTGATAATGGGATGCTGGTGCTCGCGCACGATGTCATCTTGACCGAAGACGAGCCGCTGACCATTATCTTGCGCAAGGTCGGTGGTGTGAAGCCGTTAGCCCTTTGGCTTTATCAGCCCGCAGAGACCCAGGACGATACGCTCACCGTGACCGAAATACAAGCGGCTGCGGGCGGCAACAACGGTCGGATCCCAGATCTATATTTTACTGTGGACTCTGTTCCGGGTCTTAGACGCGTCTTCTATGACGATACCGGCGACATATACGAAGTGGAGCATGCGCGGCCTTACATGTCGGCTTTGGGTTGCAACGTTGCGATCCTCGGTTTTGATCGTGCGGCCGTTGATTGCGAACACCCGAGCGCCCTTGACCGCCTGGAAATCTGGATGCCCGGATGGCGCGCAACGGTGGACGGACGCGAACGTCCGGTCATCGAGCAGGCTGCTTTCCAGCGCGTGACCCTCGACAGCGGTCGCCACGTCGTCCGCTTTATCTACAATCCTTACGATCTCAGGGCATGGTGCTGGCTAACGATAGCCTCCCTCTTCGGGGTCGGAGCGCTCTGGTCGGGGCTGGTGATGCGAAGCTTGCGTTGGCGACGGCCGAGCGTCACCGGACCGCTAGCAAACTGACAAATCGTGCGCCGGGCATGGGCTGCGGCGTAGAGAGGCTCCTAATGGAAACCGTCGATTCCATCTACTATCGCGACGCCGGTAAGCTCGGTTTATCCCGGCGGATCTCAGCGAACGCACGATCGCGGATGTACAATCTCATGATTGAGCGCCTCGGCATCGGCCAAAGCACGACCATCGTCGACGTCGGGGTATCGGATGAGGAAGGCGCCGAGACTAACATGATCGAAAAGCTTCATCCCTGGCGGCATAACATCGTCTGCGCTGGCCTCGGTACCGGCGAGCAGTTGCTCAAGACCTACCCCGATCTCCGCTTCGTACAGATAACAGCCGGAAGCCGGTTGCCGTTCTCAGACCGCGAGTTCGATGTGAGTTGCGCGAATGCGGTGCTCGAACATGTCGGCGGCGCAGAGGCAAGACGCTTTTTCATGAGCGAGATGTGCCGAGTCGCCCGATCTGTGTTCATCACTGTCCCGAACCGCTGGTTTCCCATAGAGCAGCACACTGGGATCCCGCTGTTGCATTGGAATCCGGGCTTATTCCGATCCGCACTGCGGGGCAGCCGACTCCGCTACTGGTCGGACGCGGCCAATATGGATTTGCTCGGCCGGCCGGCGCTCCGAGAGGCTTGGCCGCCAAGCACCAAACCCGAGATCGTACACACTGGGCTGGAACTCGGTCCCTTCAGTTCGAATCTTGCGGCGATCTGGCATCGGCCTCAGCTGCCCCGCGCAAGGTGAAACACTGCCGCGCTTGAGACGACAACGGGTTTCTTTTAGAAGGCCGATGTGGGAACTTTCATTGCGTTGGCCCCCCGGGGCGCAGTTTATGATTTCACGCTTTGTCCAGGCCTCATCAACCAGAGCTTAGTTTGAGCAAGCAAACACCCCTCCGGCGCGTTCTCGTCACCGGCGCGGCCGGCTTCATCGGCAGCAATCTTGTCGACAGGCTCCTCGCAGAGGACGTCGAGGTCATTGGCTTCGACAATATCTCGACTGGCAATCGGCGGTTCCTAAGAGGCGCCTTGCGCGCGTCGCGTTTCCGCCTCATTGAGGGTGACCTTCTCGATGTCGCCGCAATCGGAAAAGCCGCGGAAGACGTCGACATGGTTTTTCATTTCGCCGCAAATGCCGACGTCCGCTTCGGTCTGGAACATCCGCGGCGCGACCTCGAGCAGAACACCATTGCGACGTTGAACGTGCTCGAAGCCATGCGGTCCGGCGGCGCCAAAACGATAGCGTTCTCGTCGACGGGTTCGGTCTATGGCGAGGCTAAGGTCATTCCTACGCCAGAGGATGCTGGCTTTCCTATTCAGACCTCGCTTTATGGTGCCTCGAAGGTGGCAGGCGAGGGGCTCATCGCAGCCTACGCCGAGGGGTTCGGGATCCGGGCGTTCATCTTCCGTTTCGTGTCGATCCTGGGTGAACGCTATACGCATGGGCACGTGTTCGACTTCTACCGGAAGCTCGCCGCGGACCCGACGAGGCTCGAGGTGCTGGGTGACGGGCGGCAGCGTAAGTCCTACCTCCACGTCGGCGATTGTATCGACGCCATGTTGCACGCCATCGCCACCGCGCCCGAGAAGGTGAATGTCTTCAACCTCGGCACCGACGAATATATCGAAGTGAACGACTCGATCGCCGTAATCACGGCACGGCTTGGCGTGGCGCCCGAACTCGTCTACAGCGGGGGCGAGCGCGGCTGGGTGGGGGACAATCCTTTCATCTTTCTCGATACGCACAGGATCCGTGCTCTCGGTTGGACGCCGAAGCTCACCATCCGCCAGGGCGTGGAGCGCACGATCGATTGGCTCGCGGCGAACCGCTGGGTCTTCGACAGGCGGTCCTGATCGACTCGCTTCCGAAGGTTTAAGGTCTATGAGGATCGTCGTCCAAGGCCTTTGGCACCTCGGATCCGTGACCGCGGCCTGCTTGGCCGAGGCGGGTTTCAACGTCATAGGGCTCGACCCGGATGCTGGCGTCGTGGGTCGCCTGCGCGAGGGTCAGCCGCCCCTGCACGAACCCGGCCTGCCGGAACTGGTGCGCAAGGGCACGGCGGCTGGCCGCCTGTCCTTCACCGCCGACGCTTCTTCCGTGGCCGAGGCCGGCCTCGTCTGGGTTGCCTTCGATACCCCGGTCGACGACGAGGATCGTGCCGACGCCGGCTATGTCGAGCGCCAGATTGAAACCCTGTTTCCTTTGTTGCGGGACGGGGCCGTGGTGCTCATCTCTTCGCAGCTTCCTGTCGGCTCCACGCGGCGCCTGGCGGCGCGCTTTTCGACCGTGGCGAACGGGCGCAAGATTGCCTTCGCTTATTCGCCAGAGAACCTGCGCCTTGGCAAAGCCATCGAGGTCTTCGACCATCCGGAGCGCCTCATCGTCGGAACCGAGGGTCGCCAGCCCCACCCTGTCCTGGCTGAGGTGCTGGGACGATTCTCGGACCGGCTCGTCTGGATGTCGCTCGAGTCGGCCGAGATGGTGAAACACGCCCTGAACGCCTTTTTGGCTACTTCGGTCACTTTCATCAACGAGATCGCCAGTATCGCCGAGAAGGTCGGCGCACAGGCGAGCGATGTCGAGGAAGGGCTCAAATCGGAGGGTAGAATCGGCCGCAAGGCTTACCTCAAACCCGGCGCCGCATTCGCGGGCGGAACGCTGGCCCGCGATGTCGTATTTCTCGGTGGCCTCGCGGACCAGCATGCCGTTGTAACGCCTCTGCTCGGCAGCATCATGGCCAGCAATGCCGCCCACCGGCAGTGGCCGATGCGCCGCGTGTCCGAGCGTTTCGGCGGCCATATCGCTGGTTGCACGGTCGCGGTTCTGGGCTTGTCCTACAAGGTCGGGACCGACGCATTGCGCCGCTCGGCCTCAGTCGAGCTCTGCCGGGATCTCGCCGCCATGGACGCCCGGATTCGAGCTTACGACCCGGTCATAAAGGTCCTACCGCCGGAGCTCGCAGTCATCGTGGACCTCCGACCGACGCTGGAAGACGCCTTGACGGGCGTCGATGCGGCCGTGGTGGCGACGGAATGGCCGGAGTTCAGGGCTTTGGCCCCCGAGACCTACGCCAAGGTCATGCGGAACCCGTTCGTCGTCGACCAGAACGGCTTTCTATCGGCTCTCCTGGAGCGTCGGGACGATGTCGACTACGTGGCCTTGGGGCGCGTGCGATGACTAGGCTCGACGGGCGCTCCGCCATCGTGACAGGCGCCAGCCAGGGTCTCGGCGTCGCGATCGCCGAGGCTTATGTGGCTGAGGGGGCCTCCGTAATGCTCTGCGCCCGGAGCGCCGGCCTGCTTGGCGAGGTGGGCGACCGGCTTCGTGCGACGGCTCGACCCGACCAGCGCGTCGCTGTTTTCGTGGCCGATGTATCGAAGACCGATGATGTCGATCGCTTGGTAGAAGCCACGGTCGAGACCTTCGGCGGGCTTGATGTGCTGGTCAACAATGCCGGGGTCTATGGCCCCATGGGGCCGCTCGAGGAGGTCGATTGGGCCGAATGGGTCGATGCCACGCTGATCAATATCTTGGGAACCGTCTATCCGTGCCGAGCCGTCATTTCGGCGATGCGCCGGCGCGGCGGGGGCAAGATCATCAACCTCTCAGGCGGCGGTGCCACGAATCCCATGCCTCGCGTCACCGCCTACGCCACATCTAAAGCCGCCGTCGTCCGGTTCACCGAATCCATTGCGCTAGAGTTGAAGGCCGACCGGATCGACGTGAATGCTGTCGCTCCCGGTGCTCTCGCGACGCGCCTGCTCGATCAGGCGATCGATGCCGGTCCGGAGAAGGTCGGCAGCGCTTTCCATGCGCGCATGGTCAAGATCAGGGACCAAGGCGGAACACCACTGGAGCGGGGAGCGGATCTCTGCGTCTATCTTGGCTCGACCGAAAGCGACGGCGTCACCGGCCGGCTGCTCAGTGCGGTCTGGGACCCTTGGGCCACGCTCGCGGACCGTGTCGAAGCGCTCGATGCGTCGGATATCTATACGCTTCGCCGGATCGTCCCGGAGGACCGGGGCCAGAAGTGGTGATCGCAGGATGAAGATCGGGATCGTAGGCTGCGGGCTGATCGGGCAGAAGCGCGCAAGATCCGCGCTGGCACAGGGACACGAGGTGACCCTCGTGGCAGACCTCGACGACGGGCGCGCCAAGGCGCTCGCTTCCTCCTCCGGCGCCACGGTTGCCGCGCGATGGCAGGACGTCGTCGCGGCGGAGATCGACGCCGTGGTGGTCGCCACCACGCACGACATGCTGGCTCCCATCGTGCTCGCGACCGCGGAAGCCGGCCGACACGCCATCGTCGAGAAGCCGGCCGCGAGGCATCCCAGCGAACTCGATGCGGTGATCGCGGCAGCCAAGCGGAGTGGCACAATTGTTAAGGTGGGCTTCAACCATCGGTTTCATCCAGCGATCCTGAAGGCGCGCGCTATCGTCGATGCCGGAGACCTTGGCCCGTTGCTCTATGTTCGAGGTCGCTATGGCCACGGCGGGCGCCCTGGCTATGACCAGGAGTGGCGCTGCAAGCGCGAGATCTCGGGCGGCGGCGAGTTAATCGACCAGGGCTCCCACCTCATCGACCTGTCGCGGTGGTTCCTGGGCGACTTCCCGCATGTGTTCGGCATGGCTCCGACTTACTTCTGGAACATCGACGTCGATGACAATTGCTTCCTTGGGCTGAAGACCGCAGCTGGCCAGGTCGCCTGGCTACACGCCAGCTGGACCGAGTGGAAGAATCTTTTTTCCTTCGAGATCTTCGGCCGGGACGGCAAGCTGCAGATCGATGGCCTCGGGGGTTCCTACGGGACCGAGCGGCTCACGCATTTTCGGATGCTGCCCGGCATGGGCCCGCCCGAAACTACCTCTTGGGAATACCCTTTCCCGGACCGGTCCTGGGATCTCGAATTCGCGGAGTTCGCCACGGCCATCACGGAAAAACGGCGACCCTCGGGCGACATCTACGACGCCAAGGCCAATCTCGACATCGTCCAGGTGATCTATCAGGGACGCCGCTTATGATCATTGTCCGAAGCCCGCTTCGCATCACCCTGGGCGGCGGCGGGACAGACCTGCCGTCCTATTACCGCGAGTTCGGCGGCTTCCTGATCGCGGCCGCGATCGACCGCTATGTCTACATCACCTTGCACGAGACATTCGTCGACGACCTGATCGTCAAATATTCCAAGCTGGAACGTGTTCCGGAGGCCGCCAAGCTCAGTCATCCCATCATTCGCGAGGCCATGAGCTTCATGAAAATGGACGGTAAGCGACTTGAGCTGACCAGCATGGCCGATATTCCAGCCGGCACCGGGCTCGGCTCATCCGGGAGCTTCACCACGGCGCTCCTGAAGACGCTGCATGCACACAATAAGCATCTCGTTCATCCTGAGGAATTGGCCGAGCAGGCCTGCCATATCGAAATCGATCGTTTAGGAGAGCCGATCGGCAAACAGGACCAGTATATCGCAGCCTATGGAGGGGTAACCTGCTTCGAGTTCCGCGAGAACGACAAAGTGGAGGCCTACCCGCTACGCATGACTGCCGAGACGCGCGACAACCTGGAGGACAATCTTGTCCTCTTCTTCACCGGATATTCCCGCCGTGCCGGATCTATCCTTGCTGAACAGAACACGAAGACCAAGGGCAGCGACGGGTCGATGATCAACAATCTGCACTTCGTCAAAGACCTGGGACAGCGCAGTAAGACGGCGATCGAGTCGGGCAATCTCGAGGTTTTCGGCCAGCTGATGCACGAGCATTGGACCTACAAGAAGCAGCGGTCGAGCGGCATGTCGAACCCCGAGATCGACGGTTGGTACGATCTCGCTATGCGCAACGGCGCCGTCGGGGGAAAGCTCATCGGCGCAGGTGGCGGCGGCTTCCTGATATTCTACACCGAAGATAAGCGGCGCTTGCGGCACGTCATGCGCGAGGCCGGCATGGCGGAAGTGCGTTTCCGCTTTGACTTCGAAGGCACCAAGGTCGTGGTGTAACAACATGCTCCCTGTCGCCATTTTGGCGGGTGGGCTCGCGACGCGCTTGCGTCCGATCACGCAGACGATCCCGAAATCTATGATCGAGGTCGCGGGCGAGCCGTTCGTGGCGCACCAACTGCGGCAACTGGCCCGGGAGGGCGTCGAGCGGGTCGTGTTCTGCATCGGATTCCTCGGCGATCAGATCCGAGACTTCGTCAAGTCGGGTGAGCAGTTCGGATTACGTGCTGACTACGCGTTCGACGGCGACGAACTACTCGGCACGGGCGGGGCCTTGCGAGCCGCGCTGCCGAAGTTAGGGGATGCCTTCTTCGTGCTTTACGGCGACAGCTACCTCCACATCCGCTATGCCGCGGTCGAGCGCGCCTTCCACGACGCTGGTCAGCCGGCTTTGATGACGGTGCTGCGCAACGAGGACCGCTGGGATACGAGCAACGTTGAATTCGAGGGTGGGCGACTGCTGCGCTACAGCAAGGCCGAACGCGATCGCAACATGGCGCACATCGACTACGGTCTCGGCGTCGTAACGGCAAAGATCATCGCGGGGCGTCCGGAGCGCAAGTTCGACCTCGCCTCGGTCTACGAGTCCCTGGCCCGGGAGGGACGATTGGCGGGCTTCGAGGCGACGGCGAGGTTCTACGAAATCGGTTCACATGGCGGTCTTCGGGAGACCGCCGAACACCTGAGGGCGGGCAGCATGGCGGTCAGCGAGTTTACACGTAATTATTACGACGAGGTGATCGCGATCGCGCGCGGCATTGACCAGGTCCAGGTCGAGCGCATGATCGACATTTTGGTCGAGACTCGAGAGATGGGCGCGCGGCTCTTCATCCTCGGGGTCGGCGGGAGTGCGGGCAATGCGGGTCATGCTGTCAACGACTTTCGCAAGCTCGCCGGCATCGAGGCCTATGCCCCGACCGACAACGTCTCGGAACTTACGGCCCGCACCAACGATGACGGCTGGAATACGGTTTTTGCCAATTGGCTGCGCAGCAGCCACCTCGATGCAGATGACACGATCCTGGTGTTCTCCGTCGGCGGTGGCAATGCCGAGAAGAACATCTCGGTCAATATCGTCGAGGCTTTGAAGCTCGCCAAGTCGGTGGGCGCCAAGGTGATCGGCGTGGTGGGGCGGGACGGCGGTTATACGAAGCAGGTGGCCGACGCCTGCGTCGTTGTGCCGACCGTGAACGCCGCCAACACAACGCCCCACACGGAATCGTTCCACGCCGTCGTCTGGCACGGCATGATCGTCCATCCTCGTCTCCTCTTTAACGAGATGAAGTGGGAATCGACGAAATGACGAGGTCGGCGGTCTTCCTCGACCGGGATGGCGTCCTGGTCAAGGAGATCTATTATCCGGAGTTCGATTCAACCGAGGCGCCCGTACGCCCCGCCGACGTTCGTCTTCTGCCCGGGGTGGGCGCGGCGGCGCTGAAATTGCAGGCGCTTGGCTTCCTGCTCATTCTGGTGTCGAACCAGGGCGCGGCCGCCAAGGGAAAAGTAGGGCTCGACTCGCTCTGGCGGGCCCACCTACGCTTTATCGAACTGATGGCCGATGAGGGCGTGGCGCTCGACGCCGAGTACTACTCCTTCAGTCATCCTGACGGCGTCATGCCGGGCCTGAGCGGCCCCTCGCTCGACCGAAAGCCCTCGCCCTATAGTCTGCTTATTGCGGCCGCCCGCTTTAGCATCGACCTCGAACGGTCCTGGATGGTGGGTGACCGCGAGACCGACGTGTCCTGCGGCCGGGCGGCGGGCGTTCGCACTATCCGGCTTGGGTCGACCTCCGAGACGAAAGCCGATCATCAAGCCGAAGACCTCGTCGCCGCGGCCGAGATCATCTCTGTGGGGTTCACGCCACTGCAGTACTGATTGCGGAGGATCTCCGCACAGACATCCTGAACCCGATGGGGCAACGAACCACCACGCTGCGCGAGCGCGCGGCAGAGGACATGGCGATCAAGCAAGCGGTCGACGACCGGCGCGACAGGAGGACACAATGGCCCGCTACGACGATCTCAGAATAAAACTCTTCATGGATGGCGCCGAGGTCGAAGGTATGCGCTCCGCCGTGGCCACGATGCCACATATCAAGGGATTCACCACCAATCCGACGTTGATGCGCAAGGCAGGCATTACAGACTACAGCGCCTTCGCCAAGCAAGTGCTAGCAGTCGTTAAAGGTATGCCGATCAGCTTCGAAGTCTTCTCGGACGATTTCGCCGAGATGGAGCGCGAGGGCCGGATCATCCATTCCTGGGGTCCCAACGCTAGCGTCAAGATCCCAGTCACCAACACCGAAGGCCAGTCCGCGGCGCCGCTCATCCGTCGCCTCTCGTCAGAGGGTGTGCCGCTCAACGTCACTGCGATCTTGACGCTCGATCAGGTTCGCGAGATTGCCGAGGCTCTCCACCCCGAAACAGCCAGTATCGTATCAGTCTTTGCAGGCCGCATTGCCGATGCGGGCGTCGATCCCGTGCCCGTGATGCGCGAGGCAGCCGAGGTTCTAAAGAGCCGGCCCAGGGCCGAGTTGCTATGGGCGAGCCCGCGCGAGGTGCTGAACGTCCTCCAAGCCGAGGAGACTGGTTGTCATATCATCACAGCGACCAGCGACATCTTGGCCAAGCTGCCGCTTCTTGGAAAGGATCTCGCCGAATATTCGCTCGATACGGTAAAGATGTTCTGGAACGATGCGAAAACCGCTGGCTACAAGATTTAGCCGTGCAGGGGTGCAGAGTGGCCTTCTCATGCAGGTGAGCCGACCAGCATGATGCGGTGCAGCGGGTCCGCACAGCACGAGCAACTGCGGTCCTCGACGTCCACCACGGTTTCGACCCGCGGCATCCTTCGAGACGTCGATCCCGACAAACTGGGCAGCCATCGTATCCCGTCCTTGCACAACCGGGCTCTCATGCCCACGCGACTGTTCGGGTTCGATGGAGCAGCACACGGGACGCCCAGGCTGAGCAACGGGCTTCAAGACCCTAGAGCGCTTTCGCCTTTGGCGAATTCGCTCCAGCTTAGAATGTCGAGCAGT
>CAXUOD010000073.1:10915-23239 GCA_964252585.1 uncultured Lichenihabitans sp. | reverse complement strand
CGCAAGATCGCCGAGATGGGCGGCATCGCCGAGAAGATGCTGTCGGACGCGATGGATGCCCTGACGGCGCTCGACGTCGACCTCGCCCGCGCGGTCGTGGCGAGCGACCCGCGGCTCGACCTCCTGCAGCGGGACATCGAGGCGACCTCGATCCTCACCATCGCACGGCGTCAGCCCATGGCGGTCGATCTGCGGGAAATCGTGGCGGCCATCCGGGTTTCGGGAGACCTCGAACGGGTCGGCGATCTCGCCAAGAACATCGCCAAGCGGGCCGTGAAGATCGCGACCGAACCCCGCGTGCCGCGGGCCGTGATCGGGCTCAAGCACATGAACGAGCTCGCGGCCAACCAGCTGAAGGACGTGCTCGACGCCTATGCGGCCCGCGACGTCGAACGCGCACAGGCGGTGTGGACGCGGGATGCCGAACTCGATGCCTTGGAAGATTCGATCTTCCGCGATCTTCTCACCTTCATGATGGAAGATCCGCGCAACATCTCGTTCTGCACGCATCTCCTGTTCTGCTCGAAGAACATCGAGCGTGTCGGCGACCACGCGACCAATATCGCCGAGACGGTCTTCTATCTCGCGACCGGCGACACGCTTCCGCTCGACCGCCCGAAGACGCGCACCATCACGCCCCCGCCGATGGCGACGGAAGCGCAGGACGAACCGTGACATCGAGGACAGCCTCGCCATGAACGTTTTGCGGATGGCCTCGGCCCGCGCCCCGGGCCGGGGCGCCTCGACCGGAACCGCCCCCCATATCCTCGTGGTCGAGGACGAGCAGGCGCTCGGCCTGCTCCTCTCCTACAACCTCGAAGCCGAGGGCTTCACGGTGGAGCGAGTGGAGCGCGGCGACGAGGCGGAACTGCGCTTGAGCGAGTTGCCGCCCGACCTTCTGATCCTCGATTGGATGCTGCCCGGCGTCTCGGGCCTCGAGATCTGCCGCCGTCTTCGGGCGCGAGAGAGCACCCGGACCTTGCCCGTCATCATGCTGACGGCGCGGGGCGAGGAAGCCGAGCGCGTGCGCGGTCTCTCGGTCGGGGCCGACGACTACGTGGTGAAGCCCTTCTCGGTGCCCGAACTGATGGCGCGGGTCCGCTCGCTGCTGCGACGCTCCCGGCCCGAGCGGGTCGCCAACCGCCTCTCGGCCGGAGACCTCGACCTCGACCGCGAGACCCGGCGGGTGCGCCGCGCCGGGCGCGACATCCATCTCGGCCCGACCGAGTTCCGGCTGCTCGAATATGTGATGGAACGGCCGGGCCGCGTGTTCTCGCGCTCGCAACTGCTCGACGGCGTCTGGGGCCAGTCGGTCGAGATCGACGAGCGGACGGTCGACGTCCATGTCGGGCGCCTGCGCAAATCGCTGTCGCGCGGCCGCGAGCGCGACCCGATCCGAACCGTCCGCGGCGCCGGCTATAGTTTCGACGAGACGTTCGGCAGGACCTGAGCGGTCGAGCGGACCGGG
Organism: uncultured Lichenihabitans sp.; assembly: GCA_964252585.1. GTDB lineage: Bacteria > Pseudomonadota > Alphaproteobacteria > Rhizobiales > Beijerinckiaceae > Lichenihabitans. Next base: position 21,771 of record CAXUOD010000073.1, on the reverse strand, counting down.
TTCGCGTGGCGGTTTCGACCAGCGGCGGAGCGCCAGCCCGGTCGAGGCTCGGCGAACCTCATCATCGCCTACCATTGACCATCGCTCGTTGCGGACGCATGCAACGGCCGCGCTTTGATGGACGCAAACGACGGCCGCCCGTAGGTCAGTCCTGTTTTGTCGCCGAGCCGCCTCAAAGGACTTGGGAGACACGAGCGTCACATGTCTCTGTCGCGGAGCATCGCGACGGGCGACCTCGGCCGATGGGCATTCAGCCGAGGCGGCATCGGGGCGGGACGCCGCCGCTCCATCGCCGCGTAAAGCGCCACGACGATGACGTTCGGGATCCACGCCGTGTAGGCCAGCCACACCGACATCGCCGAATAGCTCGCGTAGCCCAACATGAAGCCGATGGGGATCTGAAGCCGCAGCGTCACGGCGCCGAACGTCATGGCGTAGCTGAACCGCATCAACAGCCGGTGCAGGCCGAAGTTTCGCCCGACCGCAGACCACAACGCGCCGAGCGTCGTGGCGACCCAGAGCACGGCCAGGATCCCGAAGCCCCAGCCCGCCACGGGTCCGCCGGAGGCGTGAAAGGCGGTGGCCAGCCCTCCGGCACCGCCGATCACGCAGGCCAGGACATAAAGCCGTCCCGCCCCGCGATGAAAGGCCGGGAACCGCCGCCGGACTTCGGGTAAGAACTGGACCGGACCGAGCAGGAGGGCGACCGGCGCGATCAGGATATGCGTCAGGGCCTCGAGCGGATGGGCGGTCACGACCCCGCGAATGCCGGGATCAACGTCGATCCAGATGCCCTCGATCGCACCGACGAAGCGGAAGGAGAACAGAGCGACGAGGAAGGCGAGCAGGGCCATCGTGGCGGCGCCGAGCCTCATCCTCTCGTGCCCTCGCGGGTCGGGGCTCGTACTCACGGCTCGCCGCCCGGATGATCAGCTCTTCGATGCCGCATGACCGAGCGTATCTCGCAAAGCTCCGACCTTCTCCGAGGCACCCTCCCCTCAGGCTACGGCCTTGTCGGAAAACGGCGCGACGGCGAGTTCGGGTCCGAACTCGATCTGAAGTCGTTCACGGATCTCGGCGAGGTTGCCGCGTGTCGCGATCGCTTCCGTTCTCCCGGCCAGCATGAGCCTTGCCGCATCGGCTCCGACCGCCTTGCTGAAGTAGTAGCCCTGGCCGTAGTCGCAGCCTCGCGTCACCAGATGCGCCATCGCGGCCCGGTCTTCGATCCCCTCGGCCACGACCTGCATGCCGAGGCTCCGGGCCAGTCCGAGCACTGCATCGACGATCTTCGCGCTTTCGGTATTGTTGTGCAAGGACTGTACGAAGGACTTGTCGATCTTGATCTTGTCGAACTTCAGGTTGCGCAGGTGGTACAGGCTGGAATAGCCGGTTCCGAAATCGTCCAACGAAACCGCTATTCCGTGGTCCTGGAACGATGAGATCACGAATTTGGCGCCCTCGATATCCTTGATGAGGGCCGATTCGGTGACCTCGATTTCCAGGCGGGAGGGCGCGAAGCCTTCCTCCGCAAGGATGCAGAGAACCTTGTGGTGAAAGGTCCGGTCGACGATCTGGCTGGGCGAGACGTTCAATGCGAGACAGATCCCGTCTCCCCAGCCTCTGGCGTCCCGACACGCCCGCCGCAACACACCCGCGGTCAGATCGGAGATCAGCCCCAGGCGCTCCGCCATGGGGATGAATCGGTCCGGCGGAACGGGGCCATGTTCGGGATGGGTCCAGCGGGCCAGAACCTCGAAGCCGCAGATCTCCTCGCTGCCGAGCTGGATCAATGGCTGGTAGTGGGGTTCGACCTCTCCCTGCAGCACCGCCCGGCGTAAGCCCTCGTCGAGAACGAGCTGCTCGCGCCAGTCCTTGTCCATGTCCGGCTCGAAGAAGCAGAAGCGGTCGCGGCCTTCGTGCTTGGCGCGGTACATGGCGAGGTCGGCGCCATGGACGAGGTCGTTGCCGTGGTCGACCGTCGGCCAGCACGCGATTCCGATGCTGGCGCCGATCTCGACACGCACGTCCCCGAACTCGAAGGGCAGCCGGAGAACACGCAGGACCTCGTTCGCCGTCACCGCGGCATCAAGCGCGACGTCCTGGACCGCGGCGTCGATGATGATGGCGAACTCGTCGCCGCCCAACCGCGCGACCGTCTTGTGCCGACCCGGGGCGTTCTCCAGCCGACGCGCCACCTCGCACAGGACACGATCCCCCACGCCGTGACCCTGGACGTCGTTCACGGGCTTGAAGCGGTCGAGATCGATCAGCAGCAGCGCGCAACCCCCTCCCGTGTGGCGGGAGCGCTGCAAGGAGGCTTCGAGTTCGGTCGAGAAGACGCGGCGGTTCGGCAGACCCGTCAAAGCGTCGTGCCGCGCGAGCAGATGGGCCTGTTCCTGCGCCTCGCGCGTGAGTGCGTGAGCGGCTTCGAGATTTGCCGCGTTGGCGCGGAAGACCTCGAAGGCCTTCGCCATCTCTCCAATCTCGTCCCTGCGATGCAGTTCGGGGATGCCGGATCCGAGATGTCCCTCGGCCAGTCGCGACAGCGCCGTCGTCATCGACCTCAACGGCCCGATGATCCCCCTGCTGACGTCGAGGAAGACGAGGAGCGCCAGGATCGCGGCGACGGCGAACGCTGCGGTGACGACCGTGTCGAGCTCCGCGGACAGACGGGCCGCCTCCCCGACTTTGATGTCGGCCGCCTGATAGCTCGTGGCCTTGAGCCGGCCAAGCGCGGCGTCGACCGCCTTGTACCGCCAGTCGAGGGAGCTTTTTGCCCGCGCCAGACCCGCGATGTGCCGGTAGACATCCGCTCGCAGCCAGGCGTCGTGCACGATCAGGTAATCGTCCCAGGCCGAGACGAACTCCGCGACGGCACCTCGGGGCTGTTCCGACCCGAGGATGTCCCGGTAACTCGCCGTGAGCCGCTCGACCGCGGCGCGATGCGCCACGGCATCCGCTCCATCGGCATCGGTATTGGGATCGGGAGTGTTGACGGCAGAGGCGCGCGCCAGGGCACGATCGATCTCGGCGAACCGGAATTGCGCCACCTCGTCGGAAACCTCATCCAGCACGCGGGTCCCGGCGAGCCATCGGCCCCCGATCGACTGTGCGTTCCGATCCAGCTTCGCGACCGTCACCGCGGCCGTCATCCCCACCAGGAAGACCAGCACGATCAGGCTGGAGACATAGGCCACGAGCCGTGTGCCTATCGATATCCCGTTCCACATCTGCGTAAACCTCGCACCGTGTCCGAGACTGTACTGAAACTCCTTTGATTTCCTTAAGTCTCCTTAGCAAACAGGAGTGACTTCCAGCAGCGGAAGAGCGCCGTTTCGACTGTCACTCTCGGTGACGAGACCTGCGACGATCGCGAGCCGACGGAATCTCTTCGGGGTCGCGGTCGGGATCGAACAGACGTAACGCCTACAAGACCGGAAAGGGCGTGAGCCAGGACCCCTTCGAGGCCTTTCGATGGTATCTACGGTCGGCGGCGATGGGCAATGCCGTCGGGCAGTCCCACGTGGCCGATCCTTACAGCTGTGGCTGCGGCGTGGGCCATAGCGCCGCGCAAGCGGCTCTCTGGTACAGGAGATCTGCGGCGCAAGGGTTCGCCCACGCCGAGGCTCGCCTCCGCGAGATGGCGGAACCAGGGGCTGACGCGGATCCGGGCCGAGCCGTCGTTCGGGACGACGGAGCAGCGAACCAGGGGGACTCCGACGCGGAGCGCGCGCCCTCGCGTCAATAGTAGATCGCGCCGGCCCTGCCGCCGCCGACCGCGATGGCGTCGCCCGTGATGGCGATCGATTTCGGCGAGGCGAGGAAAGCCACGACGTCGGCGACTTGCTCGGCCGTCACGATCTGACGGATCGCCGCAGCCGAGGCGAAGCGGTTCTCGATCTCCTCGGGCGAGACCCCCGCAGCTTCGGCGTGGTATCGCATCGCGGCCGGTGTCTTCTCGGTGCGGGTCAGGCCCGGATGCACGCAGGTGACGTTGATGCCGTCGGGCCCGAGTTCATCGGCGAGGTTCTTGGTCAGGGCCGCGACCCCGACATTGCGGATCGAACCCGCGATCGAACCCGACTGGCGCGCCGCCAAGCCGGCGATGTTGATGATACGGCCGAACCCCTGCGCCCGCATGAGGGGCGCGACCTCGCGGGCGAAGCGGAGATAGCCGACGACTTTCACGTTGACCTCGTCGAGCACGGCCTCGTCGGTCAGGTCGGCCAGCTTCGGCACGGGACCCTGTCCGGCCGGCCGCGCCGCACCGTTGACCAGGATGTCGATCCGTCCGAAATCCGCGACGATCTTGGCGACGGTGCCGCGGACGTCGTCGACCCGCCCGGTATCGGCCAGGTAGGCTCGCACGATCCGGCCCGTGTCCGCAGCGATCGATCGGGCGGCGTCCTCGGCCGTTTCTGGGTCACGCCCTACCAAGGCCACATCGACGCCCTCACGCGCCAAGGCGACCGCGATGGCCTTGCCGATCCCGCGGCTGCCTCCCGTCACGATGGCGACCCTGCCGGTCAGTTCCAGATCCATGGCGCGCGCTCCCCAGCCCCATGCGCATGTCGGGCCTGTCGGGCCGGGGTTCAACCTTCCCGTTGCACATGGACGGCGGCGCCTATCCTCGCAACGACAGACCGGTTCGGGCGTTGACGGGAAACGGTCAGTCCCCGCTTAAGCTTCAGCCGTCTGGTCCATCGTCTGTGAGGAAAATGTCATGTCGCTTCGGGCTCTCTCCATCGCGGTCCTTTGCAGCGCGTCCGCGCCGGCCGTGGCAATGGCCCTGCCGCTCGCCGGAACACCGGGGACCGCGGGGATCGTCCGCGTCGCCGCCACGACCGACCCCGTCGGCGCGCATGCGGCCATCGCGCAGGCTCAAGAACGGCTCGCCGAAATCGACGCCACCATATCGGTCCTTCAGGATGAGGCCGACAAGGCCGACGGCGCAGCGCGGCAGAAGGCGCGCGACGCCGTGGCGTCGCTGCGCACGATCCGGGAGACCTACCGCAAGGAGCTCGACGGGGTGGTGGCTCAGGGGCGCGACATGACCACGGCGCAGCTCGCGATGGCACGCACGGCCTTGACGGCGCCCTGGACGCAGTTCGAACAGGTCCTCGACCAGGACGTTGCGGCGATCCGGCTCGATGCCGACCAGCGCAAAGCCCTGGTCGAGGCGCGGATCAGGGCCGAGCAGACCTACTGGCAAGGCGTCGCCACGGATCTTCAGGCCTCGGCGGCCGGCCTCACGGCCGAGCAGCGGGCCGCGATCGATGCGAGGATCGCCAGGGTGAGGGCGCATGCCGACGAGGCGCAAATGCGCCTGACGAAGCTCAGCCATGCTGGCCAGAGTGCCTGGTCGGCGCTGAAGCAGGGACTGGTGAGCTCTCGCCAGATCCTCGAAGACGGTTACCGCAACGCGCCTTGACCGGACTTCCGTCCGGCTTTCGGCGCGGGACCGGCAGGCTCGCCTGATCCGGGCGCCTTGTCAGACGCTGCCGCGGCGCTCGACGACGAGCTTGGCCGTCAAGATCTGCAGGACATCGCCGTGCTGGTTGCGGGTCTCGCTGCGCAACGTGACCATGCCGCGCTCGGGCCGCGAACGCGACGGCTTGATGTCGATGACCTCGCTGAAGACCTGCAGCACATCGCCGGGCCTGGTCGGCTTCGGCCAGGCGATCTCGCCGCCGGCCCCGATCAACCCGCCCGCAAAAGGCGCTCCGCCCCCGACGAGCAGCTTCATCGTGACGGCGGCCGTGTGCCAGCCGCTCGCGGCGAGACCCCCGAGAAGGGTCTCGTGCGCCGCAACTTCGTCAAGGTGAAAGCGTTGCGGGTCGAACTGCACCGCGAAGGACTTGATCTGCGCCGTGTCGAGCACGTGGGTACCGCTGGTGAAATGCTGCCCGACCGCGAGGTCCTCGAGGGCCAGGAGCGTCTCGGCGTCCGTGATATCCTGTCCCATCGCGCGCCTCCGCTCCGGCGCCACTCTTTAAGGCACGGCGCCAGCCTGCGCCATAGCGCACAGCGAGGCAGGCCGTCTCGCCTCGTGGCGCGACCGCATGGCGGCCCGATCCCGCTGCCGCTTGCGGCCCGGAGCGAACCGGCGCATGACGCGGTCTTTGCATCGCGAAGGAGCCGCCGTGACACCCACTCCCCGCCATTCGGATTTCCCGATCGACCCGATGTTCCTCGATCGCTGGTCGCCCCGCGCCTTCTCGGCCGACACGATCGGCGAAAGCGAGCTCATGGGCCTCTTCGAGGCGGCGCGCTGGGCACCGTCGTCCTATAATTCGCAGCCCGCGCGCTTCATCTACGGGCGGCGCGGCACCCCGGCCTTCGACAAGCTTCTCGGCCTCCTGAACCCCTTCAACCAGTCCTGGGCCAAGAATGCGTCCGCACTCGTGATCATCGTGTCGAACTCGCTGATGCGTCCGCCCGGCCAGGACAAGGACGTGCCGTCCCATTCCCATTCGTTCGATGCCGGTGCGGCCTGGATGAGCTTCGCCCTGCAGGCGACGCGCAGCGGCTGGTATACGCACGGGATGGTCGGTTTCGACCACGATCGCGCCTTTGCCGAACTCGACGTCCCCCAGGGCTACCGGGTCGAATGCGCGGTGGCGCTGGGCCGCATCGGCGAGAAGGCGAGCCTGCCCGAGCCGCTGCAGGCGCGCGAACAGCCGAGCGACCGCCAGCCTCTCGCGGCTTTGGCCATGGAAGGCGGCTTCAAGCGCTAGAGCAGTATCGGATCAGATGGAATCGCTCTTGCGATTCCATCCCGGTAAAACTGCTCGACATTCTAAGCTGGAGCGAATTCGCCAAAGGCGAAAGCGCTCTAGATCAACCCACCCTCGCTCCCCTCGTGCTGAGCCGCCCGAACGGCGTGGCGAAGCACGCGGGGCCTTGGCCTGGACTGGCCCATCCTTCGACACGACCGCATGCCGCGGTCGGCTCAGGATGAGGCGCGTTGATGGGCGCCGGTCGACAAGCGTTGTCCGGGACAGACGCGATCCGTTCTTACCGACCCTCAAGGGTCGAAATAACGAACGAGCAAGGTGCCATAGATGGCCTGAAGCCTGTCGAGATCGTCGATCGGGACGTTCTCGTCGACGGCATGCATCGTGGCGCCGACGAGCCCGAACTCCAGGACGGGGCAATCCCGCGTGACGAAGCGGGCATCCGACGTCCCTCCGGTCGTCGAAAGCTTCGGGGCAAGGCCGGTCTCGGCTTCGACGATCTCGGCGAAAAGCTTCACGAACGCGCCCGGCTCCGTCAGGAACGCCAAGGCGTTGCAGGGTGCGAAGGTCAGGCGATGCGCGCCTGCCCCGGCCCCTCCGAGCCGGCGACGGATCTCCGCCTGCAGCGCTTCGGGCGACCAGACATCGTTGAAGCGGATGTTGAACCGCGCTCGCGCTTCGGCCGGGATCACATTGGCCGATGGATTGCCGGTATCGACCGTGACGACCTCGAGGTTCGACGGATCGAAATGCGCGGTGCCCGCATCGAGCGGCTCGGCCTTGAGGGCCGCGAGCAATCGCATCAGGCGGGGAATCGGATTGTCGGCGAGATGCGGGTAGGCGACGTGGCCTTGACGCCCTTCGACCACGATCTCGCCCGTCAGCGAACCGCGCCGTCCGATCTTGATCATCTCCCCGAGGCGTGTGGGGTTGGTGGGCTCACCCAGCACGCAATGATCGAAGCGTTCGCCGCGGTCGCGCGCCCAATCAAGCAGTTTCGGCGTGCCGTTGACGGCCGGGCCCTCCTCGTCTCCGGTGATCAGGAAGGAGATCGAGCCCTCGGGTACGCCCGAACCAGCAAGATGGGCCAGGACGGCCGCCACCGCGGCTGCGACGCCGCCCTTCATGTCGCAGGCTCCCCGGCCCCAGATCCTGCCGTCCGCCACCTCGCCCGAGAAGGGCGGAAACCGCCAGGATCCCGGATCGCCCGGCGGCACGACATCGGTGTGGCCGGCGAAGACGAGGTGCGGTGCCGTGCTGCCGATGCGGGCGTAGAGGTTGTCGACGTCCGGCTGCCCGGCTTCGGAGAAGCGCAGCCGGTGGACCGTGAAACCGGCGGGCTCCAGCAATCCCTGCATCACGTCGAGCGCCCCGCCCTCGGCCGGAGTGACCGAGGGACAGCGCAGCAGCGCCTGGAGGATGGTGACCCCGGAGGGCGTGGCGGCCGCATTCCGGATCATGGGACGAACCGCGTCTCGCCGACCGCGGTCGGCCCGAAACCGAGGTCGAGCACGTTCCAGACCACGAGGACGAGCAGCACGACGAGCGCCACGGGTCCCCACCAGGTCGGCACGTCGCCAAGACTTCGGGGGATGAACCAGTCGAGCGCGCCCTTCAGAAGCACGGCCAGCGGCAGGACCGCCGCCCAGAGCCCGCGCCGGCCACGATCTCGAAAGCGCTTGGCACAGACGTTGTAGTAGCAGACCGCCGCGAGGATCATCGCGAAGGCGTAGACCGCGAGGACGAGGTAGGCCAGCACGACGGCGACATCGAGCAGCGGCTGGGTCGCGAGGTCGGGCGCCGCATAGGGCTTTACCAGTTCCCAGACCACCGTCGCCAGGAGCACGACGCCGGCGAGCGGCAGCATGCCGCGCCACCACGTCTCGCGCGAGATCCGGCCGCGGTCTTCGCGGTAGAGGAAGCGGAAGCCCGTCGCGTCCACGATGGCGCCTAGTCGCGCAGGAGGTCGTTGATGGCGGTCTTGGCCCGCGTCTGCGCATCCACGGTCTTGACGATCACGGCGCAGTAGAGCGACGGGCCAGGGCTCCCGTCCGGCAACGGTCGGCCAGGCAGGTTGCCCGACACCACCACCGAATAGGGCGGCACGTAGCCGACGTGCGTCTCACCCGTCGCCCGATCGATGATCTTGGTCGAGGCCGAAATGAAGACACCCATCGAGAGAACGGACCCCTGCCCCACGATCACGCCCTCGACGACCTCCGAGCGCGCGCCGATGAAGCAATCGTCCTCGATGATGGTCGGGTTGGCCTGCAGCGGCTCCAGGACGCCCCCGATGCCGACCCCGCCCGAGAGATGCACGTTCTTGCCGATCTGCGCACAGGACCCGACCGTGACCCAGGTGTCCACCATGGTGCCGCGATCCACATAGGCGCCGAGGTTGACGAAGGACGGCATGAGGATGGCGCCCGGAGCCACATAGGCCGATCGCCTTACGACGCAGTTCGGCACGGCGCGGAACCCCGCGGCCGCCCATTGGTTCTCGCCCCAGCCCTCGAACTTGGACGGAACCTTGTCGTACCAGGAGGAGCCGCCCGGGCCGCCCGGAACCATGGCCATGTCGTTCAGGCGGAACGACAGGAGGACGGCTTTCTTGAGCCATTGGTGCACGGTCCAGCTGTCGCGCCCCGTGCCTTGCGACTTGGCGGCCACGCGGAGCGTACCGGAGTCGAGCAGGTTCAGCGCATGGTCGACGGCGTCGCGCACCTCGCCCGTGGTGCCGGGACCGATCGAGGCCCGGTCCTCGAAGGCCTGTTCGATCGTGGCCTGAAGCGCGCCGTGATCCATGATCCGTCTCGTTGTTCGCCAATGCTGCGGGGCGAGGTTTCGGGCGAGGCGTCGGAGATGTCAACAGGATGGAACGAGGTCGGGTTGACGCCCGCCCGCCCGACTTGCGGCCGGGCTTTCACCGTCGAGGCGCCGGGCTTTGCCGGCGGAAGTGCGACGTGACGCCTATTTCGCGTAGAATCACGCAACTAAAAAACACGCTATACTACTTCGATCCACCCAATTAAGGAAAACGTTAGTGTTACGACTTGGATCTCGCTCAGTAATGTAGCTCCGCTGCGATTATAACGGGATCGACGCCGCGATTTATCATTTCTGCAAGCTTTGTGCGCTGTCGTGCAGCACAACAGAGGAGCTGATCGCCATGTCGTCCGAACAACCGCACGCGGCCGATCGCCGTGTCACCCCCCGTTTTCCGACGAGTTTCGAGGCCGAGCTCGCCGCGGGCAGCGCCGTCGTCTCCCTCACGGTCCACGACCTCTCGATGACGGGCTGTGGCGTCGAAATCCTGACGCCGGATCCCGATCTCGCCGACCGGCTCGGCGCATTGGGCATGCTGAGACTGCCGGCCGTGGTGCCGGAAACGCAAGGCGCCATCCTGCCGGTTTTGCTGTGCAACCTCCGCCTGGAAGACGACAAGCTCCGCTATGGACTGCGGTTCCAGAAACTGTCGGCACGACAGGCGCGCAAGCTGATCAGCGTCATGGATGCCATGATCTAGAAAGCAACGGGCTCCGGCAGAAGCGACGAGCCTGAACTGCTGGACGGGCTTCGCGGACGAGCCGTGGCGCTTGACGCAGCCATACCCCGTTCTTACTTCGGATCCATGCCGCCGAGCGCCTTCGCGTCTCGTTTCAGGGGAATGCCATCATGGCCGCTGCCGATTCCGTCACCACCAAAGTCACCGACCAGAGCTTCGATCAGGATGTGCTGAAGTCGTCCGAGCCGGTCGTCGTGGATTTCTGGGCCGAGTGGTGCGGCCCCTGCCGCATGATCGCGCCGGCGCTCGAGGACATCGCCAAGGAGATGCAGGGCAAGGTCCGCATCGCGAAGTTCAATATCGACGAAAATCCCGGCGTCCCGGGCAAGCTCGGCATCCAGTCCATTCCGACGCTGCTGCTTTTCAAGGATGGACAGGTTGCGGCCAAGATGGTCGGCGCCAAGCCGAAAGGCGAGTTGCAGCGCTGGATCACCGGCGCCATCTGACGCCTCGATCGTTCGGCGTCCTGTGCCCGGCCTTGCGCCGGGCATTTCTTTTGATCGAAGATGGCGACGGCCTTGTCCGGAACACACGCCGGGGCGGAGCCGAAAGGG
>CAXUOD010000073.1:0-10905 GCA_964252585.1 uncultured Lichenihabitans sp. | reverse complement strand
GCCATCTGACGCCGCGATCGTAAGACGTGTCCCGTGCCCGGCCTTGCGCCGGGCATTTCTTTTGATCGATGATGGCAACGGCCTCGTCCGGAACACCCGCCGGGAAGAGCCGACACGGCGTGAGAAGCGTCAGCTCGAAGCCGCCGGAGAGCGGCCCACCAACAACACCGCTCAGGCGGACCGGGAGAGAGACATGCTGCAACGACGGACATTGCTGAAGATCGTCATAGGCTCGGCGGCAGGCGCCAGCCTCGGGACCGCGGCCGCGAGAGCCGCTTCGAAGGACATCGTCTACCTGACTCCAGGGCTCGATCTGCCGTTCTGGCGCGCCGTGTCGAAGGGCGTCGAGACCGCGGCCAAGGACAAGGGCTATGGGTTCCAGGCCCTCGATTCCCACAACTCCGCGCAGACGCAACTGCAGAACGCCCAGGATGCCATCGTGCGCGGCGTCGCCGGCATCGTGCTGTCGCCGACCGATTCCTCGACGGCCCCGAGCGTCCAGGCCCTCGCCGAGAAGGCCGGCATCCCCGTCGTGATCGCCGACATCGGCACCAATGGCGGCGCGTATGTCTCCTATATCAGCTCGAACAACTACGAGGGCGCCCATGGGGTCGGACTCGCCCTGGGGCAGGACCTCAAGAAGAAGGGATGGGAAACCGGCACCGTCGGGATCGTCGGCATCTCCCAGGCACGGAAGAACGGTCAGGCCCGTACGAAGGGCTTCCTCGACGGCCTCAAGGAAGGCGGCTTCACCGGCAAGATCGCGACCTTGATGCAGATGCAGAGCTACACGACCGACGAGACCTACAAGTTCACCCAGGACCTCTTGACGTCCAATCCAGACATGCGGGGCCTCTATATCCAGACCGACCAGCCGACACTCGGCGCCCTGCGGGCCATCAAGGCGGCCCGCCGCACGGGCGACCTGCTGGTCGCGGCCTTCGACGGCATCCCCGAATTCGTCGACCTGCTGAAATCCGGCCAGATCGTCGTCACCGGCATGCAGCAGCCCTTCCTGATGGGCACGAATGCGGGCGGCGCCATCATCGACAAGCTCGCCGGAAAATCGCCCGACAAGGACATCGTCGTGCCGATCCTGCCGGTGACGAGCGAGAACGTCGACGCCGAACTGCCCACCATCAAGAAGACGGTCTTCGGCGACGTCTGACGCCCGGACGCCGGCGCTCCGCCCGCGGAGGCGGACGCCCGGCGACCCGCGCGCCGCCAGCCCATCAAGGCCTTCCATGACCTCCTCGCTCGACCCACCCCAGAAGGCGCCCTTGCTGCTCGCGCAGGGCGTCACCAAGAGCTTCGCCGGGACCCGGGCGCTGGCCGGTGCCGATTTCGAGCTGCGCGAGCGCGAGATCCACGGCCTCCTCGGCGCGAACGGGGCCGGCAAGTCCACGCTGTCCAAGGTCATCGCGGGCCACCACACCTACGACACGGGCGAGGTCACGTACCGGTCCTTTCCGGTACGCCTGCGCAACACCCGGGAAGCGCTGCGGGTCGGCATCGCGATCGTGATGCAGGAGACGAGCCTCGTCCCTGACCTCACGGTCCTCGAAAACATCTTCCTCCCCCTGCTCGGTCGTCCCGGCCGCCTCGACTACCGCGACCTCCGGGTCAAAGCCCTGGAGATCCTGTCGAGCCTCGGACAGGCCGACGCGCTTCCGCTCGACCGGGAGGTCCGCGGCCTCTCGTCGGCGCAAAAGCAACTCGTCGAGATCGCCAAGGCGCTCGGCGTCCGGGCCAAGCTCATCATCTTCGACGAGCCGACGGCCTCGCTCTCACCGGGCGAAGTCGACCGCCTGTTCGACGTCATGAGCCGATTGCGCCTGACGGGATGCGGCCTCGTCTTCGTGTCGCATCGGCTCGAGGAGGTCTTCTCCATCACGGACCGCGTGACGGTGCTGCGCGAAGGCCGGACCACGATGCATGCGAGGGTCACGACGACCCTCAACCAAGCGGACGTCATCCGCGCCATGGTGGGCGCCGACCTCGGCACCGTCTATGCGGCGCCCCGGGCCGTCGGCCATCGCCACACGGGCGCGGTCTCGCTTGATGTCCGCAATCTCGCGTCTTTGCCGGCCGTGCGGGACGTCTCGTTCTCGGTGCAGGAGGGAGAGATCCTGGGCCTCGGCGGCCTCGTCGGGGCCGGACGGTCAGAAACCGTGGAAGCCATCTTCGGCCTGCGGTCGCGGACCTCCGGGACGGTGACGCTGTGCGGCAAGGCGCTCAAGCCCAACTCTCCGCGGCATTCGATCAGGGCGGGCCTCGGCTTCGTGGCCGAGGATCGCCGCTCGCAGAACATCGTCCCCGACCTGTCGGTGAAGGAGAACCTCCTGCTGGCCCATCTCGGCGCGCATCGCGGCTTCGGCCTCGGCTACAAGAAGCGCGAACAGCGGGTGGACGCCCTGATGCGGGATCTCGGCATCCCGCAGAACCGCGTCACCGACGCGTCGATGCTGAACTTCTCGGGCGGCATGCAGCAGAAGATCATCATCGCGCGCTGGCTTCTGCTCGAGCCGCGGGTGCTGATCCTCGACGAGCCCACCAAGGGCGTCGACATCGGCACGCGGGCCAGCATCTACGCCATGCTGAGGGACATCGCGCGCCAGGGCGTCGCGATCGTGGTGGTGTCATCGGATTTCGAGGAACTGCTCGGGCTTTGCGATCGGGTCGTGGTGATCAGCGACGGGCGTTCGGTCGCCGACCTTCCCTGCCGCCTGCTCGACGAAGAGAAGCTGACCCTGCTGGCGGCGCCGCGCACCTCCATGACACGCAATACGGCGCTCCTCGACGACCTGACGCGCGAGAACGGCGGCGTCGGCTTCTGGGCCCTGATCGAGGACGAGCGGCTGATCTGCCTCAACACGGTCGTGGCCGACGCCACCGTCGATCCGGGCTTCGCACCCGGACAGGCGCTCGAGCTCGGGGATACCTTCATCCCCGACGCCCTCCGGCGACGGGACGCGGGCTTCGTCGTGGAGGCGGACGGCACGCGATCGACCGTGATGGTGCCGATCCGCAGCCCGCGCGGCCACGATCTCGGTTGGGTGGGGCTGACGCTTCCGACGACGCAACCCCTGCCCCCGGCGCCGGTCGTCCGGCTGCGCGTCGACACGTTGGCGGCCGAACTGTGACGAGAGAGGATTGGACGCCATGACGACTTCCGCCGTCGCACCGCCCCAAAAGCTGTCGATCGCGACCTCGCTGTCGCGGCGGCTCGAAATCCGGATGCTGGGGCTGGCCCTGCTGTTGGCCATCGGCCTCTCGCTGCTGTCCCCCTATTTCCTGACGCGCTCCAACATCTTCAACATGCTGGACCAGTCCGTGGTGATCGGCATCGTGTCGGTCGGCATGACCTTCGTGATCCTGACGGGCGGGATCGACCTCTCGGTCGGATCGGTCGCGGGATTGACGGGCATCATCCTGGGCCTGTCGTTGCAGCACCTGCCGATTCCCGCCGCTATCGCGCTCGCGGTCGCGGCCGGGGGCACCATGGGCCTCTTCTCGGGGCTGCTCATCAACCTCTTCGGGCTTGCAGCCTTCGTCGTGACGCTCGGCGTCATGGCGATCGGACGAAGCCTCGCCTACATCCTGTCAGGCCAGCAATCCATCTCGGACATCCCCGATGGCATGCAGAACATCGTCTACACGCCTCTGCTCGGCATCCCGTCCAACGTGGTGTTCCTGCTGGTCCTCTACGGCCTCGCCTGGGCCTATCTGACCAAGACCAAGGGTGGCCGCACCATCTACGCGGTCGGCTCCAACAAGGAGGCGGCGCGGGCCGCCGGGCTCGACACCCTGTTCTACGCCGTCCTGCCCTACGTCCTCTCCGGCGCCCTCGCGGCCGTGGCGGTGACCTTCTCGGTCGGCCAGCTCCTGTCGGCCGATCCGCTGATGGGCAACGCGATGGAACTCGACGCCATTGCGGCCGTGGTGATCGGCGGCGCCAGCCTTTATGGCGGCCGCGGCTCGATGGCGGGCACGCTGATCGGCGTCTTCATCATGGTGATGATCCGCAACGGGCTCAATCTCATGGGGGTGTCCCCGTTCTGGCAAGGCACGGCCATCGGCACGATCATCATCGTGGCGCTTCTGGTCGAGCGCCTGGTCAGCCGGCGGGCCAACCGCTAGACCGTGTCGGCCCGTTGAGGAAGCTGGAGCTTCACAGTTCGTCGCCGTGAGGAGTGAAGCGACCCAGTGCTCGAGGCAGGACGGGCCGGGTCGCTACGCTCGCTTTGACGACCGATGGTCCTCATCGCTTCCAGGCGGCCTGACAAGCTCCGAACCGCACCGGCCGAACTATTCGGGCAAGGTGCCGTTCAGCGCCAGCACTTCGCCCGCGAGATAGAGCGATCCGGTGATCAGGATGCGAGGCGGCACTGTCCAGGACCGCGCCGCGAGGAAGCGCAGTGCAGGCTCCACGCCGGAACAGCTCGCGGCCTCGATGCCGGCCCGGGACGCCAGCCGCGCGATCTCATCGGCGTCGCGGCCGGCCTGTTGGCCCGTGACCGGCACCGCGATCACTTCCTGGGCCAGCCCCGCAAACGGCTTCAGGAACGCCTGTGGATCCTTGGTGGTCAGCATGCCGCAGACCAGAACGAGGGGCCGAGCGTGGCGCTCCTCCATCTCGGCGAGAGCCTCGGCCAGGATACGGCCGCCCTCCGCATTGTGGCCGCCGTCAAGCCAGAGCTCGGCGCCTTCGGGCGCGATCGTCGGCAATCGGCCCCGTTTCAGGGGCTGCAACCGGGCCGGCCAATCCGCCCGCGTCATCCCGGCCTCGTATGCCGACGTGGGAAGGTCGGGCACGACGGCGCGCAGCGTGGCGATCGCGGTTGCCGCATTGAGGTGCTGGTGACGGCCTGCGAGCCGCGGCAGCGGCAGGTCGAGCAGACCCCGCTCGTCCTGGAACACGAGCCGCCCGCGTTCTTCCCCCACCGTGTAATCCTGGCCGCCGACGAGCGGAGGCGCATTGCCGACCTTCGCGGCCTGGCGCAGCAGGACGTTCAGCGCCTCGTCGCTCTGTGGCGCAAGGATCGCGGTCGAGCCGCGCTTGAGGATGCCGGCCTTCTCGAACGCGATGGCGTCGACCGTGGACCCCAGGAACTCGGGATGGTCCATCGATACCGGGGTAACCACGGTGGCGAGCGGATGCTCGACGACGTTGGTGGTGTCGAAACGCCCACCGAGGCCCACTTCGAGCAGCAGGTAATCGGCTGGATGCTCGGCGAAGAGCAGGAAGGCGGCCGACGTGGTGATCTCGAAGAAGCTGATCGACTGGCCGCCGTTGACCTGCTCGCAACGGGCGAATGCACGCTCGAGCTCGACGTCCTCCACGAGCCTCCCGCCCCCGGGTCGGCCGAGGCGGATCCGCTCGTTGAAGCGAACGAGATGGGGCGACGTGTAGGCGTGGACGCTGTGGCCCGCGGATTCGAGGATGGCGCGCAGAAAGGCGACGGTCGAGCCCTTGCCGTTGGTGCCGGCCACATGGATGACGGGCGGCAAACGTCGCTCGGGATGACCGAGATCCGCCAGCAGTCGCTCGATCCGCCCGAGCGACAGGTCGATCGTCTTCGGATGCAGCGCCAGGAAGCGCTCGAGGAAGTCGTCGATCCTTTTGCCGTCGGACCGGGCCGTCGCCGAGACCATCGGACCGGCCTTGTCAGGCCGCAGCCGGCTTGGCCGGCACCAAGGCAGGCTGCAGCGGCAAGGCGATCGGGGCCGTGTCTTGTCGACGGTCGGTCAGGAGACCACACAGGCGGGACAGCGTGGCCCGCATGTCGCGGCGATGCACCACCATGTCGACCATGCCGTGAGACTGAAGGTATTCGGCGCGCTGGAACCCCTCGGGAAGCTTCTCGCGCACCGTCTGCTCGATGACGCGGGGCCCCGCGAAGCCGATCAGCGCGCCGGGTTCGGCGATGTGAATGTCGCCCAGCATCGCGTAGGAGGCCGTGACTCCGCCGGTCGTCGGGTTCGTCAAGACCACGATATAGGGCAACCGGGCTCGCCTGAGACGGTTGACCGCCACCGTGGTTCGCGGCATCTGCATCAGCCCGAACATACCCTCCTGCATGCGGGCACCGCCGGAGGCGGCGAACAGGATGAACGGCGCGCGCAGCTTCAGCGCCTGTTCGGCCCCCGTGACGATGGCTTCGCCTGCCGCAACGCCGAGCGTACCGCCGATGAAGTCGAAGGTCTGCACCGCGATGACGACCTCGCGCCCGTCGAGCCTACCGGCACCGAGCTTCACGGCATCCTGGAGTCCCGTCTTGGTGCGGGCCTCCTTCAGCTTGTCGACGTAGCGCTTCTCGTCGCGGAAGCGCAGCGGATCGGTGAGCACGTCGGCGACCGGGATATCGTCCCAGATCCCGCCGTCGAAGGTCGTCGCCAGGCGAGCCTTGGCCTCCATCCGCATGTGGAAGTCGGACCCCGGGACCACGAAGAGGTTGTTCTCGAGATCCTTGTGGAAGACGAGCTGCCCGCTGTCCGGACATTTGACCCAGAGATTCTCGGGCGTTTCCTTCTTGAGGAACGATCGGATTTTCGGCGGGACGACGTTGTTGATCCAGCTCATGATCGCTTCTCCGCCGGGATCGAGCGTTTCGCCGACCGGACCCCTTCGGCCAGGCTCGCCACGAAGCGCGTCACCGCGTCGACCGTCGTCGGGGTCGCGCGGCCATCGTCGAGGGACCGGGCCAGGACGTCGATGAGCGCGGTCCCGACCACCACCGCATCGGCATGTGTCGCGACATCCGCGGCATTGGCAGGGTTCTTGACCCCGAAGCCGACCGCGACCGGCAAGTCGGTATGGCGCTTGATGCGCTGCACCGCGGAGGCGACGCGGCCGTAATCCGGAATGGCCGAACCCGTGATGCCGGTGACCGAGACGTAATAAACGAACCCGCTCGTATTGGCGAGAACGGCAGGAAGGCGCGCGTCGTCGGTCGTCGGCGTCGCGAGGCGGATGAAGTTCAACCCCGCTTGCAGGGCGGGGACGCAGAGCTCGTCGTCCTCCTCGGGCGGAAGGTCGACCACGATCAGCCCATCGACGCCTGCCTGCCGGGCGTCGGTCAGGAACCGGTCGACGCCGTAGATATAGATCGGGTTGTAATATCCCATGAGGACGATGGGGGTCGCGTCGTCGCCGGTGCGGAACTCGCGGACCATGGCGAGGGTCTTGGACAGGCGGTGTCCCCCCTTCAAGGCCCGCAACGCCGCCGCCTGGATGATCGGGCCGTCGGCCATCGGATCGGTGAACGGCATGCCGAGTTCGATGACGTCGGCACCGGCCCGCGGCAAAGCCTTCAGCAACGCGGCCGAGGTCGCGTCGTCGGGGTCACCCGCCGTGATGAAGGTAACGAGACCGGCCCGGCCCTCCGACGCAAGGGCCTCGAAACGGGCTGTCATGCGCGCCGTCATGGACGCGCTCCTTCGAGGCCGCGGCGGTGAACAGTGGAGGCGGCGACGTCCATGCCTCACATCCCGCCGAGGTGGTCGGCCACGGTGAAGATGTCCTTGTCGCCGCGGCCACACATGTTCATCACCATGAGGTGGTCGCGCGGGCGCTCCGGCGCAAGTTTGAGGACGGCAGCGAGCGCGTGGGCCGGCTCGAGGGCCGGGATGATGCCTTCGAGTTTGCAACAGAGCTGGAAGGCGTCGAGCGCCTCCTTGTCGGTCGCCGACGTGTAGCGGACCCGGCCGATGTCGCGGAGCCAGGAATGTTCGGGGCCGATCCCTGGATAATCGAGCCCGGCCGAGATCGAATGGCCTTCTTCGATCTGCCCGTCGTCGTTCATCAGGAGGTAGGTGCGGTTACCGTGCAGCACGCCCGGCTTGCCGCCCGCCAGGGAGGCGGCATGGGCGGGCGTGTCGAGGCCGTGGCCGGCCGCCTCGACGCCCACGATCTCGATGCCGGCATCGTCGAGGAAAGGATGGAACAGCCCAATGGCATTCGAGCCGCCGCCGATGCAGGCCACGAGCGAATCCGGCAGGCGCCCCTCGGCATCCTGCATCTGCTGGCGGACCTCCGTCCCGATGATCGACTGGAAATCGCGGACCATGGCCGGATAGGGATGCGGACCGGCCGCCGTCCCGATGCAGTAGAAGGTATCCGCGACATTGGTGACCCAGTCGCGCAGGGCCTCGTTCATGGCATCCTTGAGGGTGCGGGCGCCGGACTGCACCGGGATGACCTCGGCGCCGAGCATCTTCATCCGGAACACGTTGGGTTTCTGGCGCTCGACGTCGACAGCCCCCATATAGACGACGCAGGGGAGGCCGAACCGCGCGCAGGCCGTCGCGGTGGCGACGCCATGCTGGCCGGCCCCCGTCTCGGCGATGATGCGGGTCTTGCCCATGCGCAGCGCCAGCAGGATCTGACCCAACACATTGTTGATCTTGTGGGCGCCGGTGTGGTTCAGCTCATCGCGCTTGAAATAGATCTTGGCGCCGCCGCAATGCGCGGTCAGCCGCTCGGCGAAGTAGAGCGGCGATGGCCGGCCGACGTAGTGCGTGTGGAGCGACGCGATCTCGGCCGCAAACGCCGGGTCGAGCTTGGCGGCCGTGTAGGCGCGTTCGAGATCGAGGATCAGGGGCATCAAGGTCTCGGCGACGAACCTTCCGCCGAAGATGCCGAAATGACCGTGTTCGTCGGGGCCGTTGCGAAAGGAATTCGGCTTGTCCGGCATGTTCAAGACTGAGGTTCCTTCTGGGTGTCGGACCGCCGGGGCGCAGCGCTCGCGATGCCGACCGCTCTGGCAGCCGCCACGAAGGCCGCGATAAGCTCCGGTTCCTTGATGCCCGGCGCGCTTTCGACGCCCGACGAGACATCGACGGCCGCAGCCCGCGTGATGCGGACGGCCTCGCCCACGGTGCCGGGTGCAAGCCCTCCCGAAAGCATGAACGGGACAGCGAGGTCAAGCGCGGCAAGGATCCGCCAATCGAAAGAGACGCCGTTGCCGCCCGGAAGCTTAGCGCCCGCCGGCGGCTTCGCGTCGAACAGCAGTTCGTCCGCCACGGCCGCGTATTCGGACGCGGTTGCGAGATCGCGCGCGGTCGAGATGCCAAGCGCCTTGATCACGGGGCGGCGGAAGCGGGTGCGGATCGCGGCGACGCGGTCGGGCGACTCCCGACCATGAAGCTGCAGCATGTCGGGATCGATCGCCGCAACGATGGCGTCGAGCATCTCGTCCCCCGCATCGACCGTCAAGGCGATGATCGCGGCCCGGCCACGCGCCATGGCAGCGAGGGTCCTGGCGCGGTCGATCGACACGTGGCGAGGACTTTTGGGGTAGAAGACGAACCCCACGCGATCGGCCCCGACATCAAGCGCTGCCGCCAGGGTCTCGGACGTCGAAAGACCACAGATCTTGACCAGGGGCAGCACGCCGCGGTTCCTTCCGTTTCGGGTTCGTCGCCGCCGCGAGACGAGCACGCCCGCGAACCGGCCACGACCGCCCGCGCTCCGAGCGGCTCGACCCGTCGAGGCGCGTGCTTATCGGCCATTTCCGCGCATAAAAAAAGGCCCGGTATCGCCCGCGAAGGCGATACCGGGCAAGGTCGTACGGACTCGGCGAGGTCATGCTTCACATCGGCCGCGTGGCCCTGTGCGACCTCGGACGGGTTCAGGCGTTGATCTCTCACAGTGAGCGGGCGCCGACGCGGTTCGGTCTGCCCAAGGAGGGAGGATGACATGACCCCAGACCTGCCGGCCGGACAGCCCGACATCAACGACCCCATGCCGGTCGACCCCTTTCCCAATCCGGCTGAAACTCCGGTCCCCTCCGAACAGCCGCCGGCTGATCCGATCGGGATTCCGCAACCGGGTCCCGACGTGATCGATCCAGGGGTGAGCGAGCCTCTCGGCATTCCGCCGAGTGGTCCGGCCGAGATCCCGACGAGCCCGACGTCCCCGGTGGTGTTCTAACCGGCAGCGAGGGTGTTCTCGGAAGGCCCGCCGGCTGAAGTCCGGCGGGTCAAGTCGCATTGGGTCGTCCTTTGATGCCTTGTCACTGTGAAGAGTTCGCCCGCTTTGCCGGCGGTCGGCAGGGGCCCGCAGCCCCACTGGACACGATATGCGTGGAACAGGTCGAAGAAGGTTCGAGCGAGACGTGGGGCGCAGCGGCATGTGGACGACACGTCTGACCCTGAAGGGAGCTTGGATCGACGCATCCTTCGATGGGGCGATGCTGACCTTGGCGGCCGTCGGCTCGCCGCTTCACTTCATCGTCAAGGCTCCGACCTCGATCCCGGCCAGGCACAAGCAGACAGAAGAACGAGGCCGGCTGCGCCGCCTCGCCGTTGCAGCTTTGCGAGAGGCGGGAGCCCACGATGCCATCGACGATGCCGACGTCACTTGGACCTACCGAGCCGGATAGCGTGCCCGGGCACCGGTCGCAGAATCGATCGGCTCCCGACGCCGGCAACGCTGGCGAGGGGGCTCAGTGCCGCAACCTTTTCGGTTCCTCGGAGGAGCTCGACGGGCAGTCCTGGTTCCCGTCTTCTTTCAACTGGCCAAGATGTTCGGCAATGGATGTTTCCGCCATCATCAGAATATAAGCGACATCGGCAATTTGAAGATCTGCGGCTTTATTGCGGCATTCTTCCAGGAGACGCTTCAATGCGCCGATCTCAACCGCCTTACTGGTATCCATCGCCGACTTACTCCCAATCGCCAGTAACGCTGCATATCGCGAAAGCCACCGGGACGTCATGACAGCGTGGATATGACGTTAATTGCCCAGATAAGAATTCAACTCTGCAACTGTCCTCTACCCCAGCGCAGTGACTGTAAGTTGCCTAATGCAACCTCAGCGACTGTTTCCGCGATGCTCAACTGCAGACGAAAGTTTGCGCGTGTCAAGCGCGTTAGCTGACCGCAATCTCCAGTATACTATC
>CAXUOD010000072.1:0-23244 GCA_964252585.1 uncultured Lichenihabitans sp. | reverse complement strand
CGGTGGGCGGCAAGACCGGCATCAACGCCCCCCAGGGCAAGAACCTCGTCGGCGCGTTTCATCAGCCCATCCTGGTTCTCGCCGACACGAGAAGCCTCGATACGCTGCCGCCGCGCGAGTTCCGGGCCGGCTACGCCGAAACCGTCAAATACGGCCTGATCGACGACCCGGGTTTCTTCGGCTGGCTCGAGCTCCATCGCGGGGAGGTCTTCGCGGGCGGAGCACCCCGCCGTGCCGCGATCGCCCGGGCGTGTCGCGCCAAGGCCGCCTGCGTGGTGGCCGACGAACACGAGATGGGCGACCGGGCCTTGCTCAACCTCGGCCACACGTTCGGCCACGCCCTGGAGCGCCTGACGGGTTACGACGGGTCTCGTCTCGTCCACGGCGAGGCCGTGGCGATCGGCATGGTGCTTGCGTTCCGCTACTCGGTCGTCAGTGGGTTCTGCCCGGAGAGCGACGCCGCGCGTGTCGCGGCGCACCTTGCCGGTGCTGGTCTGCCGACCCGCATCGGCGAGGTGCCGGGGTGGTCTGCCGGGAGCGACGCGATGCTCGACGCCATGTTCCAGGACAAGAAAGTGACGCGCGGGCGCCTCAACCTCATCCTCGCGCGGGGGATCGGGCGCAGCTTCATCGCGGCCGATCAGGATGCCGGGGCCGTCCGGCGCTTTCTCGACGACGAGCTGGCGAGGACCTGAGCCATGCATGGCGCTCCGGCCGAGGTCGCTGCCCAGGGGGTGGACCTCTGGCTCGACATCGCGGTGGTGGTGTTCTGCATCACGCTGTCGGCCTTCTTCGCCGCCGCCGAAACCGCCCTGACGGCGGCCTCCCGCGCCCGGATGCATGCGATCGAGAAGGGTGGCGATGCGAGGGCGGGGATCGTGACCCGGCTGCTCGACAATCGCGAGCGCTTCATCGGCGCCATGCTGCTCGGCAACAACATCTCCAACATCGGGGCCTCGGCCCTGATCACGAGCGTGTTGCTGGCCCTGGCGGGCGAACGCGGCGTCCTCTACGCGACCGTGCTGATGACGGTGATCATCCTGGTTTTCGCCGAAGTGCTGCCCAAGACCGTCGCTATCAACTACCCCGACCAGGCCTCGCTGTTTCTCTCCCGCATGGTATCGATCGCGGTTGCCGTCTTCGGGCCCGTCCTCGCGGCCGTCGAGGTCTTGGTCCAGACCATCCTCCGCATCTTCGGTGTCACGCTGGGCGAGAGCCGCTCCATGCTGAGCGGCGTCGAAGAACTGAAGAGCGCGGTCGACCTGCTGCACCAGGAGGGCGGCGTCGAACGATCCGACCGCGACATGGTGGGCGGGTTGCTCGACCTGCACGACCTCGAAGTGCAGGACGTGATGGTGCACCGCACCAAGATGCAGAGCATCAACGGCGACCTTCCCCCCGCGGAAGTGTTGCGCGAGGTGCTGGCCTCGCCCCACACGAGGTTGCCCATCTGGCGGGGCGAGCCGGACGAGATCGTGGGCGTGCTTCACGCGAAGGACGTGTTGCGCGCCTTGAGCGAGTTCGGCGGCGACGGATCACGCCTCGACATCGGGGCGATCGCGTTCGAGCCCTGGTTCGTCCCGGCCACCACGAGTCTTCAGGACCAGCTGCAGGAGTTCCTGCGGCGCAAGCAGCATTTCGCGCTGGTGGTCGACGAATACGGCGAGGTCATGGGACTGGTGACGCTCGAGGACATCCTCGAAGAGATCGTCGGCGACATCCGCGACGAGCACGATCTCGCGGTCCAGGGCCTTCGCCTCAACCCGGACGGCAGCGTGACGGTGGATGGCTCCGTGCCGATCCGTGACCTCAACCGCGTCTTGAACTGGGAACTGCCGGACGAAGAGGCCAATACGATCGCCGGGCTCGTGATCCACGAGGCGCAGACGATCCCGGATGTTGGCCAGGTCTTCGCGTTCCACGGTTTCAGGTTCGAGGTGCTGCGGAAAGTTCGCAACCTCCTGACCCTGATGCGCGTGTCGCCGGCGGGGACCGTCGACGAAGGCAACGTTTCACGGCCCGCGGCCGCACAGGCTCTCGCGGGGAAGCGGAAGCCCTGACCCCGCGACCCCTCGGCGGCGCTCGATGCGGGAGACAAAAGAGCAGCCTTCGCGGGTTCGCCCGGGAGCCGAACGCGAGGTTCGTGCATTCAACCTGTTGCGAAGCAGGCTCGCCTGAAGCGGCCTTCGTGGAGACGGGAAAGAACGATGTCCGAACACACATACCGGCTGATCGAAGTGGTCGGATCCTCGCCGACCGGGATCGACGATGCGATCAAGGAAGCGATCGCCGACGCGTCCAAGACCATCCGCAACATTCGCTGGTTTCAGGTCGTGGAGACGCGCGGGCACGTGGAAGACGGCAAGGTGGCGCATTTCCAGGTCACGCTGAAGATCGGTTTCACGCTCGACGATCGCTGATCAGGCGCGGAACTGCCGGCGCGGTCGAGCCCCGGCACCGGCCGACCGATCGAGCCCGCCATAGGCGGACCAACGGTCGAAAGTATCGACTCATCTTCTGGAAGCGCTTCATCCTGAGCGAAGTGGGTTTGGGGTTCCGCCCGCCGGAGCCCCAAACCGGCTTCGCTCAGCATGGGGATGGGTGAGAATTTCCGCCCTTGGTACATCATGCGGCCCGTCCGAACCCGCCGAAAACCCCTTCCGATGCAACCGGGCCTCCATCTTCACCCTCGGCTAAGCCTAGAGTCGATTATCCCTGGTGGAGTTCGGACCTTCAGGAAAGTTCAATCCACAGATGCTTTATGCTCATGCCCGAGCCCCGGCGTAGACCCACCGGGTCTCGTCGGATAGGCCCGAGGCGGAGCCACATGATCGACGTCAACCTCATCGGTGCGCCGGCTTTTTCGGTCAAGGTGGAGGCGGATGGCTTCCTCTACACCGGCGTCAACCGGCAACTCACGGCGCTGACCGGGATGAAGCCGTCCGACATGGTCGGGCGAAGCCCCCATCAATGCATGCAGGCGGATATCGCCGATGGCGTCATCACGCGGTACAGACGATGCGTCGAGGAGCGTCAGGCGATCGACTCGGAAGTCCACTATACCCAGGGTGGTGACAGCCGCTGGTGGCACGTGACGCTGACGCCGCTCCTCGACGAAACGGGCGCGGTATCTTCCTTGCTCGGACTTTCGGCGGAGGTGACCGACCGCAAGGCGATCGAGCGCGAGAAGCGCGAGTCCGAGGCCCGCGTGGCCCTGGCGATGGATGTGCTCGACGGTGGCTTCTGGCATCTCGACGTCGCGACGGGTGTTCTCGAAGTCTCGACCAAGCTCGTCGCGCTTCTCACCGGCAACGGGGCCGACAAGATGAGTTGGGATCAGTTCGCGGATTACGTCGAGCCGGAGGATCGCAGCACCTTCGATGCGTCGCGCATGACGCGAGGCGATCTCGAGCATACCACCATCGAATATCGTGTACGGACGTCGGCCGACGGGATCCGCTGGCTCCGCTGCAAACGCCGCCTCATCCGCAACGAAGCGGACAAGCCCGACCGCATCATCGGTGTCGTGGTCGATGTCACCGAGCAGAAGCGCATCCAGGACTTCTACGAGCATCAGGCCAGAACGGACCCCTTGACGGGCCTGCAGAACCGACGTGGCTTCGAGGCCAATGCGGTGCAATTCATGCGATCGCCCGATCTCTCGGCCGTCGGCGGCTTCGGCCTGATCCTGTTGGATCTCGACCGGTTCAAACCCATCAACGACACGTTCGGCCATGCCGTCGGCGACATCGTGTTGCGCGAACTTGCAATGCGGTTGCGCCAGCAGGTTCGCCCGGGCGACATCGTGGCGCGCCTCGGGGGAGATGAATTCGCGATCCTGGTGCGAGACATCTCCGACGGGGGGCTCACCCGCCTCGCGGATCGCCTGGTCTCGGCGATGGACCCGCCCGTCTCGACGCCGGTCGGCGACGTTTCGGCGAGCGTCAGCGTCGGAGCCACCCCGTCGATGGCATCGGACCGCGACATCCAGGACGTCGTGGCTCGCGCCGACCGGGCGCTTTACGAAGTGAAGGAAGCCGGCCGGGGGACGTGGAAGGTAGCGGCCTGACATCGAGGGCGGAGCGTCAGAACGCGGTCGTCAGCGAGGTAAGCCACGCCGGAGAAGCGTCGACCAGCACCGCTTCGAGGCGCTTGTCGAGACCGGTCCCGACGAGAAGGCCGCCTGACATCAAAACGATGCCCAATGCCGTCTTGAAGCCTTTGCCGGCCGCCATCAGTTGGCGCCGCCGGCGCATGAGGACGTCGCGCGAGACGAGACCGAGCAGCAAGAGCGGCAGGGCGGCCCCGATGCCGAAGACCAGCATCGTCGCGCCGACCTGACCGAGGTCTCGACCTTCGGCCGCCAGTGCCGAGGCAGCCCCGAGCGTCGGGCCGACGCAAGGGCTCCAGACGGCTCCGAGCAGCAACCCCACGCCGAGCTGTCCCCAGAAGCCTTGTCGGGAGACACCGCCGAACCGAGCGTCCGTCCATTGCGCGACCGGACCCGCCGCTAAGGCGAGTCGCGCCTGCAACGGCGGAATGGCGAGTACGACGCCGATCAGAACCAGCACGACCGCCGAGGCCTCGCGGAGGACGCCGCTGTCGAGACCGAGCGAGAAGCCGATCGTGGCGAAGAAGAGCCCGATCGCCACGAAGGACACCGCAAGTCCGCCGGCAAGGGCCAGCGGCCCGAACCGGTGCTCGGTCGCGGCCGCCCCCAAGACGATCGGCAGGAGCGGGAGCACACAGGGCGACAGGATGGAGAGCGTGCCGGCCAGAAAGGCGAGCCCCAGCGTCGCGAGCACCAGGCGGAACCGTCAGAGCGTCGTCCCGAGCAACTGCGCCAAAGAGGCGGGCTTCGTGTCGCCGGTCGAGCGCGCCGTCTCCTGGCTGCCCTTGAAGCAGATCAAGGTACTCTGCATCCGAACATTGAAGGTCCGCAGGACGTCCTTCTGCGAATCGAAATCGACCGAGAAGACGACGAGGTCCTTGAACCGTGGCTCGGCTTCGAGCTTCGTCAGGATGGGTCGCTGCGCCTTGCAGGTGGGGCACCACGGCGCCGATACGTCGATCAGGATCGGCCGGCCGGCCGCCTTGGCGGCGTCGAAGGCTGCAGGGGAAAAGGCCTGCGCCTCGGCGGCCGGGGCAGGGGAGGTGATCGCGGCGGTGCCGCCCAGCGACAGGGCGAGGGCTGTTCCCCGCATGAAGATCCGACGGTTCATCTGCAGACTCGCCTCCTGCGGGGCTTTGCGCCGGCCGCCAACGGTGTTCGTCGCATCTCGCGCAAGGTTACACGACGACTCGGGTGCGAGCGGACCCTTTTTCGGCCTTTTTCGGCGGTCTGGAACGCCTGCGCCGTCGTGCGGAACAGCCTGGGCCATCAGCGTGGCGGAACCGCGTTGGTGGCCGCTGCGCCGGTGGCGAGACCGTCGCGAAGCTGGATGTCGGCCACGTTGTTGTGCAGAAACGTACTGGCGTCGCCGAGGCTGACACTCGGCTGGCACCGGGGTTGGCACGAGTAGGACTCGCGGTCCAACCCGCGTTGCACGGTCAGCAACGCCGCGGACTCGCGAACCCGCAACCGAGCCTCGGAGAGGACGGCGCCATGTTGGTCCAAGAAGACGAGGTTGGTTTCTCCGAAGCCCCGCCCGGTCAGAATGACTTGATTGGCGGATTTCAGCATGGTCACGTCGGCGATGATGGGATTGCCCACGATGATCGTTTCCGTGCCGGCCGGGTAGGGCATGATGCGGGCGTGGTCGAGCGTCACGTAGACGGTAGGCTCTTCGGCCCTCGCCGTACCGGCCGCGGCGAACCCTGCCGTGGCGAGCAGAAGACAGGCGGCTGAAGCCGCGCCACGAACCGAGTCGCCCAGATGTGTGACCCGACCGGCTTTCATGGCAAGTTTCCCGACGTTGGCGGCTTCACTACGAAGTCGTAAACGAATTTCGTCAACGAAATCTGAAAGCCGTTCTGCCGGCCGACGCAGGCTGGCCCGAGGCCATGCCGATGCAATCGGCTATTCAGTATAGTCTTCGGTCTACTACCAATCTACATTGACAATTAGGGCAAGTATCGTTTCATGGCGTATTAACCGTGCGGGTCAAACCCGGCAAACGGGCTTGTTTAATTGTTCGAATTAACCGCTTTGCAAGTCCTGACAGCCTAGGTTGCAAGCATCCCAAGCACACCTCGACAAGGTGCCTCGGATGAGTTTCTCACCTTAGGAGCACACACCATGACCCTCTTCACGCGCTTCGCGAAGGACGAGTCCGGAGCAACCGCCATCGAATACGGCCTGATCGCCGGCCTCATCAGTGTCATCATCATTTCGGTGCTGACCAGCATCGGCACACGGTTGAACACCAAGTTCAGCTCCATCGCCACCGCCCTGAACTGAGGCCCGGACGAATCGAGGGTCGAAGGCTGCCTATGGTGCCGATCCTGCCCTGCGGTGTCGCGGGGCCGGTTCGGCTACCGGGCGCCGATCGTCAATGCCGCTCGCCGGATCGGCCCGTGGGTCCGGTCCGGCGCGACGGCGTGCTGCAACCGCCGTCGTAGCGTATTGTAAGAGGCGAGTTCCATGCTCGAAGTCGCGGCCCTGGTCTTCTTTCCGGCGCTCATGGCCTATGCGGCAGCCTCCGATCTGCTCACGATGACGATATCCAATCGGGTCTCGATCGCCCTCGTGGTCGGATTTGCCGGCGTCGCGCTCGCGTGCGGAATGCCGGCCAAGACCCTCGTCGAGGCACATCTGGCTTGCGGGGCCGCCGTTCTGGTCCTGACCTTCACGCTCTTCGCCTTCGGCTGGATCGGAGGCGGCGATGCGAAGCTCGCCGCCGCTACCGCCGTATGGCTCGGCTGGACGCACCTTTTCGACTACGGATTGCAAGCCTCGCTGCTCGGCGCGGTTTTGACGATGGGAATCGTCATGTGGCGCAAGTCCGCGCTACCGGCGATGCTCGCGGACCGCCGCTGGATCATGCGGCTGCATGCGGCCGGCAATGGCGTGCCTTACGGGATCGCTCTCGCGGTCGCGGGTCTGGCCATCTACCCCGATACGGCCGTCTGGACGGCAGTTTCGGGCGCCTGAAGCGGACGGCTGCATCGAAGCGGGACGATCCTTCGCGTGCATTGATGAGAACTAGTTAACCCTAACTTGACGTTTGGCTGATTGAGTCACTGACCGAAGCGCGGCCACCGAGTCGCGCCCGAAGGCCAGCTCATGAAAAAGTCGCGCATCATCGTCCTCTTCCTGGCCCTGGCCGCTGCGGCCGGAGCCTTCGTGATCGCGAACGGATCTCGGCCTGCGCCCCCCGAGATCGCGGCCGTGCCGCCGCCGCCGCCGCCCGCGCCCACCGACGACGTTCTCGTCGCCTCCAAGGACCTGCCGCTCGGCACTCTGGTGGGCGACGGCGACTTCACATGGCAGTCCTGGCCTAAGGATGGTGCGACGGCGGGAATGATCCGCAAGAGCGAGAACCCCAAGATCATCGACGAGCTCAAAGGGTCCTTCGTCAAGACGGCCATCCTTCAAAGCGAGCCCGTCCGGCGCGAAAAGCTCGTCAAGGGTGCCAACGGCGGCTTCATGTCGATCATTCTGCCTTCCGGCAAGCGCGCCGTGGCGATCAACATCGACAGCCAGGGCGCGACCAGCGCCGGCGGCTTCATTCTGCCCAACGACCGCGTCGATGTGATCCGCACCTACCACCAGGAGGCCAAGGGCGCGGTCGCGGCCAGCGGTGGCGACAGCTTCGTCAGCGAAACCCTGCTCACGAACGTCAAGGTTCTGGCGATCGGGCAGAACGTGCAGGACAAGAACGGCCAGCCGGTCGTCGTGGGGTCGAACGCCACGCTGGAGCTCGATCCGGCTCAGGCCGAAACCGTCATCCTGGGTCAGCGCACCGGGCAGTTGTCGCTGGTCCTCCGATCCATGCTCGACGTCAACGACAATGCCGCGAACGTCCGGCAAGCCACACACAGCCTTTCGGTGGTTCGCTACGGTTCCGTGACTCAGGATGGCAACCGATGAGATCACTCGTACGCGCCGGCCGGGGAAGCGCAACGATGCGCAAGGCTGGCAGCCCGGTTTTCTGGGGCGCTTTGGCGATCCTGTCCGCCGCGGTCGGTCCGGTCGGGGCGCAGACCCCTATCCTGGTGCCGAAAGTGCAGAACGGCGCCGATTCTCCGGCGCCGCCCGTGCTGGCCATCCCGGCCAATGCTCCCACGCAGAAGTTCACGATGGCGGTGGGGAAATCGATCATCGTCGATCTTCCCGCCGATGCGAGCGAAGTGTTCGTCGGCAAGCCCGAGGTCGCCAATGCGGTGGTCCGGTCGGCTCGCCGCCTCTACGTCATGGCGATGGGAAAAGGCCCGACCACCATCTTCGCTTTGGATAAGGAAGGTCGTCAGGTCGCCACCCTCGAGATCAACGTCAACGGCCGCGACATCGGCGAACTCGCCGGCATCCTCAAGACCGTGATGCCGGACAACGACATCCGGGTCCAGGCGGTGGACGACAGCGTCATCCTGACCGGCACCGTCGCTTCGGCGGTCGACGCTCAGCGGGCGCTCGACATCGCCAGCGCCTTTACGGGCTACACCGCGGTCGGGGCCAGTGGCGGGGCGTCCTCGAACGGCGGCGGTTCCAGCATATCGTTTTCCGGTACGCCGGTGGTGGTCCCGGGCCAGATCATCAATTCGCTGGTCATCCGTGGCCAGGACCAGGTGACCTTGAAGGTCCAGGTCGTCGAGGTGCAACGCAACGTCATCAAGCAACTCGGGGTCAACCTTGGGGGAGGCGCGAACGGCACGACGGGCGGCTTGTCGACCTCGAGCTACAGTTACAATCCGCCGACCTCTGCCAATGAATTCAGTAGTGGCTCGACCTTGGCGGGCGGCCTGTATTCGACATTGAACTGGGTCGGTCAGAAGAACAGCCTTTCCGCGACCATCCAGGCGTTCGAACGCTCCGGCGTCGCGCGCGTCCTGGCCGAGCCCAATGTGACGGCGATCTCCGGGGAAAGCGCGCGCTTCACGGCCGGCGGAACCATCCCCCTGGCGAGCGGCAGCACGATCGACCCCACGACGAACAAGTGCACGGTCAGCTACATCCAGCAGCCCTATGGGGTGACGCTCAACTTCACCCCAACCGTTCTGTCCGAAGGACGCATCTCGCTGCACATCGCGACGGAGGTGACCGAGCCGGATCCCACCGTGACGGCGCGATCGGCGTGCGCCAACGAGAGCGGCTTCCGGACGCGCAACAACACGACCACCGTTGAGCTCCCCTCGGGCGGCTCGATCGTGACGGCCGGCCTCATCGAGCAGTCGAGCCAGCAAGCCATTGCCGGGACGCCCGGCCTCATGAACCTGCCGATCCTCGGCGCCCTGTTCCGATCGCGCGATTACCAGCGCCAGGAAACCGAGCTGATGATCATCGTCACGCCCTATCTCGCCAAGACCCTTCGACCGGATCAGATCAGCAAGCCCGACGACGGCTTCACCGACCCATCGGATCCGCAATCCTGGCTCCTCGGCCGGATGAACCGCATCTACTCGACGGCCGGCAATCCCGAACTGGTCAAGAACTACCGCGGGCACGTCGGCTTCATCAACGATTGAGCGCCTAGCCGTCGCGACGGCTGCGGTCCCGCCATTTTCCGGACATGCCCATGATGCCTCACTCGATCGCTTCCTCTGCGCCAACGTGGCGGGTCTTGGCCCGCGGCGCCGCGGCCCTCACCGTGCTGGGTGTGTTGACCGGATGTTCCAACGTCGACAGGACCGTGGCGACCTCCGCGATCCCGGTCGACTACCATCAGCGCCATCCCGTCGCGCTGGTGAATGCCCGGCAGTCGCTCGACATCTTCCTGATCGGTGCGGCCGATCGGCTGGACTATCGTCAGAAGCACGACGTCGAAGCCTTCGCGGCCGACTATCTCGCCCATGGAGAGGGGCTTGTTCGCGTGCTGGTTCCGCGCGGGAGCGTCGACGGTCGCGCGGCCGATGTCACTCTGGCGGCCTTGCGTCATGTTCTGGCGGCGTCCGGGGTCAAGGGCGACATCGAGGTCGGATCCTATCGGGTGGCGGACGCGCGACTGGCCTCCGTGCTGCGGATGAGCTTCGTCAAGTTGCAGGCCAAGGCCGCCACGCATTGCGGCGACTGGCCGGACGATCTCGGCTCCGGGTCGTCGCTCGACGGGTGGGAGAACCGGACCTATTACAACCTCGGTTGCGCCTCCCAGCAGACTTTGGCGGCCCAGATGGACGACCCGCGCGACCTCATCCGGCCTCGGGCCGAGGATCCGAGCGACGTTCAGATGCGAACCCGCGCAATCGGCGACATCAGGGGCAATCCGGTTCTGCTCGGCGAGGATCCGAGCACGACGTGGTCCAGCACCGCCCTGACCCGCATCGGCGTGGTGGGGAGCGATTGATGCAGGACATGTCCAAAACCCTATCGAGCGGCGACGCCAACGATCCCCGTCACCAGATCGCGCCCGTGCCGCGGATCTCGATCCAGGCCTTCTGCGAATCGCCCGATGTCGCCCAGGTGCTGAACGAAGCCATGGGAGACCGGCGCATGAGCCGGGCGCATGTCAAGGTCAACATGGGCGGGGCGCATGCGGCCGTCGAGGCCTACCGCAATTCCCCGACCCCGAACCTGATCATCATCGAGACGGCGGGTGATCGCAGCCAGCTCGTCGGCCATCTCGACCGTCTTGCCGAGTTCTGCGACACCGGCACCAAGGTGCTGGTCATCGGACGGGTCAACGACATCCTGCTCTATCGCGAGCTCATCGGCCGCGGCGTCAGCGAGTATATGGTGGCGCCGTTCGACGTGCTCGATCTCGTCCGCGCCGTCTCGCACCTCTACTCGGCCGACGCGACTCAGCCCGTGGGCCGCATCATCGCCGTGACGGGCGTGAAGGGCGGCGTCGGAGCCTCGACGATCGCACACAACCTCGCATGGGCGATCGCGAGACACTTCGACATCGCGACGGTGATCGCCGACCTCGACCTTCCCTACGGGACCGCGGGGCTCGACTTCAACCAGGATCCGCCGCAGGGCATCGCCGAAGCCGTCTTCGCGCCGGACCGGCTCGACTTGAACCTGGTGGATCGCCTGCTTTCGAAATGCAGCGAGAAGCTGTCGATCCTCGCCGCTCCGGCGACACTCGACCGGACCTATGATTTCGGAGAGACGGCCTTCGACGGTCTCTTCGATATCCTGCGCGCCACGGTGCCCTGCGTGATCCTCGATGTGCCCCATACCTGGAACGCCTGGAGCCGGCGCGCGCTGATCGGTGCCGACGAGGTGGTGATCGTGGCGGCGCCGGACCTCGCCAATCTGCGCAATGCCAAGAACCTGATCGACGTGTTGAAGACCACGCGGCCGAACGATGCCAAACCGAGGCTCGTCCTCAACGGCTTCGGCCTGCCGAAACGGCCCGAGATCGCGGTGGCGGATTTCGGCAAGGCCGTCGAACTCGCCCCCGTGGCGGTCGTGCCTTTCGATGCCAAGCTGTTCGGGACGGCCGCGAACAACGGACAGATGATCGGCGAGGTCGAATCCGACGGAAAAACATCGGAGATCCTGACGGAGCTCGCCAGGAGCGTGACCGGCCGCATGGAAATCCGCAAGACCCGCAAGGCGCTGCTGGAGCCTCTGTTCGCCCGGTTCGCCCGCAAGAAGGCGTCCTGAGCGTAGAGGGCGGGCCGTCCGGCTGACCCTGGCAACGGGGAGCCGGTCCGGGGCGGGCGCAGCATCGAAAAGCGGTAACCATTTTCGACGATGCTCGGACCGGGCGTGCGGGCGGCAGTGACGAGCCTGCCTGGCCTGCCCGGTTCGGCTGCAAAGGAACGCGTAGAATGTTCGGACGACGCGCGACGGCGGGTGTTGCACCGAGCCAGCCCCCGATCCAGGACCTCACCGGCTCCGAGCTGCGCACGGCCGGCACCTTCAAGCCGTCGGCTCCGGCCGCGCCGCCGCCGCCGCCGCCGAACGAGGCCCGACGGTCCGACGACTACTACGTGACGAAGAGCACCATCTTCAGTGCTCTGATCGAGGCCATCGATCTGTCGCAGCTTTCCAAGCTCGACGCGGAGACGGCGCGGGAAGAGATCCGCGACATCGTCAACGAGATCATTTCGCTCCGCAACGTCGTCATGTCGATCGCCGAGCAGGAAGACCTGCTCGACGACATCTGCAACGACGTCCTGGGTTACGGACCCTTGGAGCCGTTGCTGGCCCGCGACGACATCGCCGACATCATGGTGAACGGAGCGGCCAAGACCTACATCGAAGTCGGCGGCAAGATCCAGCTGACCAATGTTCGGTTTCGCGACAACGCGCAGCTGATGAACATCTGCCAGCGGATCGTCAGCCAGATCGGCCGGCGGGTCGATGAATCGTCGCCCATCTGCGATGCCCGCCTGATGGACGGCTCGCGCGTCAACGTGATCGCACCACCCCTGGCGCTCGACGGCCCGGCCCTGACGATCCGGAAGTTCAAGAAGGACAAGCTGACCCTCGATCAACTGGTCCGTTTCGGCTCGATCTCGCCCGACGGCGCCGAAGTGCTCAAGATCGTCGGCAAGGTGCGCTGCAACGTGCTGATTTCCGGCGGTACCGGTTCCGGCAAGACCACGCTGCTGAACTGCCTCACGAACTACATCGAGAACGACGAACGCGTCATCACCTGCGAGGATGCCGCGGAACTGCAGCTTCAGCAGCCCCATACCGTGCGGCTCGAAACGCGGCCGCCCAATCTCGAAGGTACGGGCGCCATCACGATGCGCGACCTCGTGCGCAACTGCCTTCGCATGCGGCCGGAACGGATCATCGTGGGCGAGGTGCGCGGCCCGGAAGCCTTCGACCTGCTCCAGGCCATGAACACGGGTCACGATGGCTCGATGGGGACGCTGCACGCCAACTCCCCGCGCGAAGCCCTGAGCCGCCTCGAATCCATGATCACCATGGGCGGCTTCACGCTGCCGTCGCGCACGATCCGCGAGATGATCGTGACCTCGATCGACATCATCATCCAGGCGAGCCGGTTGCGGGACGGATCCCGCCGCATCACCCATGTGACCGAGGTTCTCGGCCTCGAAGGCGACGTCATCACCACTCAGGACCTCATCCTCTACGACATCCTGGGCGAGGACGTGAACGGCAAGATCAAGGGCCGTCACCGCTCGACGGGCATCGGCCAACCCCGCTTCTGGGATCGAGCCCGCTATTACGGAGAGGAGGAACGGCTCGCCGCAGCGCTCGACCGCGCCGAGGCCAAGGACGGGATCAGGATCTGACGTCGGATCGGCCGACCCCTTCGGGAGACGGATGTCCAACAAATGAGAACGATCCGGGAAGGGTCTGCTTTGCTCGGCGGTGACAAGATCGTGGCCTGCCGACGCTTTTCGCGAGGGCCTCGCGTGAGGGTGGCGGGACTGGGCGGCGGCAGGCTCGCGGTGCGCGCCCGATGAAACTCGCGGCGTCTGAAACGGACGAGACACTCTTGGGGACGCGGCACGATGGATACCTCTATTCTGTATAGCTACGGTTTCGGGGTCGCGGCCGCGGGCTTGGCCGTCTTCGTCGCGCTCCCGTATCTGTCGGGCGACATCAAGGCCGAGAAACGGAAGCAAGCCCTTCAGGCTCCGCGCGCCAAGCGCGGGCTCGAGCGGATCGACAGCGTCACGCGTCGCAAGCAGGTTGCCGACAGCCTGAAGGAACTCGAGCAGCGGGGCAAATCCAAGAAGGTCACCCTCGAGATCAAGATCGCGCAGGCCGGTCTGGACTGGAGCCGCATGACCTATATCCTGGTCTCGGTCGCGCTCGGCGGCGCGTTCGGGCTTGGCGTCTACGTGGTCAACGGAAGCCCGTTGATCGCCGGCGCTGCGGCGCTGGTCGGCGGCTTCGGCCTTCCCTCCTGGTTTCTGAGCTTTCGGAAGAAGCGGCGGCTGGCCAGCTTCGTGAACGAATTTCCGAACGCCGTCGATATCGTGATCCGGGGCGTCAAGGCGGGCCTGCCGCTCGGCGACTGTCTTCGGATCATCGCGACGGAGTCGCCCGAGCCGTTGAAATCGGAATTTCGGCAGGTCGTGGAAGCGCAGGCGGTGGGCCTCACGGTCACGGAGGCCGTCGAGCGGATGGCCGAACGCGTTCCTGTCACGGAGTCGCATTTCTTCGCCATCGTGATCGGCATCCAGCAGAAGTCCGGTGGCAACCTGACGGAGGCGCTGGGCAACCTGTCTCGCGTCATCCGCGACCGAAAGAAGATGAGGGGCAAGATCAAGGCGGTGTCGTCCGAGGCCAAAGCCTCCGCCGGCATCATCGGCGCGCTCCCTTTCGTTGTCGGAGGCATGGTCTATCTGACGTCACCAGACTATATGTCGCTACTCTTCACGACCAATACTGGACGTTTCATCATGTTGGGCTGTGCGTGCTGGATGGGGATCGGGATATTCGTGATGAAGAAGATGATAGCCTTCGATATCTGACCGCGTGACTTTCGAACCGACCAGGTTTTCGCCCGCATGATGGATCTCATCCTGAAGAAATTGACCGATCCGAATTTCGTGGTCGGCGTACTGGCGGCGATCGCCGTCGGGGCCACGGTCGTGACGGTCGTGACGCCCTTCGTCGAGACCGACACGCTGGGGCGCCGCATGAAGCAGGTGTCGTCCGAGCGCGAACGCATCCGGGCGCGGGAACGCGAGAAGCTGGCGAAATCCGGGAAGGGCAGCCTGCGGCCCGAAGCCAAGGCCTTCATGTCGCGCATCGTCGAAGGCTTCAACGTTTCGCGGTGGCTCGGTACGGAAAGCGCCAAAACGCAGCTGGCGATGGCAGGTTACCGCGGGCAGGGCGCCGAGGTGACGTTTCTGTTCTTTCGCCTGATCATGCCGCTCGTGTGCGGGCTCCTCGTGACGGCTTACGTCTTCGTCATCGCCGACCTCGCATGGTCGACCGGCATCAAGATCGCCCTCTGCATCGCAGGCGCCTATCTCGGCATCAAGGCCCCCGAGATCTTCCTGTCCAACACGATCAACAAGCGTCAGAAATCGATGCGGCAGGCCTTCCCCGACACGCTCGATCTCTTGTTGATCTGCGTCGAGTCCGGGATGTCGCTGGAGCATGCGGGACGCAAGGTCAGCCAGGAGATCGGCGTCCAGTCGGTTGCCATGGCCGAGGAACTCACTCTGACCATGGCCGAGATGTCCTACCTGCCCGACCGTCGGCAAGCTTTCGAGAACCTCGCCAGACGCACCGGGCTCGAGCTGATGAAGTCCCTGACCACCGTGCTGATCCAAGCCGAGCGCTACGGGACCCCGCTCGGCGCGGCGCTTCGCGTTCTGTCGCAGGAAGGACGCGACCACCGCATGCTGGAAGCGGAGAAGAAGGCCGCCTCGTTGCCGCCGAAGCTCACCGTGCCGATGATCCTGTTCTTCCTCCCGGTGTTGTTCGTGATCATCGGGACACCGGCCGGACTCATGATCTCGGGCCTCGTGTCCAAATGACGAGGGCGGGCCGGCCGCCCCGCTCGGCCCTTCAGCCCGGTAGGGGCTTCGTCATGTCGGCAGGGCGAACCCAGGTGTCGAAATCCTCGCCCGCGACGCCGAGCCGCGTCGCGGCTTCGCGCAAGGTGATGTCGTCCCGGTAGGCCATGAGCGAGATCTTGGCGGACTTTTCGTAGCCGATATGCGGGTTCAGGGCCGTCACCAGCATCAGTGAGCCGTCGAGGTTCTGCTTGATCTTCTTGGTGTTGGGCTCGATCCCGACGGCGCAGAAGCGGTCAAAGGCCTGCACGCCATCGCTGATCAGAGCCACGGACTCCAGGATGTTGTGCAGCATCACGGGCTTGAACACGTTGAGCTGGAAGTTGCCCTGCGATCCGGCGAACGCGACCGCATGATCGTTGCCGAAGACCTGGACCGCCACCATGGTCAGGGCCTCGCATTGGGTGGGATTGATCTTGCCCGGCATGATGGAGGAGCCCGGCTCGTTCTCCGGGATCGCGAGTTCGGCCAATCCGGCGCGAGGGCCGCTCGCATACCAGCGCACGTCGTTGGCGATCTTCATCAGCGCCCCGGCCAGGACCCTGAGCGAGCCGCTCGTCGCCACCACGGCGTCGTGGGCCGACAGCGCCGCGAACTTGTTGGGCGCGGTGCGGAACGGCCGACCCGTCTCCCGCGCGATCTCCTCGGCCGCCACCTCGCCGAAGCGGGGGTGGGTGTTGATGCCGGTGCCGACCGCCGTGCCGCCGAGCGCCAGGGCATAGAGGCCCGGCAGCGAGCGGGTGATCCCGTCGAGCGCTTCCTCGAGCTGGGCGATCCATCCCGAGAAGACCTGCTCCAGCGTGATCGGCGTCGCGTCCTGGAGATGCGTGCGGCCGACCAGGATCACGTCCGCGCCTTTGGCGGCCTTTGCCGCGAAGGTGTCGCGCAGGCCGGTGACGGCGGGGATGAGGCGGCCCTCGATTTCCTCTACGATGGCGATGTGCATGACGGTTGGGAAAGCGTCGTTCGACGATTGCCCGCGGTTGACGTCGTCGTTCGGGTTGATCGGCGTCTTGGAGCCGAGTTGGCCGCCGGCACGGCTGATCGCGAGATTGGCGATCACCTCGTTGGCGTTCATATTGGTCTGGGTGCCCGATCCCGTCTGGAACACCACCAGCGGGAACTCGCCGTCCCAGCGTCCGTCGATCACCTCCTGGGCGGCTGCCACGATGAGCGCGACCTTGTCGTCCGGCAACTGGCCGAGCGTGCCGTTGGCGAGAGCCGAGCACTTCTTCAGCAGGCCGAGCGCCCGGATGACGGGGCGGCCCCAGGCGAAGCGGTCGGTGCCGATCGGGAAGAAGGTCAGGGAACGCTGGGTCTGGGCTCCCCACAGATGATCGGCCGGGACCGGCACCTCGCCGAGCGAATCGCGTTCGATACGGACCTGGCCGGTGGCACTGGAGGGAGACGTCATGGCGAGCCTTGTCGGGGTTGGGGCGAGAAGCTTTTCAAAGACGCTTTAGAGCAGGTCCGCCCTCGGCGGAAGCGTCGGCCCTTGTCGGACAGTTCGGCCCAGGGTTCCGGCGACGGCTTCAACGAGTCCCTGTGGATGCGAGACTTGCCAGCCCGCGATGCGGAGAAAGCAGCAGAACCGTTCAGGCCATCGTTAAGCCTGACATGCATTCGGTCGACGCTGGACGTGACATCGGGTGGAGCTGGTAACCGCGTCGTATCATACCGATGCAGCGGGGCTCGCGTCCCGGACCCGTTGGTCAGCAATTCCGGAGGATGTCCCGTGGCCGCAACCCCCATCGTGTGTGGCAAGATTTCGGTCGACCTGAAATCATCGCCGATCAACCGCGACTGGATCGTCGAGGGCAGTCCGACGGCCCGGAACGCCCTTCTGGCCCAAAGCCGCGATCGGAAATCCTGCACGCTGGTGTGGGATTGCACGCCGGGGAAGTTCGTGTGGCACTACGATATCGACGAGACGATCCACATCCTGGAAGGGTCGATCGTCCTCGACGACGGTGTCTCGCCGCCGCGACGTCTCGGACCAGGCGACGTCGTGTTCTTCCCCGCTGGGGCCGTGGTCCGGTGGACCGTCGAGACGCATGTCCGCAAGCTGGCCTTCTTTCGCCGGCAGATGCCGAAATCGTTCGAGATCTTCGCCCGCGTGGTCCGCAAGGCCAAGACGGTGCTGCGGCAGCGCCGTGGGGCCGAGAGTGCTGCGCCGGCGCAGCCGGGCGGCCTCGCGCCCGGGATGTCGCAGCGCGTCGAGGGGACCTGAGCGATCAAGTCGGCGGTGTGACGTTCCGGCTCTTCGCCCGGCGCGCAGCATCCGCCTTCTGGACATTGCGCCAGGAGTCGCTGTCGGCGATCATCTGCCGAATGGCCGAAACACTCTCGGCCGCATCGGCGGCGGACAGATCCGTCGCCGCGACCTGCTCGGCCAGCTGGAACTTGCCTTCGAGCGACAGCACGAGAGCATAGTTCTGCCGGACCCGCATATCGGCACGTGGGTCGGCCGCGGCCGTTTTCAGCGTCGCTTCCGCCTGCGGTAGTTGCTTCGCCAGGGCGTAGGACAGCCCGAGGTTCGACATGACGCTGGGCTCGCCGGGCCTGATCTTCAGGGCGGCATCGTAGTAGTTCAGCGCCCCGGCGTGGTCGCCGAGTTGGTCGGAGACCGCGCCCTGAGCCGAAAGGACCGACCAGTCCGGCTTGTCGGGCGTGTGGGCGCGGCCGAGCACGTCCATGGCTTCGTGCAGTCGTCCCGCGTCGGCCAGGGCCTTGCCGTAGGCGGCGAGAACCGGGGTGCTGTAGGGGTGCTTGACCGCGGCGTCCTCGAGCACCGCAACGGCTTGCGCATATTGGGTCAAGGCGCGCAAGGCGCGCGCGTAGTTGATCGACGCGGTCTGGTCGCCGGGGTCGGCCTCGTGCTTGCGCCGCCAGGTCTCGGCATAGTCGCGCATGCCCGATTGGCTCGTGGGCAGGGCCGTGACGCCGATCGAACCCGTCGCGTCCCGGTCCGTCATGCAGCCCCCGAGCGAGGTCGCGACAGCGACGGTGACGGCGACGGCCAGGAGCAGACGCGCTCCACGGTTTGCAAGGCTTTGCGACACGGCATAACTTGGCATCGATGCGGCGGCTTTCCTGCTCCGGTCGGATCGGGACGACCCCTGAAAGCGCCGATTGGTAACGCGTTAACCCTAACCAGATCTTAAGACCGTTTCGGAACGCGGAGCTTGCCGATGTCGCTGTTTGCCGAAGCCTCGCCCGACGCGGTCCCGATCCATTGTGTCGCGGCCGACGCGTGGTCGGGGCAGGCGGTCGGAGGGGGGCTTGGCGCGAGCCGGCCCGGGGGCCTGTCGGGCCAGGAGATCCGTTTCGCAGAAGCGCTGGGGTTCGAGGCCAAGCCCTCGCAGCAGGTCCTCCTGCCGGGTCCGGACGGTCGGCTCGCGGCCGTTCTGTTCGGTGTGGAGCCGCCGACCGGGCGACTTTACGATCCCTTCTTGCCCGGCAAGCTCGCCATTGCCTTGCCGGCCGGCCCCTATGGTTTCGCCGAACCCCTGCCGGCGCGCCCCGACCTCGCGGCTCTCTCCTGGCTCACTTCGTCCTACCGGTTCACCCGGTACAAGGCGTCGACGGCCGAGGCGCCGCGCCTCGTGGCGCCGGCCGGCGTCGAGGGCGCGCGCCTCGAGCGGATCGCCCGCGGCCTGACACTCGCCCGCAATCTCGTGAACACACCCGCCAACGACCTCGGGCCCGACGCGCTCGAGGCGGCGGCGCTCGATGTGGCGCGGCGGCATGGGGCCAGCGCCCGGACGGTTCGCGGCGAAACGCTGCAGCGGGACTTCCCGCTGATCCATGCCGTCGGGCAGGCGGCGCATCAGCCTCCGCGCCTCGTGGACCTCGCTTGGGGGCCGGCCGACGCGCCGAGCGTGACGCTTGTCGGCAAGGGCGTGACCTTCGATACGGGAGGGCTCGACATCAAGCCCGAGTCCGCCATGGGCCTCATGAAGAAGGACATGGCCGGGGCCGCCACGGCGCTCGGGCTCGCCGACATGGTCATGGATGCGGGCCTGCGCCTGCGGCTTCGCGTGCTGCTGCCGATCGTCGAGAACGCCATCTCGGCGTCGGCCTTCCGGCCCGGCGATATCTACCGCAGCCGCAAGGGGCTCACGGTCGAGATCGGCAACACCGACGCCGAAGGCCGCCTCGTGTTGGCCGATGCCCTGGCACTGGCCTGTGAGGAGACGCCGGGGCTCCTCATCGACTTCGCGACGCTGACGGGAGCGGCCCGCGTGGCGCTCGGGCCCGATCTTCCCGCCTTGTACACCGACGACGACGAGGTGGCCGCGGCCGTGGCCCGGCACGCGCGCGACGTCTACGACCCCGTTTGGCGGATGCCGCTGTGGCGACCCTACGACAGCCTGCTCGATGGCAAGGTCTCGGACCTCAACAACATCTCGGGCGGTCCCTTCGCGGGTTCGATCACGGCGGCGCTCTTCCTCGATCGTTTCGTCACGCCGGGGGTGACGCACCTGCATTTCGACCTCTACGGCTGGAACCCGACCACGAAGCCGGGGCGGCCGGAGGGCGGCGAGGCGCCGACCGCGCGCCTCCTGTTCGAGTTGCTGACCGAGCGGGCGGCCGGGCGTTGAACGGCGAACCTCTCGTCGCGCGACCCTGCCTGCCCTGCCGGGGCGGTGTCGCGCCACTCGCACGGGAGGAGGCCGAACGCCACCGGGCCGAGACGCCGGGCTGGAGCATCACGCCCGACGGAACCCGTCTCGACCGCCACTTCACGTTCAAGACCTATGGACAGGCTTTCGAACTCGTGCGGCGCATCTCGGTCCTCGCGGAAGCGGAGGGCCACCATCCCGACATCCGCTTCGGTTGGGGCTATTGTCACGTCTCGCTGCAGACCCACGTCATCGGTGGCCTGCATCTCAACGACTTCATCCTGGCCGCCAAGATCGACGCCCTTTCGGAGTAAGCCGCTCCGGATGACCCGCTTTGCGCGGACCCGAGCGGTCATATCGAAGAGGCGCACACGGTACGACCGAGCCAGT
The DNA here is from genome assembly GCA_964252585.1 of uncultured Lichenihabitans sp. GTDB lineage: Bacteria > Pseudomonadota > Alphaproteobacteria > Rhizobiales > Beijerinckiaceae > Lichenihabitans. Next base: position 2,668 of record CAXUOD010000072.1, on the reverse strand, counting down.
CTACCGACAGCCTTATAGCGCCAGCTTCGAGCAGGTGGGGGCCGCAGCCGATCCGCGATCAGGCGCCCAGCCGGTCGACCAGCGCCGGGAGGTCCTCGATCCCGTCAAGCACGTGATCGGCCAGGTGCTCGAGGTCGTGACGCTGCGCGGGACCGCTGAGGACCGCAACCGCCACGGCGCCGGCGGCCTTGGCGGCCATGAGGTCGAGAGGGCTGTCGCCCACCATGGCGACGCGCGATGCCTCGACCCCGATCTGGCGCGCGAAGGCCAGAACCATGCCGGGCTCGGGCTTGCCCCCGTGCCCCGTATCGTAACCGGCGATGAAGTCCATGTGGGCGTCGAGACCGAGCGCCGCGAGCTGCCGCCGAGCGCTCGCTTCACCGTCGTTGGTCGCGAGACCGAGCTTCAGACCGCGATCTGCGAGTTGCCGCAGCACTGCGGCAGGCTCGCCGAGCGGTGCAAGAGACTGCAGCGTTTCGTCCGTGAAGGCGCGGTTCAGATCCTCGAGCATGGTCTCGTCCGCAGGCCGCCCCAAGGCTTCGGCCCAGAGGTGGACGTAGGTGTCCGGGGAGCCCGCGATGAGGGGGGACGTCGCCGCGAAACGACGGTCCTCGACCATGTAATGCATGGCGTCGGCGAGCCGCGCGACCGCCCCAGCATCGCCGCCGCCGAGATGCTGCATCACGGCGTAACCCGCACGCCCCCAGGTCAGGTCGAAATCGACCAGCGTCCCGTCCTTGTCGAATAAGAGGCCGGCGAGACGCATGGGGCATCATAGGAGAGAGGGCGAAGTTCGTCCTCTAGCAGCCGGGAGCCCCGGCCACCAGCCCGGGCCCTACGTCGATCCGAGAGATTAGGACATCGGGGGAGGTCGTGTGGGGGCGCGACCTTCCCCGACGGTCACGGCGCGGCGCGGGCGGGCGTACGACGCAACGAGCCTTTCATACAGTGGGAAATAATCCCACACAAGGCGTTTCAACTTTCGTTTACTGTGGCGTTGCACAAATAATAGTCATTACGGAACCGATTTTGCGGCAGATGGTTGAGCGCTGTGCATAACGTGGGAGAAAGTTTGAATGAGACATCAGGTCATCGCCGCTGTCGTCGCCATCACCGCCCTGGCTTCGCCGCTTGCGGTTCAGGCGCAGGTGGTCAACGGTACCGTCAACGGCGCGCAGAACGGAGCCGCTCAGGGCAATAATGTCGGCGGTCCGATCGGCGGGATCGTGGGTGGAGCGATCGGAGCGGGTGTCGGCGCAGCCACGGGCGCGGTCGGCGACGCTACAGGCATCGTAGGAGACGTGCTGGGGGTGAACGAGCGTCCGCGCTTCCGCGAATTCGTCGTGCACGAGCACCGGCCTTCCTATCGGTTGGCCGATCCGCTTCGGATCGGGGTCGTGTTGCCCCGCGAGGGCGTGAGCTACTACGACGTTCCTCACGAATACGTGACCCGGCCCGGATATCGCTACACGGTCGTCAACGAGCGCCCCGTGATCGTCGACCCACAAACCCGTCGCGTCGTCGAAGTCCTCGACTGATCGAAGCGACGCCTCAGGTCGAAGCCGCTCCGGTTCCGGTCCGGAGCGGATACTTCGTCAGCCACGTCCGACGAAGGGCATCTTGGTGGCCATCACGGTGATCGACTGGACGTTGGCTTCAAGTGGCAGACCGGCCATGAACACCACGGCTTCGGCCACGTGTTTCACGTCGAAGGTCGGTTCGGGCTTGACCGACAGGTCGGCCTGCAAAACGCCGTGCTGCATTCTGGCTGCCATCGGGGTCGCCGTATTGCCGATGTCGATCTGCCCGCAGGCGATGTCGTATTTCCGTCCATCGAGCGAAGTGGCCCTCGTCAGTCCCGTCACGGCATGTTTCGAGGCCGTATAGGGGGCGGAGTTCGGCCGCGGCATGGTGGAGGAGATCGAACCGTTGTTGATGATGCGGCCGCCGCGCGGCTCCTGCGCTTTCATGAGCCTGAACGCCTCCTGGGTGCAGAGGAAGACGCCGGTGACGTTGGTGTCGATGACGCCTTTCCATTGCTCGACCGTGAGGTCTTCGAGGTTGACGGCCGGTGCGTTGGTGCCGGCGTTGTTGAAGAGAAGGTCGAGCCGACCATAGGTGGACTTGATCGCGGCGAAGAGCGTCGCCACCGAAGCGGGATCGGTCAGGTCGGACGCGATGGCGTGGGCACCGGCGCCGATGGTCGCCGCGACGCGTTGGAGCTGTTCGACACGGCGTCCGGTCAGGACGGTGGTGAAGCCGGCGCCCCCGAGCGCCACCGCGACGGCCTCGCCGATGCCCGAACCGGCGCCCGTCACGAGCGCGATTTTCTTGTCTACCGCCAACGTCTCTCTCCCTTGTTGATTCATCGTCCTGGCAATGGCAGTGCCGGTTCGCCCAACGCCCGTCGGTTTTCGAACCAGACCTGCGCCAGACTGCCGGCTAAGATCAGCGCCGCTCCCGCGAAAGTGTTCGGACGCGGTATATCGGCCCAGATCGCATAGCCATACAGGAAGGCCCAGACGAGCCCGGTATATTCGATGGGAGCCACAGCCGAGGCCGGGGCATAGCGGTAGCTCTCGAACAACAGGTACTGGCCGACCCCGCCCACGATCCCGACCCCCAGCATCGCGGCCAGGGCCGTGCCGGTCGGCGTGTGCCACGTCCA
>CAXUOD010000071.1:6762-23370 GCA_964252585.1 uncultured Lichenihabitans sp. | reverse complement strand
CCGAACCTGCCGCGAACGATTCTGTCCGCCGCTTTGTCGTGGAACAGCTCGGCCAGATGGAATCGCTCTTGCAATTCCATCTGGCCGATCCTGCTCGACATTCTAAGCTGGAGCGAATTCGCCAAAGGCGAAAGCGCTCTAGACCTTTCGGAGGTCGACCGATACCCGACGATCGACGCGAAACGAGGGCCGAGGAGATGCGAGCTGAAGATCGAGCCGCAGCGGCCCGACGCACGAGCGTCCCGCCGATCAGGCCAGCCAGCCCGTCGCGGCGCCGTAGAGCAGCACCACGCCGATCACGGCGCGATAGATCACGAAGGGCCACGTCGAGAACCGCTCGAGGATCCGCATCAGCAACGAGATGGCGACAAAGGCGGAGAACGAGCCCACCACGAGGCCGACCGCCAGGATCGACCAGCCCTGGGCATCGAGATGGGCTTTATGGAGCTCGTAGAGTTCCTTCACTCCGGCGAGCGCGATGGCCGGGATCCCGAGGAGGAACGAGAAGCGGGCCGCCTCCTCGCGCTTGAGGTCGAGGAACAGGGCAGCCGTCAGGGTGGAGCCCGAACGGGAGACGCCCGGGATCAGAGCGCCGATCTGCGCCACGCCCACCACCATCGCGTCGAGCAGGGTCATGTCACCCAAGACGCGGCGGTGGCGGCAGTAGAGTTCCGCAATCGCCAGCAGGGCCGCCATGACGATGCAGGAGACACCCACGACCTGCAGCCCGCGCAGCGGCGACCCGCAGCTGTTCAGTCGAGATGAAAGCAGCAAGCCCGCGACCGCGATCGGGATGGTGGCCAGCACGACCCAGACCGCGAAGCGAAACTCCCAGGCACCGAACCGACCCCCAGCCAAGGCGCGGATCGCGCCCCCCGCGATCCCGCTGACGTCGTGCCAGAAATAGGTGATGACGGCCGCGAGGGCGGCGAGCTGCATGGCGGCCGAGAAGGCAGAACCGGGATCCTGCCAGCCGAGCAGGGCCGGCACGATCCGCATGTGAGCCGTCGACGAGATCGGCATGAGTTCGGTCAGGCCTTGGACGATTCCCAAAAAAGCGACCTTGGCATAGCCCAGCGACACGAAACCGGTGTCGATTCCTTCCGTGCAGCCGACCGCCATGTGTTTACGCCTCCGCCCTACCGACCTCGGCTGCAACCAGCCGCCCCATGGTCGGTCTGCATAAGATCAGGAGAATGCTGAGAAGTCTTTTAACGGCTTCGACATTTCAGGCCGATGACACCGGCTGTGCACAGGGTCCTGGCCTCAGCGCCGAAGCGCAGCCCGCTGGCGGAGATGCTCCCGCAGCTTTTCCACAGGCGGCGCATAAAGGAAGCCGAAGGAAACGCAGCCCTCTCGCCCGTCGATCGCGTGATGAAGCTTGTGGGCCTGGTAGAGCCGCTTGAGATAGCCGCGCCGTGGGACGTGGCGAAAGGGCCAGCGCTGGTGGACCAGCCCGTCGTGCAACATGAAGTAGAGGACGCCATAGACGACCAGGCCGATCGAGACCCAGAACAGCGGCGACCACCAATGGCCGGCCGCCATGAGGACGATGGACAGGCCTGCGAAAACGACCGCGTAAAGATCGTTCTCCTCCAGGAGGTCGTCGTGCGCCTCGTGGTGCGAACGGTGCCAACCCCAGCCGAAGCCGTGCATGACGTGGCGGTGGATCGTGGACGCCGCCAGCTCCATGGCCGATACGGTGGCGAAAACGAGAAGGACCGGGGTCAGGAAACTCGGCACGGTCGGTCGCTCGGTCTCAAGTCTGCGCTCGGTCTGCGGGGCGGGTCTTCGGCAGGCGCCACCACGGCACGGACGGATCGGCATGGTGTTCGTGATGATAGCCGAAGTGAAAGCAGGTCAACAGCGACAGCATCCAGGAGTAATCGTTGGATCGCGCCCGATGGTCGTCGTGGAAACCCACCTCCTCCCGCCGATGTGGCAAGTAGGTCCCGAAGGTGAAGAGTTGCAGGGCCGACAGCAGCGCCGGCAGAGCCCAGAAGAGCAAAAGCCGCGGCACCGGCACACCGAAGACGAACAGGTAAAGCATGGCGGCGCCCATGATGCGCAGCAGTTGCCCGACCGTCAGATATTCGGCGAAGAAAGCGCCGAACCAGCGCCAGAATGCCACCCCGCCGTCACCGGCGAAATCCGGGTCGTGTTCTGTGCCGGGCGCCCGATGATGCGCGAAATGGCGTTTGACGAGATCGTCGTACCAGATGCCGGCATAGACCATCAGAACCAGCCGGCCAACCGCTCGGTTCACCGAAGGTCTGAAGAGCGCCAACGAGCCGTGCATCGCGTCATGGGCCACGATGAACAGCCCCACCGACAGCCAACACTGGAGAGCGACGAGGAGCGGCGCCAGAAGCAGGGCGATCCGCCAAGGCAGAAGAAAGACATCGAGGACGTGCAGTGCCAACCAGCCGCCCAGGATGGCACCCGCCAGGGCGAGGCCGAGCCGGGTTTGTCTCGCAAAGGCGTCCGTCCGGCGGATGGGGGCGATGGTGGCCGACATGGGCTGGTTCAGGCTCAGCAGAGGCGCGTCTGCGCGAAGGTCACCACGATGTAGTCGCGCAAGGGCTGGCCGCCAGGGCCGCGGGCCGGCAACAGCTTCAGAGCCTCCGCCAAGTGATGCCCGAACCGCTCGCGAGCCCGCTCGGCTCCGAGCAGCGACACGACGGTCGGCTTGCCGTCGTCCTTGTGCAGATCCTTGGACTGCGGGCCGGTCGAGACGCTGATGTCGAAGAGGTCGTCCGCGATCTGGTAGGCGAGCCCGAGATGGGCCGCCACCTGGCGCAACTCGTCGATGCTCCGATCGGCGGCTCCTGCCACGCGTGCGCCGATCTCGAGAGCGGCTTCGAACAATACGCTCGTTTTCTGGTGATTGAGCGCCTCTAGCCGGGCAACCGTACAACTCGTCCCGCGCTCGTGCAGATCGTTCTCCTGTCCGGTCACAAGGCCATCGAAGCCGACCGCGGCCGACAGGCGTTCGACGAGCGCAAGGCGAGTTTCCGCGGAAAGCCGCGCCGTGCGGGTGACGGTCGCGAAGGCTTGGTTCAGCAGAGCGATGGCGGCCAGGATGGCGGTGCTCTCATCGAACCGCATATGAACGGTCGGCTGACCCCGCCGCAAGCGCGCGTCGTCCATGCAGGGGAGGTCATCGAGAACAAGCGAGGCCGTATGCACCATCTCGGTCGCGCAAGCGACATCGAGAGCATCGGACACCGGGGCACCGAAATCCATCGCGGCCAAGATCGTCAGGAGCGGACGGATGCGTTTTCCAGGCGCCAAGAGCGCATAACGCACCGCTTCGTTGACCCTTTGCGGACCGCGGCTCCCGGTCGGCACAAGGGAGTCGAGCCTCCCGTTGACTGCGGCTCGGAGGTCTTCGACGAGGGTCGGGTGAGCAAATAAAGCTTGCATGCGCTCCGACGAGCCTATCCTTCCCGGTAAAAGCGGACTGCGATGGCCGCAACGAGCATTATCGAATGCCTTCTTGCAGAAAGATAGCGCCGACGAAGTCGCTGTCACGCGCCTTTTAGGCGCGGGCGTGTCTTTCCCTCGGTTCAGCCGACTGTTGCCGTACTGCGGTCGTGGCGCTCCGTAACGACGACCCGGCGACAAGCCCGACCTCGTCGTCGCGGCGCTCGTGCACCTCAAGCCACAGCGGTAGGATCGACAGGACCGACCGCGCTTCTACTCCGCGGAAGCCGACAGGATGGAGTACCCTGAGCCGCAATTGGACACGTTGGCGATGCCGATATTGGTGGTCGAGCAAGGGATGGCGGCGCTGCGCTGCGCCACGCCCTGAGAGCCCGCGGGGGCGACGCTGGCCTGCTGCGGCTGGTAGCTATGCGCACAACCCCCGACGAGGAGCAGCGCGACGACCGCCATCAGTCTCTTGCAAGTTCGCATTCCACCCTCCAGCACGGCCGGACATCACCACGGCGAGCAGTAGGTGTCCAGGCGCTTGTTCGGCCTTCAGACGAGTTCGGCTAGGATGTGGCTCGGTCGGAAGGGCAAAGCATGCCGCGCCGTGGAAGAGAGGCTCGGTTCGCCGGCCGAACCCGAACACGCCGCGTTTCCCCCGCTCAAGCTCTTCGATAGGGCGGAATGTGGCCGAGCCCCGTCCATCGAGCCTCGAACAGTATCTGCTGGGGGTGGTATCAGCACGACGGATCCAGTATAAAGTCGTGGATTTTGGTTCGTCTCACGATCACCGAGATAATAACGTCCCAAAATTACTGATGGAGTTAATTGAGAAGAGAAGCGTATGTCTCGATCCTTGTTTGCCGTTGCCACAATAGCTTGTTTGCTGAGCCATTCAGTGGCGCATGCGCAGAGCGTCAACCTGTCTGAGGACGAGCTCATGCAGATCTGCGACTCGCAGGACCAGAAAATTCAGTTTGGTGGTAAAATGTTCGTCATGGGTGTTCTCGAAGTTGCAAAGAGCAAAGTCGTTCCCCCGCGCATGCGGCTTTGCCCCAAAGGTGGGAAGAAATCTTCGGACTATTTTGACCAGGCCTGTGACTGGATCGCCGCAGACCAGAACCGACATACGAGCTCGGCGATGCTTGCCGTCATCGCGTCTGCTGCGTCGGAAGCCTGCCCGGTGGGAACCGATCCGGATGCCCAATGAACACCGGAGGACGCCGCTGGCGCACCGCGAGCGGAAGGTACACCTTCCGTTCGAGTTGCATCGGTCCCGCCTCAAAGCTGGTCGGCCGACTGGTCCGAACAGGTGGGTCATCTGTTGGGGTCGGTAGCGGCTCCGTGGGCCGATGGCGCAAGAACCGTGGCTCGGGGGTCGCCCGATGCACGGTTCCCTCAGGATGGCGCTCGTCAGCGCTTGACGTCCGCCGGTACGGCGCGGCGGTAAAGGTGCCACGTGGCATGGCCGAGCACCGGTAGCACGATCGCAAGCCCGACGAAGACCGGGAGGCAGCCGACGAACAGCGCCACCGCTACGATCAGCCCCCACAGCGCCATCGGCCCGGGGCTCGCCCGCACGGCCTGAATGGAGGTGATCACCGCAGCGCCTGCGGTGCCGCCGCGGTCGAGCAAGAGCGGCAGCGACACGACGCTCAACGTGAACGCCAGGGCGGCGAAAACGAAGCCGAGCCCGTTGCCCAGCAGCACCAAAGCCCATCCGGCGGGCGTGCCGAGCGCAAAGGCGAGTAGGTCGCGGATCGACCCCGGATGCTGATCCCCGGCCAGCGCGGAGAAGAGCAGCTGGGCGGTGGCGATCCAGGCGATGAAGATCGCGAGCTGCACGAGCGCCAGCGTCGCGATGGCCGGGGCGCCGGGCGAGCGAACGGCCTCGAAGGCGTCGCGCCACGTGGGTGTCTGCCCTCCCTCGCGCCGCCGGCTGAGTTCGTACATGCCGAGTGCCGCGAAGGGGCCGAGGAGCGCGAAGCCTGCGGCCAGCGGATAAGCGAGCGGCAGAAGATCGCCGTTCATCGTGACGCGAGCGATCACGATGCCGATGACGGGATAGATCAGCACCAGGAAGATGACGTGAGTCGGCATGGCCATGAAGTCGTCGACCCCGGCTCGGAGCGCCGCGCGAATGTCGTCGAACGTAACGGCATGGACCGGCACAGGAGAGGATTGCTGCTCGTTGAGGGTGGTATGAAGCGGGAACGTCATGGGATCGCACCTTGGATCGGATCGGGGCGCGACGGTCGCTCGGGAGCGGTGTTAAGAGCGTCGGGCGACAATCGACAGAACGGGACCGCCAAAATGGCGGGCGGTGCTGACGAGATCCGTTCACCCTTCGAGACAGGGCGAGTGGTCAGCGAGGCGATTGCGTTTGTGAACCCGACGATTGCACGTCTTGGACGGGAAGCTAGACCCGGCCGCGGCGGCGCGCAATGCCCCGCCGGAAAGAGGCGGAGGGGCGGCCGTCAGCGCGAACCGACCTTCCAGGCCAGGTTGCCAACCGGAGCCGATCGCAGGACCCTCTCGTGGTTCGACCAGAATCAAGATCGGGGAAGAACACACGGCATCTTTCAATGCCCAATCGATAGCGTCAGGGGCGTTGCTCGCTTTGCTTGTTGGGGCGAGCCTCGCTGGAACCGCAGCGGCTCAATCGACTCCATCTCCTGCCGCGCATTGGGTCGGGAGCTGGGGAGCGGACCCGGCACTCCTCAACGGGCCCGAGGTGACGAACCAAACCATCCGACAAGTGGTCCGCCTCTCGATGGGCGGGAACACGGTGAGGATCCGGATCAGCAGGCGGAAGGGGCATTCACGGGCTCCGGGGTCGACGGGGACCGGGGCCCGATCCTGAGCGTCACGTCGTGCGCCGCTGCATGTCCGGCAGGAAGGCCGTCAGAAGTCCGATCGCCGGCAGAAAGGCGCAGACGCGATAGACGAAATCGATGCCTTGCGCATCGGCCAGCATCCCCAATCCGGCCGCGCCCAGGCCTCCCAGGCCGAAGGCCAGCCCGAAGAACATGCCGGAGATCAGACCGATCTTGCCGGGCACGAGGTCCTGCGCGAACACGACGATGGCCGAGAACGCCGACGACAGGATGAGCCCGATCGGAACGACCAGGATCATGGTCCAGACATAGCCCACGAAGGGCAACGCCAGGGTGAACGGCAGTACGCCCAGGATCGACCCCCAGATCAGGTGCTTGCGGCCGATCCTGTCGCCGATCGGGCCGCCGAGAAAGGTGCCGACCGCCCCCGATGCCAGGAAGACGAAGAGGTCGATCTGCGCCGCCTGCACCGAGACCCCGAACTTGTGGATGAGGTAGAAGGTGAAATAGGTCCCGAGGCTGGCGAGATAGACGAACTTCGAGAACATCAGCGCCATCAGGATCGCCAGCGCGCTCAGCACTTTTCGGCGCGACAGCGCCGCGACCCCTTCGGCCAATCGCGTCGCCTTCGGGCGCAGGAGGTGCAGGTTCCCGGAATACCAGCGCCCGACGTTGAACAGCACGGCCATGCCGACGAGTGCGATCAGCGCAATGTAGCCGACGCTGTGCTGGCCCAAGGGAACCACCACGAAGGCCGCCAGCAGCGGACCCAGCGACGAGCCGGTATTGCCGCCCACCTGGAACAACGCCTGCGCAAAGCCGAAGCGGCCGCCGGACGCCATGCGCGCCACCCGGGAGCTTTCAGGGTGAAACACCGAGCTGCCGATGCCGACGAGGGCCGCGGCTCCCAGGATGAACAGGAACGAATCAGCCCGCGAGAGCAGCAGCAGGCCGATCAACGTCGAGGCCATCCCCGCGGTCAGCGAGTAGGGCAACGGGCGGCGGTCTGTGTAGAGCCCGACCAGCGGCTGCAGGATCGAGGCGGTGAGCTGAAAAGCGAGCGTGATGAGCCCGATCTGGCCGTAACTGAGCTGATAGCTTTGCCGGAACATCGGGTAAAGCGCCTGGATGACCGACTGCATGGTGTCGTTCATCATGTGCGAGGCGCTGAGCGAGATCAGGATGGGGAACGCCATCGCATCGATTTGGGGACGGCCAAGGACTGCCTGACTCACCGGACTGAACCTCTCTGGCCTTTGGCCGGAGACGAGACGTCCGGCGAGGCTGTTGTGCGATCGAGCCACTCAAACTAAGGCAACGCGTGGGGCCTGCCACCGAAGGCGGGCCAATTTCTTACGAGAGTGGGCCATGACCGCCGGGGTCCGGATCGACGCCTTGGACAGCGTGCCGCGTCCGATCATCGCACTCGGCAGTCGCTACCCCGATGGTCACGCCATCGCGCCGCACCGTCACCGGCGCGGCCAGTTGATCTCGGGCGTTTCGGGGGTAGTGGTGCTGGCGACGCCCCAGGGCACCTGGGTCATGCCCCCGCAGCGCGGCATGTGGATCCCGCCGGGGACCGTCCACGACGTCCGCATGATCGGGGCGGTCACCATCCAGAGCCTGTATCTCGAGCCGGAAGTGGCGCAGGACATGCCGACGATCTGCCAGGTCGTAGGCATTCCGCCGTTCATGCGCAGCCTGATGACCGAAGCCTTGGAGCTTCCGGTGGACTACGACCCGGCGAGTCGTGCGGGCGCCGTCATGGCGCTGATCCAGCACGAGATCCGGCAGTTGCCGGTTCTCCCTCTCTCGCTTCCCTACCCGGTGCACGAGGCCCTGGCCGAGCGTTGCCGGGCGTTCCTTCGAAGCCCGAGTGCGCGACAGACGATCGAGGATTGGACGGAGGTGCTCGGCATGAGCCGGCGGGCATTCACCCGTCTGTTCAGGCGCGAAACCGGTCTCAGCTTCGTCAACTGGCGCCAGCAGGCCTGCCTTGTGGCGGCGCTTCCGCGGCTGGTGGCCGGCGAGACCGTGACGACGATCGCGCTCGATCTCGGCTACGACAATCCGGCCGCCTTCACGACGATGTTCAAACGGGTCCTCGGAGCATCGCCTCGCACTTACCTTCGCCGGGATGGCTGAAGACCAGGATCGCCGTCGTGCCGCGGCCGGTCGGTATCGGTCGCGGCGGACGGTGCGCGCTTTCGGACGCGTGGCCGCGCAGGCTCAGCGACGCAGACGCGGGTACAACGCGCTGAAACGGTCCTTCTCGGCTTCTCGGATCGCCGCCCCGTGGTAGCTGTTGCTCTCGAACTCGATCGGAGCCGCAAGGGTTTGCACACCGCCGACGCTCTGAACGACATGCTCTGCGATCCGGGCGACCTGCTCATGGTATTCGGCCGGATCGTAGCGGAATTGATTGTCCATCCTCATTCTCCTCGCGACACTGTTGACAAAGAAATCTTCGTCACTGCTAGAACCCTGAAATAGTCGATCGACAATTCTTACTCAATAGTACCAATATATCAAATTATCTGATCCTTGCTATGCTGATCCGAGATCGCTCATGCCGGAGGCATTGTGGTGCGATACTCGTCGTGGCGGCGCACCCAACTCATGGGGCCGGCGCTCTCGTTGCGGCCCTTGGGGACGAGATCGAGCCAGTTCAGCGCGCCCATCAGCAGTTCGGCACCGCGATGATAGGTCGAGTAGGTGTGGAAGACGGTGCCGCCGTCGTCCCTGACGAAGATGCTCGTGCCGAACATGTCCCGGCTGTTCCGGATCACCGTCCCGTAGTTGTAGATGGCGCGGCCGGCCGCGATGTCCTCGGGCGTGAACGATACGCCGAAATCGAAGTTGAAATCGCTGCCTTCCGACGACACCCAGGGAAAGGTCCAGCCCATCCGGTCCCTGACCGCCTCGATCCGCCGCAGAGGTACGCGCGAGACCGCGGCGAACGACAGGTCGGCATGCTCGAAGTGCCGCCGCGCCGCATCGATGTGATCGGCGATGAAGGAGCAACCGGGGCAGATATGGTCGGAGCCCGGCGTCAGCATGAAATGATAGATGGCGAGCTGACTGCGGCTTTGGAAAAGGTCGGCGAGGGTGCATCGGCCCGCGGGTGCTTCGAAGACGTAGCTCTTTTCCACCTCGACCCAGGGCAGCGTCTGGCGCTCGGCGCGGAGCGCATCAAGCGCGTGGGTCATGTCTCGCTCCTTCCGGAGCAGCGCCTTGCGGGCTTGCAGCCATTCGGCGCGCGAAACGATCGCATGGTTCATGGCGGTCTCCTGTGGTGGTGGTTAAGACACGTGCCCCGGGCGACGTGAAACGAACCTCAGCCAGGGCGGCAGGTGGAAGAAGCTCATCAACAGATACATCGCGGTCATGCTCCCGATCGGCGGCATGGTCTCCGAAGAGCAGAAGGCGACCGGGGCTGCGGCTTTGGTCGCGATCCACGCCATGAGCGCGAAGGTCGGCGAGGCCGCGAAGGTGAGCCAGGCGTCTGCGCCCGGTGCCGGCGGGGCCCTTGCGGTTTCCTTGGCTGGTGCGGAGAGCCTTGTCATGCTTGGCTGCCGATCGTGGTCGCCGTGCCGGCCGTTGCAGGGCGATCAGGATCGTAGGCGAACCCGAAACCGGGTGAGAGTGACAAGTGTGACGGGATTTGCGATGGACCCGCTCATCGCGGCTGCGGCCCGGGCGCTCGCGGCGGGCGACCCCTTGTCTGCGCTGAAGCGGGTCGCGCTGCGGGACGATGCTCGAGCGCTCGCGTTGCGCGGCATCGCCATGGCGCAGCTCGGCGACTTCCCGCGTGCGAAGGCGTTGCTGCGGACCGCTGCGCGCGCCTTCCCTCCGGACGAGGCGACGGCTCGCGCACGATGCGTCGTGGCCGAAGCCGAGGTCGCGCTCGTCTCCCGCGATCTCGGCGGGTCCACCAAGGCGCTCGGCGCAGCGCGGGTCACCCTCGAAGCGCAGGGCGATCGGGCGAACGGCGCACATGCCGGCTATCTCGAGGCGCGGCTCCTCCTCTTGATCGGACGCCTCGATGATGCCGAGAGGACTCTCGGCGGCCTCGACGTGGATGCGCTGCCGCAGACCTCGCGCCCCGGATATTGGCTGGTGGCGGCCGGCATCGCGATGCGGCGCATCCGGGCAGAACCGGCTCGCGCCGCGCTCGATCGCGCCCGGCACGCCGCACGCGAGACCGCGATCCCGGCGCTCCTGGCCGAGGTTGCACGAGCGTCGCGCGCGTTCGATGCCCCTGCGGCACAGCTGATCGCGGTCGATGGGGAACAGCCGCTCGGCCTCGCCGAGGTCGAGGCGCTGATTGCTTCGGATTCGCTCGTGATCGATGCCTGCCGCCGTATCGTGCGCTCAGGGACGACGGTTGTCGCGCTTGCCGGTCGTCCGGTCCTGTTCAAGCTAGCCCGCGCACTCGCCGAGGCGTGGCCGGACGATGTTGCGCGCGAGGCTCTGATCGCGCGCGCCTTCCGGGCCCGCGGTGCCGACGACGCCTATCGCGCGCGGCTGCGGGTCGAGATCGGGCGGCTCCGCGCGGCGCTCCGGCCCCTGGCCGGATTGAGCGCGACGAACCGGGGATTTCTCTTGAAGCCGCACCACGCAAAAGCGGTCGCCGTGCTCGCGCCCCCCGTCGAGGCAAGCCATCCCGAGGTCCTGGCCCTGCTGGCGGATGGGGAGGCCTGGTCGAGCTCGGCTCTCGCCGTGGCGCTCGGCGTGAGTGCCCGGACGGTTCAGCGCGCGCTGGCTGCCTTGGCGAAGGCCGGCACGGCCGAGTGTTTCGGTCGCGGTCGGAGTTGCCACTGGATGGCGCCGAAAGTACCGGGCTTCCCGTCAAGTTTGTTACTCCCGGCTTCCCTGCATCGCCGGTAGACTCAGGGCATGACACGCACAGCCGCAGAGATCCTTCGCGAATACGGTCCGTTCCCGAACGTCGAGGTCGTGCGCGGGGTCAGCTTCGACGGGCAGCAGGTCTGGTTCGCCGCCGGCGACAGGCTGAACGCCCTCGACCCCGACACCGGGCAGATCGTCGCCGCGCTGGATGTCCCCGCGCATGCGGGAACGGCGTTCGATGGAACTCATCTGTTCCAGATCGCCGAAGCCGTGATCCGGAAGATCGATCCGAGAACCGGCGAGGTGCTCGGCACGATCCCGGCGCCTGGGCGTGGCGACGACTCGGGGCTTTGTTGGGCCGAAGGGACGCTCTGGGTCGGGCAGAACCGGGGCCGCAGGATCCATCAGGTCGATCCGGCAACAGGAGCGGTGCTCCGCACCATCGAATCCGATCGGTTCGTCACGGGCGTGACCTGGGTCGACGGCGAACTCTGGCACGGCACCTGGCAGGAAGAGACGAGCGATGTCCGGCGCATCGACCGCGAGACGGGAGAGGTACTGGCTCGGGTGGATATGCCGGCCGGAACCGGTGTTTCGGGACTCGAGTCGGATGGAGGCGACCGGTTCTTCTGCGGCGGCGGAAGCAGCGGAACCGTGAGAGCGATCCGTCGACCGAGACGCGTCGATGCGGGCAGTTGAACGTCGGCAGTCGGATTTTGGCGCCCCTTCCCGCGTAGAGCGAGACCGTCGAATGCGACTGGCGCCTGCCGAACCCGTCGCATCGCGTCGGCCGCGATCTCGTCAGAAGACTGATCACGACGGGGCGTGGGTCCCTGGCGCGAGGCCTAAGGCCTGAAGTAGTCGGGATGGTCGATGTCGGCGATCAGGTCCGCCTCGCTCGGCTGCCACCCGAGACGCTCTTTCGTCCTTTCGCTGGAGGCAGGACCATGGCCCTCCACCCACATGGCGAGGGGTCCGAAATGCTTCCCGGCCTCCTCGCTTGTCAGCGAACGGGCCGGTAGGCCCAACTGCCGGCCGATCGCTTCGGCGATCCGCCTGAAGGGGACGCCTTGGTCGGCCACGGCATGGAACGGGCCGCCCTGCGCGTTGTGCTCCAGCGCGAGGCAAAAGACGCGCGCCGCGTCCAGCCGATGCACCGACGGCCAAAGGTTTTCCCCATCGCCGACATAGGCAGAGACGCCCTTGTCGCGCGCTACCCTCGCCAGCATGGGCACGAAGCCATGGCGCTCTCCCCGGCCATGGACGGAGCGCGGCAACTTCACCACGGCGGCTCGCACGCCGCGATTGGCAACGGTCGCCACCGCATGTTCCGGCGCACGAGGAAATGCCGGATCGATGGGTGGAAGCGGCATGTCTTCGGTGAACGTCTCGCCGCGCGGCAACAGGGCGAAGCCGGAAGTCGCGATGATCGGACGGTCTGATCCTTCGTAAACCTCGCCGAAAGCCTCGATCACGCGACGCTCTTGCTGGCTCATCTCGGCGATTTTCGAGAAGTCGATGCCAAAGGCGGTGTGAACGACGGCATCGGCCTCCGCGGCTCCTTTGCGGAGAAGGTCGATATCATCGAGCGAGCCCATCAAAGGCATGGCGCCCTGGATGGACAGTGCCGCGCTATTGACCTGTGACCTTACGAGGCCGGTTACGCGATGACCCGTGCCGATCAGCTCCCGAACGATGGCCGACCCGACCCAACCAGTGGCTCCGGTGATGAACACGTGCATATGGCCGGTCTCTCGTCCCCTGTCAGTCGCTGACATAAGCCATGTGTCAGTGACTGACAAGGAGACGAGGGTCGGTGCGTCGCAAGAGTGAGGATCTGCGAGGCGGCTTGCAGCAGGCAGCTCTGGAGTGGTACCGCGAGCGCGGCTATGACCAGACCACCACGTCTGGGATCGCCGCACGGGCCGGGCCGGTGTCACCGAGCGGACCTTCTTCCGTCACTCTCCGGACAGGCGCGTGGCGTCGGCAGGGGTGGCGATGCTGGCCGCGCAGGCTGGAATGGCAGCCAACCTGACGAAGGTGCTCCGTTCCATACCGAGCCGATGTGCGGGCAGGCATGACGTTTCGATCGGATCGAGGCGGGGTTCACCCTGCCGCAACGATGCGCAGATCTCGCGGCAATCCTCGCTTCATTTCTGCGTGAGGTCGGCAGAAATACCTTGAAAGACGTTTTCGAATTTGCTTATTGAACAATGCTACGCACCATCCGCGTAACATCATTGCTTATCGATTTTACTACGATTTTAAGATTCATAAAAGCTGCGTCTGTTTCTAATTTCACATTCCATCTACATAGCACATGTACCGGCAGGCTAATCAGTTACCGATGATTTCCTGATACGACAGTGTTTTTTCAAGACTTTATTACGGAGGCATCTATGCCCATCGACACTACTTTCAAATTCGGTCACGTCGTCGCTGCGCCGGTCGCCCTGGCGCGAGCGGCCACGCCGGTGGATCCACGGGGTCTTCTGGCCGGGTTCGTCGGAAACCTCCCGCTGGCCGCGCCCGGTCAGGACAACCCCAAAAGGCAATGGTCGGGACAGGGCTTTAATCTGATTTGGAGACCGAATTTCGGTAATCAGACCGGCACAAAGGATTTCTTCCTCGAACTCAACTTGACCCAGGAAGTCCTCGACTTCACGGATATCACAGGCAGCGGACAGAACGTCGGCATCGCCAACCGAGGGGCGTTGCAAAAGGATATCCTGCTCGGCGGCATATCCTATCTGCAGCAGGTGACGGACAGGGTCAGCGGCGTCGGACAGCACTTCGAGCCCGGCGTTTGGATCAACGTTCCCAATACGACAAAACCGGCCGAGCCGGCGAGTGTCGTGCGCATGGGGTCGATCCCTCACGGCACCACCGTCAATCTCGAAGGGGTCGCGTTCACGGCCCCGACGCCGTTGATCGCAGACACGACCATCACGCCGTTCCAGGTGGGAAACCCCGACGACGGGACGTCCGGATTGGCGCATTTTCCGGAAGAGACGCTCGCCAACGTGACCACGTCGCGAACGCCGACGGCCAGCGTCCCCGGCTTGACCCAGGCCGTTCTGACCAATCCGAACCTGCTGCTCAAGAACGCCATCGCCGGTCAGACGATCACACGAACGACGGTGCTGATCATCGCGTCGGATCCCACCCTGATGCCTCCGCCCGCGGGCCCTTTGCCGGCTCATGCGACACTCGGCGGCGGTATCTCGAATATAGGGTTCCTATCGGGAGGTGTCTCCACGGGCTTCAACGCGAACGTCCTGTCGACGACAGCTATCTTCTGGATCGAAACTGTGAAGAACCCGGACGGTACCGAGTTCCTTCAATTGCAATACACGCAGCGTGTTCTTCTCGTTTTCAACGGTCTGGTCTGGCCTCACGTCTCGGTCGCAACTCTGACCTAGCCAGAGCAGTGCGAAGACGGGCTCCTGGCGCTCAAAGCGTGTTCCAGCGGCCGATATAGGCGAGGCAGGCCCGGACAGCGACCTCGATCTGCGGCAAGGGTATCGGCTCCGGCGCGCGGACCGGCTGCGCGTCCGCACGACGGCGCAGACGCAGCGGCAACTCGACCGCGAAGGGGAGATCGGGCCGACCCGCGAGGGCCGTCATGATGGCGTCGCAGTCGACGTCGCCCTGGCCAGGCACGACGAAGTGCCACCCGTCGCGGTCCCGCTTCCGCCATGGCGCCCGAGGCGGCGAGCAGCGACACCATCTCGCCCTCGTCGAGCCCGCGGCGCTTCATCTCGGGAAACAGCACCGGCGCGACCGCCGCCATATCGGCAGCCTTCGAGCCCGAGATGCCGGAGACGAGCAGCATGCCGCCGAGCAGCACGTAGGAGAGGCCGCCGCGCACGTGGCCGATGAGCGTCGCCAGGAAGGCCACCATGGCGCGGGCCATGCCGGTCTCCTCCACGAGCCGTCCGAGCAGCACGAAGAGCCACGGTCGCCTACCTTCTCACGACCACCAGCACGCCGCTCCCCGTCGTGGTGGGCCGGCTCGACGAGGGCATGAGCTCGCTCATTCTTCTCGCCGTGCCGCTAGCGCTACGAAGAAGAACAGGAGGTTCCAGTTGCCGATCGCCGTGGGGGCAGGCGCCGCCATCCAGAGCGTCGCCGCGAGAAGGCCGAGCACCACTGCGACGAGCGCCGTCTCGCGCCAACCCTGGCGCAGCAGCATTAGGACCGAGATCGCCAGCATGAGGCCGATCCCGGCCAGCATCGCGGCGGCCCGGATGCTGCCCGGCCAGCTCAGGGCCGGCGTCTCGATGAAGCTCTGGTCCTCGACATAGTCCTGCGCCGGGCCGACCAGAAGGGCAAGGAAGACCAGCGGCACGCCGACCGCGAGCGCCTCCAGCCGTTGCCGCCAGGTCGGCGCGCGGGCGGCGGCCTCGAAGGCACGGACGGCGGAAAACGAAATGCTCCTCAGCATCCGATCAGTTGGGAGGATTCACGCGAACTTGCAAAGACCGCTGCTTACCGTCTCATGCGAAGCAGCGCCGATGCTTCTGGATCGCCGCAGGCCGGCTTCTCGGCGAAGCTGCCCGCATGGGGAAGACGCTCGCGGTCGCACCCCCGGGCGCGTTCACCCCGGAAGCCCAACATAGTTCTCGGCCAGACTCGTTTGCGCGGCGCGCGAGCCGACGAGATAATCGAACTCGGCGCGCTGGACGCGTCGCCCGAAAGCGTCCAGGTCGGGGAAGGTGTGCAGAAGCGAGGTCATCCACCAGGAGAACCGTTCGACCTTCCACACCCGGTCGAGCACGCGGGCCGAATAGTGGTCGATCCCGGCCTGGGAGCGCTCTTCGTAGACCTCGCCGAAGGCGTCGGCGAGGCGGCCGACGTCGTGGGCCGCGAGGTTGAGGCCCTTGGCCCCGGTGGGTGGGACGATATGGGCCGCATCCCCCGCCAGGAACAGCGTGCCGAAGCGCAGCGGCTCGGCCACGAAGCTGCGCAGCGGCGCCACCGACTTCTCCGAGGCGAGGCCGGTCGGCAGGAGCGCCGCCGTTTGCGGATCGAGCCGCCGGCGCAATTCGTCCCAGAAGCGGTCGTCGGACCAGCCGGCCGCGTTTTCGGTCGCCGGGACCTGGATATAGTAGCGGCTGCGCTTGGGCGACCGCATGGAGCAGAGCGCGAAGCCCCGCGCGTGGTGGGCGTAGATCAGTTCGTCCGATACCGGAGGGCGCTCGACCAGCACCCCGAGCCAGCCGAACGGGTAGACGCGTTCGAAGGTCCTCAGCGCATCAGGCGGCACGGAGCGACGCGAGACGCCGTGGAAACCGTCGCAGCCGGCGATGTAATCGCAGGCCAGGTCCTGCGTCACGCCGCCGGCGGTGAAGCGGACCACCGGACGGTTGCCGTCGAACCCGTGCAGCGCCACGTCCGCGGCCTCGTAGATCGACCGGCCTCCGGCGGCGTGGCGCGCCGGCCGCACGGGGCCCGGGGCCGCCGGCGGCACCGCGCACCGGGCCGT
>CAXUOD010000071.1:2932-6752 GCA_964252585.1 uncultured Lichenihabitans sp. | reverse complement strand
GCGGCGTCGCGCGCCTGCATCAGGTCGCGCGTGACCTCGGTCTGACCGTAGACCGTGACGTTGCGGCCCGTGAGGCCGCGAATGTCGATGCGGTGCCGGTCTCCGTCGAACTGCAACTCGACCCCATCGTGCGGCAGGCCTTCCGCATGGAGGCGGGTCGCGACCCCGGCGCGCTCCAGCAGCGCCACGGTGCCCTGTTCGAGCACGCCGGCGCGGATCCGGGCCAGCACGTAGTCTCGGCTGCGCTGCTCGATCACGACGGTGTCGATACCCCGGCGGTGGAGCAGGCAACCGAGCAGCAGCCCCGCAGGTCCGGCACCGACGATGGCGACTTGCGTCCGCATGGCGTCAGAACGGGTAATGCTGCCGACCCTCGATGGTGATCCATCGCGGCTCGGTGAACGCCTCGATGAGGGCGTTCGCGCCGAAGCGTCCGCAGCCGGACGACAGCCCGTATTCCGTGTCGTCGGCCACGCGCACCGCCTCGTCGGCGCCCGTGACCCGGACGATGGGCTTCACCGGGCCGAAGGACTCCTCCGCGTAGACCCGCATGGCGGGCGTCACGTGGTCGAGCAGCGTCGCCTCAACGGCCGCGCCGGTGCGCTTGCCGCCGCAGACCAGCCCGGCTCCCTTGGCGAGCGCATCGGCGACGAGCGCATCCATCTTCTCGGCCGAGGCGAGGTCGATCATGGAGCCGAGCACGACAGGGCCGCGCGGGTCGCCGGCGGGGAGGCGGGTCGCTTTCGCGGCGAGCTTGGCCACGACGGCGTCGGCCACCGCCGTTTCCACGATGATGCGCTCCGTCGACATGCAGATCTGGCCCTGGTTCATGAACGCGGTCCGCGGAGATCTGGTCTGGCGCACCTTGGGCGACAGTTCATGCTTCGACCTCGAGGCCTCTCCCCGTCCGCAAGGCGCTCGCCTCGGGGGATCGATGGGTCGTCTGTCGGTGGCAACTCGAAATGCCTTGGCCGCGCTGTTAAGGAAAGCATGTGGCGCACAAGCGGGGGCGACCGCAAGGCAGCCACGATGCCTCGAGCCGAGGCCGAGCCCGCGAGCTTTGCGGCTTGGCCCTGGCTGAACAGTGCACCATCTCGAACGGAAGGTACACCTTGCGTTCGAGATGGATCGTGCGCCGCCTCTAGGCTGGCGGGCCGACCGACCCAAGCGGGTGAAGCATTCTTGGGTCGGACCACGGGAAGCGCCCCTACGGAGGAGATCAGGGCATGATGTCGACGCTCGTCACGATGCATCCGATCTGGCAATCGGGGGCGATCGTGCTCGGCCTCACGATCATGGCCGCCTTGACCATGCAGCTGGTGGTCCAGCGCTTCCTGCCGCAACGATTGCGACGCGAGCACACGGAACTCGGTTCGGTGATCTTCTCGGTGATCGGCGTGACCTATGCGGTTCTGCTGACCTTCGTGGCGACGACGGCCTGGGAGCAGCATACCGCCGCCGAAACACTGGCGCGCCGCGAGGCCAACCTCGTCGATGCCCTTTACAGAAGCAGCCAGGGAGCCCCCGCCGAGACCGCGACCGCGATACGGACCGCCCTGACCTCCTATCTCGAGCATGTGATCGAGGTGGAGTGGCCGGCGCAGATCGCCGGGCACCCGATCTCCTCGTCTTCGCCCCTGCTCACGGCCCTGGAACGAGGCATCATTGCCTCCCCGACCGGAACCGCATGGGACGCTCCCGTCCGAGGTTTCATGATCGCGACATTCGCCGACCTCGTGTCGGTGCGTCGCGACCGCCTCCTCGCGACCCACGGAACGATCCCCGATATCGTCTGGATCGTGCTGCTGTCCGGCGGCGCCCTCATGGTGAGCTTCAGCTTCATTCTCGAGGCCCCCAACGCCGTCCTGCACCTGATGATGACCGCCGCCCTCGTCACGTCGGGCGTGCTGGTGTTGCTGCTCGTCGCCGGATTGAGTTCGCCATTTCAGGGCGAGGTGACGATCCCACCGGATGCTTACCGTGATGCCCTCGCCAGCATGCGCGATGCGCCATGACGCGTCTCCGGTTCAGGTCAGCGCAGTTGCACGTCCGCGGTGGCGGGATCGGGCGCGCCATGGTGGAGCGCCAGGAAGGCCTCCGCGATCCGAGCCGGGTCGAGGCTGGTCCCAGGCGCGACAGTTCCCATGATGGTCACCGTCCCGACCCGGATGCCGGCCGGCGCAAGCTCCTCCGCCAGCATCAAGGCGAGCCTCGCCCGGCGGCCTTCATGGCGGGGGCGACCGTCCCGGCCGCGACGAGCGCGCCGACGGCACACAGTCGGACGTCGTCGACGAGTTCGTCCGGTCGCATCGCCAACGTCGGCCCGGGCCGCCAGTTGGCGGCATTGTAGACGAGGACGTCCGGGTCGCCGAAACGCAGACGAGCGGCTGCGAGCGCGGTCTCCAGGGATCGTTCGTCGCCGGCGTCCGCCGGAAAGGCAGCGGCGACGGAGCCGGTGGCCGCGAAGGCGCTCGCTGCCGCCTCGACCTTTTCCCGGCTTCGCGCCAGGAGCGCGAGGCTGTAACCCTCGGCCGCGAAAGCCTGCGCGACCGCCTGGCCCACGCCCGGGCCGAAGCCGACGATCAGGGCGTTGCGGGTCGGATCAGCCATGAGCCATTTCCCGCAGGAGGTCGGCCCCGATCCTCGCACCGAACCCCCGCGCGTAGGCGAGTTGGACGAGGAGCATGCCGAGCGGTTCCGTATACCGCGCCAGATCCAGCGGGCCGGCGTCGATGCCCCTCGCTTCGATGTCGTCCACCAGACCGAGCACGACCTGCCGCGCCGTTTCGTTGTCGCCGCACACGAACACGGCAGGGCGCCGCCCGTCGATGAGTGTGGACGGCGAATGCAGGACTTCGGCGAAGGGCGGCACGGCTTTGACGACGCGCGCACCCGCCACGGCCTCGGCCAGCGCTTCGCCGCCCGAGGTCGTGGTCCCTAGGACGAGTCCGCTCATGTCGGGCGCAAGGGGGTTGGTCGCGTCCCAGACGATCTTCGAACCGAGGAACGGGGCGACCCGCCTGCCGACCTCGAGCGTGACCGCCCAGGGCGTCGCCAAGAGCACGACGTCGCCGAAAGCCGCGGCCTCCTCGACGGAGCCGGTTCGTGCGGCGGCGCCGAGCGCTTCGGCGGCCTGTTCGAGCTTGTCCGGCGATCGGGAGAAGCTCAGCAGGACCGTATGGCCTTTGGCTGCCAGTCGCTTCCCGATGCCCGTGCCGATATTGCCGGCACCGATGATCCCGATGTTCATGCGTTGCTGTCCGTAAGGGTGGAAGAGGAGTCGACGCCAAGAGCGTGTGCAAGGGCGGCTCCGCTCATTCCGGTGTTGTAGACCGCGGTGCCCTGGTCGAAGTCGCGGGCACGCCCGAGCGCACCCACGATCACGGGCGCGAATCCCGCGTCGCGAACGAGGTCGGCCGCGACCACGAGCGCCTGTGGGTCGTCTCCGGCGAGAGGAATGCCGACCTTCTCGCCGGACCGATGTGCCTCGCTTTGCAGCGCCTTGAAATAGACGGAGTTGAAGGCCCGCACGAGTTTCGCGCCGGGCAGCAGTCGCGCGACCGGCACTCCACTGCCCAGGCCCGCGTCGAGGGCGTCCCGCGCGAAGGCCCCATCGCGCTCGGGATAGGGGTTGGCGGAATCCATGACGAGCTTGCCGGCCGTTACGGGAGCGAGGACGCGGGAGACGTCCGGCCACGCCCCAAAGGGAAACGAGCAGAACACGACCTCCCCGAACGTCGCAGCCTCCGCGAGCGTGCCGACGGTGCCGCCGCCCGCCAGGAGCCCACGAGACTTTTCCGGGTCGCGGGCTCCGTAGAGG
>CAXUOD010000071.1:829-2922 GCA_964252585.1 uncultured Lichenihabitans sp. | reverse complement strand
CGTGTTTGGCGGTCCGGCGTATCCGACGAGGAGCGCTTGGCCTTTGCGAGCCATACGATCGCCTATTGTCCCTGCGATTTTGCCTGCACCGATGATCCCGACGTTCATGACGACCCTCTCGTTTGCGACGCCCGACGGGCGCCTCCTCGGCTCCCTGGCCGGCGGGCCCGCTGGCTCCCGTCCACCGGCTCCCGTTCACCAGCTCCCGTTCACCTGCGCGGTCTCCCCGGGTGCGGCGGCCTGCATCGGCGTCACGGTGGCCCATCGCTCGACGATTTTCCCACCGGCCAGGCGCCAGAGCACGAAGCCGCGATTGGCCATGCGTTGGCCGCTGGCCGCGTCGGTCCCGGTCCAGGACGCCCGGACCAGGACCTTGTCGCCCTCCGCCAAAAGGTCGTGCAATGCGATGTTGAGGTCGGGGAAGCGCGCGTGCATGCGGGCCATCATAGCCTTGTCGTCCTCGCGACCCGCCGACACTCCCTGGGGACCGTCGTGGTCGAGGAAATCCTCCGTCATGTTGCGGTCGATCGCCGCCAGATCCCTGCGGTTGACGAAGTCGTCGAAGTGACGGGCGACGAGGCGACGGTTGCGATCCTGCTCGGTCGCCGGCTCGGTCACATCGTCCACGCGGACGAGCTTGGCCGTTTCCAACGCCTCCGACGGCAAGGTCATGGTCCCACCCGTGGTGGTCACGTAGACGCTTCCGCGATCACGCTCCGTTCGGCCGAACGCCACCGCGGTTGCGCCTGTCAGGCCCTCGTCGCTCCCGGCGAGCGTGCAACGGGTTCCGTCGGGCCGGAGGCGCACGAGCGAGCATGCGGGATGCGTCGCGATGTAGAGCGACCCATCGGGGCCGACGGCGAAATCGTCGGCGCGGAGTTTTTCGGCGACGATCTCGAGCGGCCCCGGCGACCCATCGGGCAGGATCGGCGCCCGGAGAACGCGGTCGCGTCCCGTGACCGAGACATAGACGGAGTCCTGATGCAATTTGACGCCGTTCACACCCGGCGTCATGGCGTCCGTCTCGGCCGGACGAAGCGCGGCGTCCTGCATCCAAACCTCGACCTTGCCGTCGTCGGGGTCGACGCTGTGGACCTTGCCGCCGATCGACTCGGCGACGAGAAGCCTGCGGCCGTCGGGGTGCAGGGCCATGCCGTTCAGGAACAGGGCGTCGGGCAGCTCGGCCAGCCGGGAGACGCCGCCTTCTCGGTCGGCCTTCCAGATCATGCCGGGGGCCTGCCCAGGCCGTCCTCCGCTCACGTAGAGGCTTCCGTCGGCTGCGATGACGAGACCTGCGACGGGGCCGGGAAAGGTCGCGAAGGGCGTAACGGCGCGGGTTTCGGGGTCGAAGCGAACCACCGCACCTTCGGTGTGGAGCGTCATGAAGATGGCCCCCTCCGCATCGACGGCGAGGTTCTCGACGAAGCTGCCCTTCGGCCATGACGCCACGATCTCGCTCGGGTGGAGGGTCGAGGGGCCACCATCGTGTTGCATCCTGTTGACTCCGCATCGGCCGAGGTCGGCCGAGGATTGGCTGCGAACCGATGCGGTCCGACGCCTGGCGTCGACGCACCGGCGAGCGAGGCCGGCCTGGCTCGCCTCCTAGAAGACGCTCTCTCCTCGATCATGCAAATCGACGGCACCGATTTCGACAATCGATCAACGCGATGTTCTTGCCCAAGCAGCGAGGTATGCTGATATCGACGGAAGCCAACGGGCCTCGTTGCTGTTCGTTCGCTGCTCTGACCTGTTGCAAAACGGCGCTCTTCCGGCATGGGCCGAACATGTTGTGCTCCATCAGGGAAGGCGCCTGCCCAGTCCCGGACTGGCCTTCGAGAGGGAGCGATGCCCGAGAAACTCGATCTCAATCTGATGTTGGTCTTCGATGCGCTGATGAGCGAGCGAAGCGTCACGCGAGCCGCCGCGGCCCTGGGGTTGGGGCAGCCCGCCACGAGTGCCGCACTCGGCCGCCTGCGGGACCTCTTCGACGACCCCCTCTTCATTCGCACGCCCGTCGGAATGGAGCCGACCGCACGAGCCCTCGGAGTCGCTGTCCCGGTCGCGGCGGCGCTCGCACAGCTCCGCGCCGCGCT
>CAXUOD010000071.1:0-819 GCA_964252585.1 uncultured Lichenihabitans sp. | reverse complement strand
GGGGGGGCCCCCCCCCCGCGCCGCGCGGCGCCCCCCCCCCCCCCCCCCCCCCCCCCCCCCCCCCCCCGGGCCTTCACCATCAGCGGCGTGGATTACCTCGGGCTCGTGGCCCTGCCCGACCTCGTGACCCGGTTGGCGCGCGAAGCACCCGGGATCGACCTGCGGATCCGCTTCATCGAGAAGGACGCCATGCTGGCGTCGGTCGATTCGGGTCGGATCGACCTCGCCATCGCGGTCTTGGACGATGTGCCGAAGCACCTCGCGGTCGAGAAACTCATCGAGGAAACGTTCGTCTGCGTGACGCGTGCGGATCACCCGATCGCCGATAGCGGGCTCACGCTCGACGCCTATGTGGGTCTCTCCCATGTGCTCGTCACGCAGCGCGGCGATGCCGCCGGTGTGGTGGACCGGGTCTTGGAGTCCATGGGCCTGTCGCGCCGGATCGCCATCACGGTGCCGCAGGTGGCGATCGTGCCGATGCTGCTCGCCGGGACCGATCTCGTGGCGACGATCGGCCGTCGCGCCGCCGAACGGCTTTCCGCGTCGGTCCCGCTTCGCCTCTACGCGCCCCCGCTCGCGCTGGCGCCGTGGCACATGGACATGATCTGGTCCCGCCGCAACGACGCCGACGAGGGCCTGATCTGGCTTCGCCGGCAGTTTCGCGACGCGGTCGCGGCAACCCGGGTCGTCGGGTCAGACTGATCCGTCGATCCCCGGTCGGCTCCACGAACACGATGGACACGGCCGCGGCGGCGTGTCGGCGCAACCTATGTCGGCGTCTCGACCGCGATGGGCGGTGCTTCGACCGCCTCCCTCTCG
>CAXUOD010000070.1:0-23551 GCA_964252585.1 uncultured Lichenihabitans sp. | reverse complement strand
GATCAGGACGTAGCCGACGAAGAATTCCGGCATGGAGATCGCCAGAAGCGCCGCGATATTGGCGATCCGGTCCGTCGGCTTGCCTTCCCGAATGGCCGCCAGGATGCCGAACCCGACCGCGATCGGCAGGGCGATCAGGGCCGCATAGCTGGCCAGGAAAAGCGTGTTCTTGAAGCGCGGTCCGAGGACCTCGATGATGTTCTGCTTGTTGGTGAGCGACACCCCGAAGTCGCCATGCAGTGCGGCCCCGAGCCAGATGAAGTAGCGCAGGAAGGCGGGTCGATCGAGGCCGAGTTCGTGCCGGTACGCCGCCAGATTCTCCGGGGTCGCGTTCTGGCCCAACACCGACGACGCCACATCGCCCGGCAGGATCTGCGTGAGCACGAAAATGACGATCGAAACGACCAACAGCGTGAGAAGTCCAAGACCGACGCGCGACAGGATCAAACGTAACAAGGACAGATCCTTTCAGGACACGGCATCGCACGCGAACTCGCAGCAACGCACCCAAGCAGGCGCAGCTTAGATCGCGCACAGCGCCTTCATGCCGATCGAAGCGTGTGGCGATTTCAAGATCATCTTCCCGAGAGGCAATGTCCATCGGGTCGCGAGATCTGCCAGCGATTTATACAGAAAAAAGCCCGGACAACCTGCGTTGTCCGGGCTTCGATCGGTTCAGGCGAACCAGGCTTTCTCGGCGACGCGCTGGTCGCACATGTCGTAGCGCGGGTGGGGGGCGGTCCCCTTCACCTTCTTCGAATAGCCGTCGAGGTAGTCGCCGACCGCGAAGCACACCATGCCGCCGGTATCGGAGATCATGTGCTGCGCCTGCGCGTACATGTCCTTGCGCTTGGCATCGTCGAGTTCGACGCGGGCCTCGACCATGAGCTTGTCGAAGGCGGGATCATGCCAATGCGTGTCGTTCCAGTTCGCCGTGGAGATGAAGGTCTGCGACAACTGGAGATCGACGGTGGGGCGACCACCCCAATAAACGGCGCAGAACGGCGCCTTCAGCCAGACGTTGTCCCAGTAGCCGTCGCCGGAGACGCGCTTCACGTCGAGGTCGACGCCGGCCTTCTTCATGGCCTCCTGGTAGAGGACGCCGGCATCGGTCGCGCCCGAGAAAGCGCCCTCGGAGACCTGCAGGGAGAAGGGCGGGGTTCCGGCCTTCTTCCAGTAGAAGGCCGCCTTGTCGGGATCGTAGGTGTGGGGCGGCACGTCGGGCGCGAAATATTTGTTCGACGGCGCGATCGTCGTGTCGTTGCCGATCGCGGCATAGCCCTTGTAGACCGTATCGACGATCTTCTTGCGGTCGATGCCGTATTTCAACGCCATGCGGGCTTCGTTGGTCTTGTAGGCGGGGTCGTCGCAGAGGGCCACGAAGGCGAAGCGGTTGCCGGTTCCCTTGGTCTGCAACACATCGACCTTGGGGGACTTCATCACGAAACCGACCGTCTTCGGGTCGAGGCGGTTGACGGCGTCGACCTGGCCCGAGATCAGCGCCTGGGTGCGGGCCGCCGCGTCCGGGATGTACCGCAGTTCCACGCTGTCGAACCAGGCGCGGTTAGGCTTCCAGTAATGACCGGTATTCTTGGTCAGGATGCGCACGCCGGGTTGGAAGCTTTCGAGCGCATAAGCGCCCGTGCCATCGGGCTTCGAGAAGTCCGTAAAGCCATTCGGTACGACGAGGATGTGATAGTCCGACAGATTATAGGGCAGGTCGGCATTGCCGCTCGACAGCGTAATGGCGACCTGGTTGGCGTTGACCTTCTTGATATCCGTAATGGCGCTCAGAAGATCTTTGGCGGCCGACTTTGTTTCGCCGCGATGCAGGTTCAGCGAATAGATGATGTCGTCCGCATCGAGCGTCTTGCCGGAATGGAAGGTCACGCCCTTGCGGACGTTGAACACCCAATCGGTCGCGCCGGGCTTGGTTTCCCAGGACTCGAGCAGTTCGCCGGTCGCGTTACCATCCTTGTCGATCTCCACCATGCCGTTGAAGATCTGGTAACCGTAGGAGATCGGAACCGAGTCCGCGTAAGTCCGCGGGTCGATGCTGTCCGAAGCGCTGCCGCCCTCCATGCCGAGGCGGAGCGTGCCACCCTTCTTGGGCGTGTCGGCCGCGAAGGCCGGTCCGTTCATGGCGCCGAACGCAAGGCCGAGCGCACTTGCTCCCGCCAGCAGCTCGCGCCGGTCGAGGATCAAACCCGACGATCCCGAACCCGTCGATTTCTTCTGTGTCACTGAATGACTCCCCTTCCGCTATCCACGCGAGCGGCTGTTGTTCGATGCTATCTGCCGTCGGTCCAGCGACATTATTGCAAGGCGCATGCCGTACCCGATCCCCTGACCGACCCACACTTGAGTAAAGACGACAGCACCGGCTGAATCTCCCCCGTGCACGGGCCGAGCTCCTGGCAAGCCACTGCTGACATGCGAGGCCGTGGCCCGCATCCATCCTGTCCCACAGGCGTTGAGCGCTGACACCGGCCGGGATCGCACCGGCGATGCTTCGGAGGCGACATCATGGACATCGGCTTCATCGGTCTCGGCGGCATGGGATCCGCGATGGCCCGCAATCTGGTCAAGGCCGGCCACCATGTCAGGGTGTGGAACCGCTCGCCCGAGGCCGCCCACGCCATCGAGGGCGCCACCCCGGTCGCGACACCACCGGAGGCCTTCCAGGGCGATGCGGTTCTGACGATGCTGGCCGACGATGCCGCGGTCCGGAGCGTGATCCTCGAGTCGGGTGCCTTGTCTCGAGCCCCGAAAGGCCTCGTTCACGTGATGCTGGCCACGATCTCGGTCGCCCTCGTCGATGACCTCGAGGCTGCGCATGCCGCGGCGGGCCTCGGCTACGTGGCGGCGCCGGTCTTCGGCCGACCCGACGCGGCCGCTGCGGCCGCGCTCAACATGGTGGTGGCGGGGGATCCGACGGCCGTCGCGAAAGTCCAACCGCTGCTTGACGCGATGGGGCAGAAGACATGGCACATGGGAGACGAGCCGCGTCGGGCCAACGCGACGAAGCTCGCCGGCAACATGATGATCGCGCTCGCCGTCGAAGCCATGGCCGAAGCCACCGCCTTGGCCGAAAGCTACGGCGTCGGCAGCGCCGCTTTCCTCGACCTCGTGACCAGTACGATCTTCGCCAGTCCGGTCTACAAGGGCTATGGTGGAACGATCGCGAAGAACGTCTACGAACCTGCCGGCTTCAAGCTGCGGCTGGGGCTAAAGGACGTGAACCTCGCCCTCGCGGCCGCGGACGCCAAAGGGGCCCCGCTTCCCGCTGCGCGCCTGGTCCGCGATGCCCTGATGGAAGCCATGGATCAAGGGCTCGGCGAAAAGGATTGGGCGGCCTTGGCCGAGGTGGTGCATCGCCGCGCCGGGATCTCGCGATGACCTGTCTGGCGGCGTCAGAGCCCTCCGTCCTGGTGGGTAGGTGGCAGACTGGAATACTGGATCGAACAATTGCCCTGGCCGAGATCGAGGAAGACCACGACGTTGTCGCCCTCGACATCGTTCCACCGTGCCGTCTGCCCAAACTGCTGCTGGTTGAGCGATGCCGGCGTGCCGTAATGCGCGTCGAGGGACTGGCGGATCGGACCGCATGAGATGCGATCCGTGGGGTTCAGGGTGACGGTGGCGAGCTTGCCGGCAGAATCGAACAAAAACACCGCCGTGAACGGCCGCTTGTCCCCTCGGTAGAAGGCCGTCAGACCGGCCGTCAGGTCGGCGGCGTCGAGCGATCGGTCCTGGTTGACCACTGCCGTCCCGTCCGATGCAGCCTGGACATCCGCCGGCGACATACCCCATTGCGTATATTGCCAATCGGCCGAGGCCGGGGTCTCCACCCCGGAGACGGCCATCGCCACCCCGAAAGTGGCGACCGCCAGGGCGGGTGCGCCACGCCATTTCAGCTCCGACCGCATCGTCGCGCTCTCCTCGCTTCCGCCGCCTTTGTAGCACGCAGGCACCGAAGCGCCGCCGTCATCTTTGCGCATCGGCAGCGATGCGGACCATGCCGGACGCTACGACCGCAGGGCGACGGATCGCCTGATCCAGGGAGGCCGCGGATCGCGACCCGGGCGTCACAGCTGTTGGCGTGGGACGCTCTGGCTCCACCGACGCTCGCGGATGAGTTCCTCGTTCTCGTAGGCGCGCAGTTCGCCCGTGATCGTGAAATGTTCGGCATCGCCCGTCATGGCGGTCTCGGTCTCGATGCGGATCCGCCAGCCCTCGCGTCCCATGACGTAACGCTGCACGATGCGGGTCTCGGCCGAGAGCGGATCGGTGCCCACCGTCATGGTCCGCGTCAGGTCGTGGGCGACATCGGTCCCGATCGCTTCCCATCGCACCACGCCTTCGCCGAAGAGACCGCCGAGCCCCTGCGTCACGACGGTCGCGGTATTGGCGAGGAGATCGAAGCCGACGCAGCGCGCCACCCGGCTCTCCGCGAGACGCGTCGCCGGAGCCCGAGGACCGTGCCGCGGCGGACCGAACACCACGGCGGCCTCGTCGGCAGGGGCCGTCCGCAAGGGGAGCAAGAGCCGACTGGACGCGGTGTCGATGGTGACCGTGGCGGCTTTCCGGGCCGGCCAGACCAGCGGCCAGTACCCGGTCGAGATCGCGAGCCGCAGGCGGTGGCCGGCCGGTACGCGATGGCCGCATATCTTCAGCGTCACGCGCACGCGGACGGTTTGGCCCGGACTGAGGGGCCGAGGGTGCTCGGCACTGTCGCGAGCGCCGAGATTGAGCACCGCATAGGACAGGCGCAGGGAAGACCCCTCGGGCGACACGTCGCAGAGCCGGACGCCGATCTGGGCCTGCGCCTGATCGGCCGCGAGGTCGAGCTCAACCACCGGGTTGCCCAGAACCTCGATCGGCTCGTTCAAGGGAGCGCCGTCGAAACAGAGCGACAGTCCGTCGTCGAAGCGCTGATCGGCCGGACGCTCGCCCGCGACACCGGTTCCCATCCACTCGCCTCCCGCGGTCCCGACCCAGGGCGGGGACCGGACCGCGAGGTCCGCGGGCTCGCCGGCTCCATCGACCAGCCGGCCGGCCGCGAGCCCAAAGCTTCGCTCGTGGATGTCGGAGCTCGGCCAATCCACCTCGCCGACGAAGCGGCCGAGCGCCGCGTCGCGCGTCGTCGCGGGCTCCTGGTAATCCTCAACGAAGGCCCGGAGCATCGGTTCGCGCATGATGCCGGTGTCACGGCCCTTCAGCCACTGGTCCCACCAGCGCACGGCCTCGCCCAGGAAGTCGATGGCGGGGCCGGGGCTGCCGTCCTGCGGATAGATATGGGCCCAGGGTCCGATGATGCCGAGACGGGGAACGCGGAGGCCAGCGAGCAGACGGGGCACGGCATCGGTGTAGCTGTCGCTCCACCCGCCGACCGCGAGAACCGGGCACGCCACGGCGTCCCAGTCCTCGCAGATCGAGCCGTGTTTCCAATAGGCGTCGCGCGTCGGATGGGCCAGCCACAGGGCCGGCCAGAACGGCATATGGTCGAGCCGCTCCAGCCATTGCTCGCGCCAATCGTCCCGGAGCTCCGGATCCGGCGGGCGTCCCTGGTAGGCCAACATGATGGCTCCCCACCAGAGATTGTCGTTGAGCAGGCAGCCGCCCGAGTAGTGGATGTCGGTCGCGTAGCGGTCGTCCGTGGAACAGACCGTGATGATGGCTTTCAAGGCGGGTGGCCGCCTGGCCGCGACCTGAAGGGCGTTGAAGCCGCCCCAGCTCTTGCCCATCATGCCGACAGCGCCCGAGCACCAGGGCTGTCTCGCGATCCAGGCGATCACCTCTACGGCATCGTCCTGCTCCTGCCTGAGGTATTCGTCGTCGAGCACTCCGTCGGACTCGCCCGAGCCGCGCATGTCGACCCTGACGGCCGCGTAACCCTGCTCGGCGAAGAAGCCGTGCATGGGTTCGTCGCGACCGCGCGTGCCATCGCGTTTGCGGTACGGGATGTATTCGAGGATCGCCGGGACGGGGGGCGACCCGCCAACCCCTTCATGCGCCGGCAGCCAGAGCCGGGCGGCAAGGCGCGTGCCATCGGCCAGCGGAATCCAGAGGTTTTCCGTCACGCTGATGTTCGGAAGGGGCATGGTGTGCTCGGGCTGCAGCTCGGGCTGCCGGCAGATCCTAGACCGCCGCTCGCCCTCGCTGAAGCGGCGCCGCGACCGGATCGAAGGTTTTTCGGATCCGGCTAAGTCGTAGTCTATACGCTCAACATTTAGGCGTACCCGTTTCTTAGCCGGGAGCCGTCATGCCGCTCCCCGTTGGCGCTGCCGCACCGACGACGCGCTTTGCGATCCATCCTCGGCCTCGATGCGGTTGCGGCCGTTGGCTTTCGCGCGGTCGAGGCAGAGATCCGCCCGTTGCAGCAAAGTCTCGACGTCGGGATGGCCCCCGCGGGTGCCCGCGATGCCGATGCTGACGGTGGTCCGGACCGGGCCTCCCGGACCATCGATGCAAAGATGGGCGGACAGCAGGCGGATCTCGTCCGCGATGGCGGCGGCGCGGGCCGGCCCGGCCGCCGGCAGGATGGCCGCGAACGTATCGGCGCCGAGACGGCATACGAGGCTGGTCGGGGGAAGGTAGTCGTGGATCACCCGGGCGAACGTCACGAGGAGACGGTCGCCGGCGTCGCGACCATGGGCGGCGTTGACGCGCTCGAAACGGTCGAGGTCCAACACCAGAAGCGCCGCTTCGTGGCCCTGCGCCAGAGCAGCCTCGAGAAGCGACGCCCCCGAGCGCTCGAAGGCTCGGCGATTGCCGACTCCCGTGAGCCCGTCGTCGAAGTCGCCCGGGAGCATCGCCGGCTCGCGGAGGGCGACGATCTCCGATGGCGGCGCGAGGCAGCCGCTCCGGAGCCGCCACACCGCGGGGGCGCCGGCGGCCACCAGCAGCAGCGCCGGCACGACCATCAGCGTGAGGGGATCGAAGTGCATTCCCGAGACGAATCCGAAGCGCCACCGGAGCGGATCATGGAAGACCGGGGTTAAGATCCTGTCTTGCCGCCGCAG
Source organism: uncultured Lichenihabitans sp. (assembly GCA_964252585.1). Lineage (GTDB taxonomy): Bacteria > Pseudomonadota > Alphaproteobacteria > Rhizobiales > Beijerinckiaceae > Lichenihabitans. Next base: position 16,526 of record CAXUOD010000070.1, on the reverse strand, counting down.
TCGTTTGCGAAGACGAACCGCCGAGGTCGCGTTTGGCCATTCGGCGGTCGCGGCGCGTCAAGCCGCGGGCACGCGTCCGGACCATGGTGCCGCAACCGGGTGGGTCCATTCGACCGGCCAGCAGGAGCCCCGCCATGAACCCCAACGTCTTCATCACCTGCGCGGTCACGGGCGCGGGCGACACGACGGCCCGCAGCCGCCATGTGCCGGTCACCCCAAAGGCCATAGCCGAGGCCTCGATCGAAGCCGCGAGGGCCGGGGCCGCCATCGCGCATATCCACGTGCGCGATCCCGAGACCGGCAAGGCCTCCCGCGACCGCCGGCTCTATCGCGAGGTCGTCGAGCGCATCCGCGATTCGGGCACCGACGTCGTCATCAATCTCACGGCCGGCATGGGCGGGGACGTGGTGTTCGGCAGCGGCGAAAGCCCCCTGCCCCTCGATCCGGCCGGTACCGACATGGTCGGGCCGACCGAGCGCCTCGCCCATGTGGCCGAGCTCCTGCCGGAGATCTGCACGCTCGATTGCGGCACGATGAATTTCGCGCTTGGCGACTATGTCATGACCAACACCCCGGCGACCTTGCGGTCGATGGCCCGGCAGGTCCAGGCGCTCGGGGTCAAGCCCGAACTCGAAGTCTTCGACGCGGGCCACCTCGTCTTCGTCAACGATCTCGTCAAGGAGGGACTGATCGATGGACCCGCCATGATCCAGCTCTGCCTGGGGATCCCCTACGGGGCCCCCGACGATCCGCTGACCCTGATGTCCCTGGTGCATCGGCTGCCGAAGGAGGTCGTCTTCAGCGCCTTTTCGATCGGCCGCCGGCAATTGCCCTATGTGGCCATGGCGGCGCTGGCGGGCGGCAACGTCCGGGTCGGGCTCGAAGACAACCTGTTCCTCGATCGTGGCGTCCTGGCCACCAACGGGGCGCTGGTCGAGCGGGCCGCGACGATCCTCAACGCCATGGGGGCCTCGGTCATGGGGCCGGACGCGACGCGCGACCTCCTGAAGCTCCGCGGTGCCCGGAGCCTCGCATGAGCGCTCTCGAACCCATCGGACTGGTCGGCGGCGGCGTCATCGGGGCCGGCTGGGCGGCCCGTTTTCTGCTCAACGGTCACGACGTCGCGATCTACGACCCCGACCCCGCGATCGCGCGCAAGCTCGACGAGATCCTGGCCAACGCGCGGCGGGCGCAGGCCAAGCTGATGCCGGGCGTCGTCGTGCCCGAAGGCCGGCTCCGCGTCGCGGCCTCGGTCTCCGATGCGGTCGGCTCCGCGGCTTTCGTGGTCGAGAGCCTGCCCGAGATCGAGGATCTGAAGGTTCGGGTCTTGGGCGAGATCGACCGCGCGACCCGCCCCGACACGGTGATCGCCTCCTCGACATCGGGGCTGCTGCCGACGCGCCTGCAGGCCGGCATGACGCGGCCCGAGCGCTTCGTGGTGGGCCATCCGTTCAACCCGGTCTATCTCCTGCCGCTCGTCGAGGTGTGCGGCGGCGAGCGCACCGCGCCCGAGGCCGAATCTCGTGCCGCTGCGCTCTACGAGCGGATCGGGATGAAGGTCCTGCGAGTCCGCAAGGTGGTGGACGGCTTCATCGCCGACCGACTGCTCGAAGCCCTGTGGCGCGAGGCGCTCTGGCTCGTGGACGACGGTGTCGCCACGACGGAGGAGATCGACGACGCGGTCCGCTACGGCGCCGGGCTCCGCTGGAGTTTCATGGGCACCTTCCTGACCTACCGCCTCGCTGGCGGGGAAGCCGGAATGCGGCACTTTCTGGCGCAGTTCGGCCCTGCCCTGAAGCTGCCCTGGACCCATCTCGAAGCGCCCGAACTGACCGAAGCCCTTGTCGACCGGGTGGCGACGCAATCGGACGACCAGGCCGCCGGGATCTCGATCCGCGACCTCGAACGCAAGCGCGACGACTGCCTCGTGGCGGTGCTCGGTGCGTTGCGGTCGCAGGACTATGCCGCGGGAGCCGTGGTCAAGGCGCATGAGAGAGCCCTCGAGGCTCGGGGGGTCACGACGGCGGCGACCGGCGACTCCGACATGTCTCCGCTCGCGACCTGGCATGGACGGGTGCCGGCGGAATGGATCGACTATAACGGCCACATGACGGAGTACCGCTATCTGCAGTGCTTCGGCGAGGCGACCGACTCGCTCCTGGCCCGCCTCGGGGTCGACCGGGATTACCTCGCGCAGCACCGCAGCTTCTACACGGTCGAGACGCATCTCCAGCATCTGGGTGAAGGCCGGATCGACGATGACCTGACGGTCACGACCCAAGTGCTCGAGGCGACGGCCAAGAAGCTGCACGTCTTCCATCGCCTGCTGCGGCCGGCCGACGGAACGGTCCTGGCCACGGCCGAACAGATGCTGCTTCATGTCGATACGGCGGCGGGCAGAAGCGTCGCCGCGGAGGGCGCCGTGGCGGTCGAGATGCAACGCTTTGCGGCGAAGCATGCAGCGCTGCTCCGACCGGCCGGGACCGGGCGAAGCGTCGGCGCAGCACGAACGTGAACGTGAAGAGCGGGTCTTAGACGCGCCTATTGGGCAGGCGGCTGGACCGCGGGAGTGGTCGTCGGGTTGATCGACGGATTGGTCGTCGTCGTCGTGGTCGTGTTCATCTTGGCGGCAGCGTTGCGCTTGGCGAGCTGACGGCCAGCGACGCAGCCGGCCGCGGCCCCGAGGAGGCCGTGATGACCGGCGTAGTGGCCAGCGACGCCGCCCACGATCATGCCTTTGATGCAGCCCTTGGCTTCGGCACCCTGCGACCCAGCCGCCAGCAATCCGGCGCAGAGCGCCGCAACCATCATCCCACGCATGATCCACTCTCCTTGCATCGGCCCGCCGACACCCGGCAGGCACCCTCGCCGGCCAAAAACGCGGCGCGCGAAACTTGACCCAGGATACAGCCGAACTCAAGCCGGGAAGCCAAAGCTTTGCCTGAAAGATGGGCAAATCTCCCGACCATGGTCTCACCGCCGTCATCCGGATCGTCGATCGTACTCGGCAAGGATCTTGCTCCTCAGCCCCGGACCAGCCTCGGCGCGGATCATGCGCTGGCAGCACGTCGCCCATGCGGAACAAAGTTGCACTGCAGCAATTATTGCTGCGACGCAGCAGAACTGCTAAACCGCCGGAGAGATGGGAGAGAGACGATGAATGAAGTCTGGAGCACCAAGTTCGGTCCGCGCCGCGTCAGACACGATCCTCCCGTGATCGCCGAAGCCATCGCCGCCGCTCAGGGCCTGTCCGACGACCCGGCAGAACAGGCCGAGATCGCAGCCTCCCTGATGGGCGTCCCCGTCGAGGACGTGCAATCGGAACTGAAGAAGGCGTCGAGCCGCCGCAAGCCGATTACCCTGACATCGACGGATCGCAAGGGCATGGCGCGCGCCGTGGTGGTGGAACGCCGTCCGAGCCGTGCCATGATGACGGGTCGGTCGCTGCGATCCTGACGAACCGCGACCGACGGAGCCCGTCGCTCGTCGAGCGCCGGGACGAACGGGAGCAGACGTTATCGGTCCACGGGCCCTGACCCGATCAGGAAACCAGACTGAGAAAGCGCTGGCGCTCGAACCGGCGTCGTGTATAAGGACCTTCGTGTCCGTCACCCCTCCAGGGGGCGATGCGGCTTGCTGGACGACATCCCGGCAGCACGCAGGACGGCACGTTTCGGCCGAGTGGCCGAACTCCTCCCGATCGAAAGGCTATGACGATGTCGATTACGGCAGAGCGCAAGGGTGCGCTCATGAAAGACTATGCGACAAAGCCTGGCGATACGGGCTCCCCCGAGGTCCAGGTCGCGATCCTGACGGAACGCATCACCAATTTGACCGAACATTTCAAGACCCATCGCAAGGACAACCATTCCCGGCGAGGCCTCTTGAAGCTGGTGTCGACCCGACGGTCCCTGCTCGACTACGTCAAGGACCAGGACGCGGCTCGTTACCGCAGCTTGATCGAACGCCTCGGCATCCGCCGCTAGGCATCGATCCGTCCGCGCTTGCCTCCCGGCCCGCGCGGACCACTTTGAATGTGTGCGGTGGCGGCATGGGGCCGCCCTCCACTGACCGGCGAGCGTGGTCATGGCAGGATCGCCGGAGGCTGCCTCGACTCCGGGCGGACGATCGAAAGCGCGTGGCACGACGCCCGAGGTTCGATCCACCACACCGCCCGGCCATACGGAGCGTGGCTCGAGGCTTCCTGCGGGAAGATCGGCCCGGGCCGCAGTCGAGCGACAGCCTCTCGCCGTCTTGCTCATGGCCGAAGCTCAGGCTCGCCATGAAAGACGAAGATGTTTGAAGTCAATCGAGAAGAAATAGACTGGGCCGGGCGCAAGCTCGTACTGGAAACGGGCAAGATCGCCCGGCAAGCCGACGGCGCGGTACTCGCGTCCTACGGCGAGACGACCGTCCTGGCCACCGTGGTGTCGGCCAAGGCCGCAAAGCCCGGCCAGGACTTCTTCCCCCTGACGGTGAACTACCAGGAAAAGGCTTTCGCGGCCGGCCGCATCCCGGGCGGCTATTTCAAGCGCGAGGGACGGCCCTCGGAAAAGGAGACGCTGGTCTCCCGCCTGATCGACCGGCCCATCCGGCCGCTCTTCCCCGAGGGCTACCGCTTCGACACCCAGGTGGTCGTGACGGTCCTGTCGCACGATCTCGAGAACGACCCCGACATCCTGTCGCTGGTGGCCGCATCCGCGGCCCTCACGATCTCGGGCATTCCCTTCATGGGCCCGGTGGGCGCGGCACGGGTCGGCTACATCAAGAACGAGCTGAAGCTCAACCCGACCATCGACGAGATGAAGGATTCGGCGCTCGACCTCGTGGTAGCCGGGACGGGTGAAGCCGTCCTGATGGTCGAATCGGAGGCCAAGCAGCTCTCCGAAGAGATCATGCTCAACGCCGTGATGACCGGCCATGCCGGCTTCCAGCCCGTGATCGAGGCGATTATCCGGCTGGCCGAGAAGGCGGCTCGTGAGCCGCGCGACTTCCACCCGGCCGATACGTCCGAGGTCGAGGCTGCGGTGCTCTCGACGATCGAGAGCGACCTCAGGGCGGCTTATTCGATCACGGCCAAGGCCGAGCGCTACGCGGCGGTCGATGCCGCGAAGAAGAAGATGATGGCGGCCCTGGCGCCCGCCGATGGCGAAGCCAAGTTCGCCCCGAGCCTGCTGGCCGAGGCCTTCCACGCCGTCCAGGCCAAGGTGGTGCGCTGGAACATCCTCGACCATGGAACCCGCATCGACGGCCGCGATCTCAAGACCGTCCGTGCGATACGCTCCGAAGTCGGCATGCTGCCCCGCGCCCATGGCTCGGCCCTGTTCACCCGGGGCGAGACCCAGGCGCTCGTGGTGGCGACGCTCGGCACCGGCGAGGACGAGCAGTATATCGACAGCCTCGAAGGGTCGTATAAGGAGCGCTTCCTGCTCCACTACAATTTCCCTCCCTATTCGGTGGGCGAGACCGGCCGCATGGGTTCGCCGGGCCGGCGCGAGATCGGACATGGCAAGCTCGCTTGGCGTGCCATCCGTCCGATGCTGCCGACCGCGGCCGAGTTCCCCTATACGATCCGCGCCGTGTCGGAGATCACCGAGTCGAACGGCTCCTCCTCCATGGCGACCGTCTGCGGAACCTCGCTGGCGCTGATGGACGCCGGCGTTCCCCTGAAGGGTCCGACGGCCGGCATCGCCATGGGTCTGATCCTGGAGGGCGAGCGCTTCGCGGTGCTGTCCGACATCCTGGGTGACGAGGACCACCTCGGCGACATGGACTTCAAGGTGGCCGGCACCGCCGACGGCGTGACGTCCCTGCAGATGGACATCAAGATCGCCGGCATCACCGAACAGATCATGAAGGTGGCCCTGGCCCAGGCCAAGGACGGACGCCTGCACATCCTCGACGAGATGGCCAAGGCCCTGACCGGGGCCCGCGCCGAGCTCGGCGAGTTCGCGCCGCGCATCGAGTCCTTCAAGATCCCGACCGACAAGATCCGCGAGGTCATCGGCACCGGCGGCAAGATCATCCGCGAGATCGTCGAGAAGACCGGCGCCAAGGTCAATATCGAGGACGACGGCACCGTGAAGGTGGCGTCGAGCGACGGCGAGAAGATCCGCGCCGCCGTGAATTGGATCAAGTCCATCGCGACCGATCCTGAGGTCGGGTTGATCTACGAAGGCACGGTCGTGAAGGTGGTCGACTTCGGCGCCTTTGTGAACTTCTACGGCTCGAAGGACGGGCTGGTACACATCTCGCAGCTGGCGCAGGGCCGCGTGAACAAGTCGTCGGACGTCGTCAAGGAAGGCGATAAGGTCAAGGTCAAGCTCGTCGGTTTCGACGATCGCGGCAAGGTCAAGCTGTCGATGCGCAGCGTGGACCAGAAGACCGGCGAGGACCTCGAGAAGAAAGAAGCCGTCGCCTGAAGCCTTCCCTTCTCCCGCATGCGGGAGAAGGCGTCGTCGCACAGCGCCGACGGATGAGGGGAAACTCTTCAACAACGCCGCGGCACCCGCCGCGGCGTTGTCGTTTCCGCTACTCGACCGCGTAGACCCGGTAGGGCGTCGGGCCCAGCGGCACGGGCTTCAGCCAATCGGGAACGCGCCCCGCCGCGAGCGCCGCCGCGAGCCCGTCCGGGGCCGCCTTGGTCATGACCGTCGTCTGGACCGAACCCGGGCACAGGATCACGTAATCCGCCCCGGCCGCCGCGACGAGGTGGTGCGCTTCGTCGGGCGAGGCCAGGAAACCTTGCAGGACCGCGCGATTGCCGCGGACGTCGCGGTGGTAGGGTGCCGCCACGACCGACAGACGCGTTTCGGCCAAGAGATGGGACCCGAGGTCGATCGGCGCGAAGGCGAGTCCGGCCGGTAATTCCGCCAGAGGCGCCAGGGCGACCGCATCCCGGCAGGCCCGGCCGCCGCCGAGCTCGGCCGCCCTCTCCGACGACATGGCCGGCATCGGCACGAAAGCCCAGCCGACCGAGGAGAACACCAGCAGGAGACCGGCCGCCAAACCCCCATACGGCAGGCTCGCCCGACCGCGAGCGACCGTCACGGCGCAAGCAACGGCCCAGGCGCCGCCGAGCAACGCGAGGGGCTGCAGCGACGAGACGACCCGGACCTCCCAGAAGGCTCCGCCGAATCCGATCATGACCAGGGCCGTGACGACGGCCCAGCGGGCTCGGGCCAAGCCGCGCGTGGTCACCATGGCCACGACCGCCGCCACGCCGCCGGCCAGGATCGGCGCAACGAAGAGCGAGAACGTGTCGGGCCGATCGCGGATCGCATCGAGCAGCGGTTGAGCTTCCGTCACGTGGTCGAGCCATAGGCTTTGCACGAGCGCGTCGATGCCGCCGTAGGGCCCGTGCAGGCCGGTGGGAAACAGCACGGCCAGCAGCACGCCCATGACGACCCCGGTTGCGGCCAGCGCGGCCCAACGCTGCGCCGGGCCGCGACAGAACCGCGTCGCAAAGGCCAACGTCACGAGCCCCATGGCCCCGAGCAGAACCGCTGCGAGATGCAGGATCGAGAAGGCGTCGACACTGACGATGCCAGAGCGGGACGGCGCCACGGTGGCGAGGAACATCCCCGGAACCGCGACCGCGAGCCCGAGGGCGAGCCACAGCATCGTCGCGCGCATGCGCTCTCCCGCGATCGCCCATGCGACCGGGGCCGCGGCCAGGATGGCGACCATGAAGGGAAGGTTCTCGAGGCTGATCGCCAGCGAGACCGCCACGTAGAGGCCCGCCCGGGCGGCCGAGCGCGCCTTGGCGGGATCGAGACTCGCCAGGGTGGCGCCCGTCATCAGGGTCAGCAGCAGGATCTGGGGCGCGTGGTGGTCGATGCGGCCCGGAACGAACTGGCCGTAGCTGATCCCGCCGAGCACGATCAGCAGGGCCGCCGGAACGGTTGCGACCGGGCCTGCCAGGACGCGGGCCGTGCTCGCCATGGCGGCGATGAGAGCAGCCTGAAGGGCGACGGGGAACAGGATGCGGGACGCGCGTTCCGCAAGCTCGGGCGGCAGCACGAGGCCGAAACCGCGGACCAGGATCGCCAGGGGCACGTCGACCACGCGCGACCAGTGCATGAAGACGCCGGCGGGAGGGTCGAGCCGAGTGGCCGTGAGGTCGAACCAGCCTTGCCCGGCCATCCAGTCGCGCAGTTGCACGGCCCGCATGGCATCGTCGGTGTCGAAGAAGGTCCCGGTCCGCCAGATCGTCACGGTCCTCGCCCAGGACATCGCAAGGGCGATCGGCAAAGCGACGAGCAGGGCCAGCAGGACGGGATGCATCGCGCGGCGCGACACAGGGTCGGCGGCGCGCGACGTGAACGGCAGGCTGGTGATGCTCATCGGGCGCCCTGCGGGTCTGGCGCACCTCTTATGGAGGAGCAAGGTTGAGGCGGGTTTAAGCGGCTCCAGCATCTTTCACCTGCAGCACGCGCGTCACCTCGCAAACGCGCAACGCGCGCGGACGACCTCGCAGGTGGAGCGGTGTCGACGGTCTCGACGCCTCTTCACCGAAGTCGTCGTTTCGGCTGGCAGCGCGATGGCAGGACGCTCGATCATCGGACATGCCGCTCCTCCTCGGGAGCCGACAGCCATCGGACGCTTGTTCCGGACGGAGAGCTCCGCCGGGGTCGCACGACATCGGACCGTCAAAACCACCCCAGCACCATCGGGGCCAGCACGGCCGTGACAACGGCGTTGAGCCCCATGGCGATGCCCGCGAAGGTGCCCGCGACATTGTCGACCGTGAAGGCCCGCGCGGTGCCGATGCCATGGGCCGCGAGGCCGGCCGCGAAGCCCCGCGCCGCGTAGTTGCGGATGCGGAGCACGTTCATCAGCGGCGTCACCATCACGGCTCCGATGATGCCCGTCATGATGACGAGCGCGGCCGTCAGCGACGGCTGGCCACCGAGCCGCTCCGCTACCGCCATGGCGACCGCCGCCGTCACGGATTTCGGTGCCAGCGAGGCCAACACGTCGCGTGGCGCTCCGAGGCTCGCGGCGATGCCGAGCGCCGACGCCATGGCCACGACGGCGCCTGACACGAGCGCCGCCGCCATGGGCAGGAGATTGCGGGCCACGAGCGCGCGATTGCGGTAGAGCGGCACCCCGAGAGCCACCGTGGCGGGGCCGAGCAGGAAATGGATGAACTGTGCGCCCGCGAAATAGGCCGGGTAGCGCGTGCCCGAGCCCATCACCAGCGCCCCCACGATCGCGACCGAGATCATCACCGGGTTGACCAGCGGGTTGCGGCCGGAGAGCCGGGCCAGGCCGTCGGCCACGAGCCACACGAGGAGCGTGACCGTGAGCCAGAAGAGCGGCGTCGTCGAGAGATAGACCCAGAGGCCGAAGACGCTCACGAGACGTCGCCCTCACCGGAAGCGAGCGAGCCCGGGCTGCGCCGGAGCAGGCGTGCCACGCCGACGAACACCAGCACCGTCACCACGAGCGTGATCGCGGTCGACACCAGGAGAGCGGCGGCCAGCGGCAGGGCCTCGGCCTTGAGGAGGCCGCCGTATTCGACCACCCCGACCCCCGCCGGCACGAAGAGCAGCGCGAGATGGGCCAGAAGGCCGTCCGAGACCCGCGAGACCGCACTCGCCGCGACCGCGGCATCGTCGCGGCCGCGGCCCCAAAACAGGAGCCCTATCACCAGCAGCACCAATCCCAGCACCGGCCCGGGCACGGGCAGGCCGAACCCGCGCGACACGACCTCGCCTGCGAGTTGGCAGACCAGCAGGATCGCGAAGCCCATCACCATGGTGCTGCCTTTCGTCGGGTGAAGCGTGTAGGGATGCACGCCGGTTATGCGGAACGCAACCGCACGACGGTCCCCCAACGCGTCTCATGCCGGTCGAAAAGGGTCTTTCCGAGACCGCGAAAGGATGCAGAATACGGGCCGGACGATCATCGCGACACGCGGCCGTCCATCGTTCGGAGCGCCCGACAAGAGCGCCCGGATCCGAGGGAGGACCACCATGGCTGAGACGGCCGCGACGCCGCGCCTGAAGCGCATCCAGACGATATCGCTCGTGCTGCTCGTGACCGCGGGCGTCGTCAACTACGTCGACCGAGCCACCCTGGCGGTCGCCAACCCGCTGATCCGGCAGGACCTCGGGCTCACCATCGCCGACATGGGCCTGCTGCTCTCGGCGTTCCTGTGGGCCTATGCGTTCTCGCAGCTGCCCGCCGGCGCCCTGGCGGACCGGCTCGGGCCGCGCCTGACGCTGACGCTGGGGCTCACCTGCTGGTCGCTGGGGCAGATGCTCGGCGGCGCCGTCACCTCGTTCTGGCAGTTCATCGGCGCCCGCATCGTTCTCGGGGCCGGAGAGGCACCGCATTTTCCGACCTGCGCCCGCGTCTCGCGGGACTGGTTCAACATCCGGCAGCGCGGGACCGCCACCGGCATCTGGAACTGCGCCTCCTCGCTCGGCAGCTTCATCGCGCTGCCGCTCCTGACATTCCTGATGCTGAGCTTCGGCTGGCGGGCGATGTTCGTCGCCATGGGCGGCATGGGGCTCGCGCTCGCGGCAGTGGTCTACACGGTGTTCCGCAACCCGCCCGACGCCGACCTGACAGCCGACGAACAGGCCTATCTGACAGAGGGCGACGCACCGGGGGTCCGCTCGCGCGTCACCTGGAGCGATTGGCGGCGGCTCTTCGCCTATCGCACCACCTGGGGCATGATCATGGGCTATTTCGGCTGCATCTACATGACCTGGCTCTACACGGCCTGGCTGCCGAGCTATCTCGAGATCGAACGCCACTTCACGATCGGCAAGACCGGCTGGGTGGCCTCGATCCCCTTCGCGTTCGGCGTCGCGGGCGGAGTCTTCGGCGGGCGCCTGGTCGACGTTCTGGCACGGCGCGGGATCGATCCCATCCTCAGCCGCAAGATCCCGATGGCGACATCGCTCGTGGCCACCGCACTCTTCACGGTCGTGGCGGCCGAGACGTCGAGCGACGTGCTGGCCATCGCCTGCATCTCGTTGTCGCTTTTCCTCGTCTACACGTGCTCGTCCTCCGCCTGGGCCATGGCGTCGGTGGCGGCGCCCGTCAACTGCACGGCATCGATCGGCGCCATGCAGAACTTCGGCGGGTATATCGGGGGGGCCTTAGCCCCGACCGTCACGGGCTACATCGTGCAATCGACGGGACACTTCTCGCTCGCCTTCATCACCGGTGCGGTGATCGCGCTCGCGGCGGCGGCGGGCTATTGGGTGCTGATCCGCGAGCCGATCCCGGCCGCACCCCCGGCGGGTCAGATCGCACCGGGCCGCCTTCGCGTCGTGGCCTAGCGGTTCAAATCGCGTGTCGACGACCGTGGTGCGGATCGGGTAGTGAGGCCCGGTCCAACCGAGGCTCCCATCATGTCGCACGACGCCGACATCGCGCGCCGCGCGACCCTCAAACCCATCGAGGCGATCGGCGCCGTCGCCGGGCTCGCGCCGGAGGCTCTCTATCGCTACGGCCCCTTCAAGGCGAAGGTGAGTGTTGAGGCCCTGACGGCACTGCCGGCCAGGCGCGGCAAGCTGATCCTGGTGACGGCCATCTCGCCGACCCCCGCCGGCGAGGGCAAGACCACGACCACGATCGGCCTCGGAGACGCCTTGAACCGGATCGGGCGCCGGACCGTGATCTGCCTGCGCGAACCCTCGCTCGGCCCCTGTTTCGGCCAGAAGGGTGGCGCCACCGGCGGCGGCCAGGCCCAGGTCGTGCCGATGGACGAGATCAACCTCCATCTCACCGGTGATTTCCATGCCCTGTCGGCGGCCAACAACCTGCTCGCCGCCATGATCGACAACCACGTCTATTGGGGCAATGCGCTCGGCATCGATCCGGCGCGCGTGACCTGGCGGCGGGCGCTCGACATCAACGATCGCGCCCTTCGGCAGACCGTGGTGGGGCTCGGCGGCAACGGCGCCGTGCGGGAGGACGGCTTCGACCTCACAGTCGCGTCCGAGACCATGGCGGCCTTCTGCCTCGCCGCATCGCTTCCCGACCTCGAAGCCCGGCTCGGCCGCATGGTGGTGGGGCAGAGCTTCGCTCGCGCCAACGTCGAAGCCGCGGCGCTCAAGGCCACGTCCGCCATGACGGCGCTGCTGCGCGATGCCCTGCAGCCGAACCTCGTCCAGACCCTCGAAGGCTCGCCGACGCTGGTCCATGGCGGGCCTTTCGCCAATATCGCGCACGGCTGCAACACGGTGGTGGCCACCGACGCGGGGCTGCGCCTGGCGGATTACGTCGTCACCGAGGCCGGCTTCGGGGCCGATCTCGGGGCCGAGAAGTTCTTCGACATCAAATGCCGGTCGGCCGGGCTCTCGCCCGCGGCCGCGGTCGTGGTCGCGACCGTGCGGGCGCTGAAGATGCACGGCGGGGTCGCGAAGGCCGATCTCGGCGCGCCCGATGTCGCGGCCGTGCGCCGCGGCACGGCCAACCTGCTGCGCCACGTCGAGAACGTCCGCGGTTTCGGCGTGCCGGTCGTCGTGGCGATCAACCATTTCACGGCCGACACCGGGGCCGAGGTCGCGGCCGTCGCGGAAGCCTGTGCGGCGATCGGCGTCGCGTCGCATCTCTGCCGCCACTGGGCCGAGGGTGCAGCCGGGACGGTGGCTCTCGCGGAAGCCGTGGCGGCCCTGGCCGATGCCGGCGAGGCCCGTTTCGCGCCGCTCTACCCGGACAGCCTCTCGCTCGAGGGCAAGATCGACCGCATCGCCCGATCCATCTATCGGGCGAGGGATGTCGCCCTCGCACCCGCCGCGGCAAAGAAGCTCGCGCGCTACGAGGCGGAAGGGTTCGGCCACCTGCCGGTCTGCATGGCCAAGACGCAATACAGCTTCTCGGCCGATCCGGCCCTGATGGGCGCACCCGAGGGCTTCACGCTGCCGGTGCGCGACGTCAGGCTCTCGGCGGGTGCGGGTTTCGTCGTGGCGCTCTGCGGCGATATCGTGACCTTGCCGGGCCTGCCGCGGCACCCGGCTGCCGAGCGGATCGGCGTCGACGCGACCGGCGCCATCCAGGGCTTGTTCTAGCGTAGCTTGTCGTGCCAACGGCCGAAAGTTCTCAGGACCAAGCGCGTGGAACACGAGAGGAAAAGCTCGGTCGCTTCGCCGCGCTCGTGAAACCTGCCCTGCGACCGCGACGACACCGCGACGGGCCGAACCAGTCGCTGCGGCGATCGTTACCCCGCCATGACCAAACATGACCCAGAGACCGAGGTCGCTCAAATCGCCGACGCTCGTCGGCGCGAGATGGCGATCGAGCATTTGCTGTTCGGCACGATCCGCTTCGTGGCGCATCGCCATCCCGAACTCCTCGACGAGCTCGACGGCAGCCTGGATCATCTTTGGGACAAGGCCGACGACGACACGCGTGACGACGACGCCGTGCGCGATGTCGCCAGGCGCTTCATCAAGAGCCTGAGGGCCGAGCGGTAGACCCTACCTTGGCTCTTCCTTGAACGCGAAAACGTCGAGCGGCTGCCCGACCCCGCGGAGCGGGAAGGTGCCGATCGGGCGCAGGAGACCGCCGCAACTCGCCTTGGCCACGAAGGCCGCCGAGAACAGCACGTTGGGCTTCATCTCCTTGGTCAGGGTTTCGAGGCGGGACGCCACGTTGACGGCCGGGCCGATCACCGTGAAATCGAGCCGCGTCTTGGAGCCGATATTGCCGTACATGACGTCGCCGAAATTGACCCCGACCCCATAGCCAAGGGCGTCGAGCCCCCGCGCCTCCCGTGCGGCGTTCAGCGCCGCCATGGCGTGGCAGATATCGGCCACTGCATGGATGGCGGCGGAGGCATCGTCGGGGAAGATGGCCAGGAGGCCGTCTCCCATGAACTTCAGGATCTCGCCGCCGTGGCGCTCGATGGGCTCCGACAGCGCGTCGAAATAGTCGTTGAGCAATGCGATCACGTCGTCGCGGGGCCAGAGATCGGAAATGGACGTGAAACCGCGCAGGTCCACGACCACGATGGCCGCTTCCACCGTGAAGCCGCTGCCTCGGGTCGTGGCGCCGGCGAGGATCGCCTCGCCCGCATGCGGCCCGACATAGGTATCGAGCAGCAGGCGGGCGAAGCGGTTCTTCAAACGGACTTCCGTGACGCTCGCGAGGACCGGAAGGAGTTCGTTCAAGAGCTCGATGTCGCCGTCGTGGAAGCCGCCCGGACGATCGGTCGCGAAGGTGATGAAGTGGCTCTTGTTCTGCGTAAAGCGGAACGGCCAGGCCACGTAATCGGTCACGCCTTCGCGCCGCAACTCGTCGAAGAGCGGATAGGGGTCGTCGGCTGCAACCGTCCGGTCGAGGCGCCCACGGACCTCCGTGCCGCCGTCGCGGATGAAGCGGGCGGGGCTATGGCGATAGTCGTCGGACTCGCGGGCTCCATACTCGATCGTACGCAGGTCGGCCTCCCGGAGGCCGGGGCGCCATGCAACCCGTACACCGAGCCATTGGGGATGATTGGTCTCGAGGAACATGCCGGCGCGGACGAGCGGGACGCCGCTGTCCTGAAGCCTGCGGCAGAGCTCCACGAAGATGTTGTCGAGGAAGCGCTGATCCTGCGTACCGGTCACGAGCCAGTCCAGCACCGCGGTCCGTCGGCTCGGCCAGGTCCCGCCCTCCGATCGGCGGTTCGCCTCGTGATCGCTCATGGTGTGGCTCTCGATGCTGCGGCGCACGCGCCCCGGTCGCTGGAGGTTATGATGGGGAGAGCCCGGGCGGAGTGCCATAGGCGAGGCGGTTCTTCGGCGCCCTTGTGGGCATAGCTGGAAGTAATCTGCCAATGCCGTCTTTGGACGACATGAATACTGAGTGTTCCGGCCCGCAGAACGTGTAAAGCCTGCGAAAGGAATGCGATATCACAGGGTTCGAAGGCCTGATCGCGCCAGGGGTCCCCTCGTCCCTCGCCGCTTCGCGCCGCCACCTTCCCCCGCAGGGGAGACGGATCTTCCTAGCGTGCGCCGAGACGCCGGTCGAACCAGACCATGGTGACGCCGACCACCAGGAAGCCGAACGCGATCGCGACGGCGTTGATCCCCGTCTGTGACCAGCCGATCCGGCCGACGTCGATGAACCCGTAGGGGTAGATGCCGTCGCGGGCGCCGCGGGCGAGGGCGTAGCCGAGGTACAAAATCGGGATCGTGGCCCAGAGCAGCGGATCCCGATATCTCAACCCGCCCTTCGGCGCGCAGAGCGCCCAGGCCACCAGGACCAGGAGCGGCGTCACGCTGTGGAGGAAGAGGTCGGCCAGTTTCTCCGTGCCGTTCTGCTGCAAGGCCCCCCGCAGCAGGATCTGATAGACCGCCGCGACCAGCAGGATGATCAGCGTCGTGCCGCCGAGCACCCGCGGCGAGCCGAAGCGCGGTCGCCGTAACGCCACGCCCACGAATGCCACCGCGACCAGGAGATTGGCGACGATGGTGAAATAGCGGAGCAGGATCCAGAGCGAGGCGCCGACCAATCCCGTTTGCGCGAAGGTCGCCGCGAACTGCACCGCGAGTCCGAAGACCGCGCTCAGCGCCACCACCAGGGCCAGCGCCCGTGGCACGCCCGCACGCCGATGCTCACCCCTCGCGGGCATCTCGGCAGGTGGCAACCCGCTCAAAACATGAAGTATCGCTGCGCCATCGGCAGCACGTCGGCCGGCGCGCAGGTGAGCAGCATGCCGTCGGCCACCACCGCGTAGGTCTCGGGATCGATGTCGAGCTTCGGGGTGGCGCCGTTGTGGATCATGCTCGATTTCCGCAACGTCCCCCGCGTGCCCTCGACCGCGACCAGCGGTTTCGACACGCGAAGCGTGTCTCGCAAGCCCTTCTCGATCGACGTACCCGAAACGAAAGTCAGCGCGGTCGCTGCGACCGCGCCCCCATAGGCGCCGAACATCGGCCGGTAATGGACGGGCTGCGGCGTGGGGATCGAGGCGTTGGGGTCGCCCATCGGGGCCGCCGCGATCATGCCGCCCTTGAGGATCAGGTCCGGTTTCACGCCGAAGAAGGCCGGGGTCCAGAGCACGAGGTCGGCCAGTTTGCCGGGCTCGATCGAGCCGATGTGCTGCGACACGCCATGCGCCAGCGCCGGGTTGATGGTATATTTCGCGACATAGCGCTTGACCCGCGCATTGTCGTTGTCGCCGCGCTCCTCTGGCAAGGCCCCGCGCTGGCGCTTCATCTTGTCGGCCGTCTGCCAGGTGCGGATGATCACTTCGCCGACCCGGCCCATGGCCTGGCTGTCCGACGACATCATCGAGAGCGCGCCGATGTCGTGCAGGATGTCCTCGGCCGCGATCGTCTCCTTCCTGATCCGCGACTCCGCGAAGGCCAGGTCCTCGGGGATGGCGCCGTCGAGGTGATGGCAGACCATCAGCATGTCGAGGTGTTCGTCGAGGGTGTTCACCGTGAAGGGCCGGGTCGGGTTGGTCGAGGAGGGCAGCACGTTGTCGAGCCCCGCCACCTTCATGATGTCGGGCGCGTGGCCGCCGCCGGCGCCCTCGGTGTGGAAGGCGTGGATGGTGCGGCCCTTGAAGGCCG
>CAXUOD010000069.1:21034-23595 GCA_964252585.1 uncultured Lichenihabitans sp. | reverse complement strand
AGTCGCCGAGCACGTCTCGATCGGCGGCATCGGCCCGGTCGTGGTCGGCTCGCCCCCGACCGTCGCGGACCAGCTCGAGGCTTGGATCGACGATACCGGTCTCGATGGCTTCAACCTGACTTTCGCGGTCAGGCCCGAGACCTTCGTGACCATCGTCGATCTGCTGGTGCCCGAACTGCAGCGGCGCGGCCGTTACAAGCGGCGATATGCCGAGGGCACCCTGCGGGACAAGCTGTTCGGCCACGCCCGGCTCGACGCCTCCCATCCCGCGACGCGGTACCGGTGGGCCGACCCGCGGGCTGCGGGGCAGGATGCAGCAGCGGGCTTGGCCGAATGACCGACACCGTCCCGTGCCGTTCCGTCGTCGTGGTCGGCGGCGGTCTCGCCGGAGCCCTCTTCGTCGTCCACCTCTTGCGGCTGGCCAGGATGCCACTGGAAATCGTGGTACTGGAGCCGAGGATCCGGCTCGGCGCGGGCGTCGCCTATTCGAGCGCCGAACCGTCCCATGTCACCAATGTTCCGGCGGTGAGCATGAGCGTCGATCCGGACGACCCCGGCGCGTTCGCACGCTGGATCGGGCGCCATGGCGATTCAACGAAAGGAGACGAACGCGACGTCTATCCCCGTCGCTGGCTCTTCGGCGATTATGTCGGAGAGTTGCTGAAAGGGGCATTGGCGGATCGGCCGGATATCCTGCTGCGGCATGTGCAGCAGCACGCCAGGGACGTCGCGCGGACGGCGGACGGCTTCGTCGTGCAGGCGGACTCCCGAAGTTTTGCGGCCGACGCCGTCGTACTCGCGACCGGCAATCCCGCTCCACAGTTGCCGGACGAACTCGAACCGGTGTCCGGATCGGCGCAATGTATCGCGGATCCGTGGGCTCCGAAGGTGCTGGCCCACGTGCCGAGCCACGCCCGCGTGCTGATCGTGGGCACGGGTCTCACGATGGGCGACACCGTCGCGGTCCTGCGGGCATCCGGCCACACCGGCGAGATGGTCGCGATCTCGCGTCGCGGCCAAGTCTCACGCCGCGGCCTCGCCACCGCGGTGGAACCGTTCGGCGACTTCCGGCAGCCACCTTCGACCGCGCTCGGCCTGCTGCGCCTGTTTCGCGCCGAGGTCCGGCGCGCGGTGGCCGCCGGCACATCCTGGTACGCCGTCCTGGCCGCGGCCCGGCGGGAGGCATGGTGGCTCTGGGCGGCGCTCCCCGAAGCCCAACGCCGCCGTTTCGTGCGCCACCTCCGCCTTTACTACGAGATTCATCGCCACATCATGGCGGGACCGGTTTACGACATGATCGCCGAGGAGCGGCGCAGGGGCGGGTTGCGCGTTCTGGCTGCACGGCTGAGTCAAGCCCGACCGATAGGCTCGGCCTTCGAGGTCGATCTTCAGCCCCGTGGAGGGGGAGTAGAAACGGTTCGCCGCGAAGTGTTCGACGTCATCGTCAACTGCACGGGGCCGTCCTACGCGACGTTGACCCGCACGGATCCGTTCTGGAGATCGCTGACACGTCGCGGGCTTGTCCGTGCGGATGAGGCAGGCGTCGGGCCGGAAGCGGATCGCCAGGGCCGGGCGATCGACGCAGGCGGCACGGCACAGCCCGATCTTCTCCTTGGCGGCACGCTGGCGCGATCGGCCTTCGGCGAACTGACCGGCGTGCGGGAGATCTCGGCCGGAGCGCGGCTGGCTGTCGGCGGGCTTCTCGACTTCTGGGCTGGCGTTCAAGGCGGCGCCATGTCTGGTCTAAAGCACGTCTCGTATTGAGGGATCCAACATCTTCTCATCGAGAGCTGCCTCGAACCTATGCCTGTTGTCTTTCTATCCTCCGGATTTTCGGAAGGAAGGATAGAGCCTGAAAGGCTTCAACGCTATCACTGTCGCGTGCGCTTTCATCTTCCCGGTCCCGCCCCACTTCCCGTCGTTCATCGCGTAACTTACACTTCAAATCAGGGGGTTGAGCATGCAGGGTGTCATACATGACCGTTACGACCGGACTACGATTACGCTCCACTGGCTCACGGCGGCGCTTGTCGCGGTCCTCTGGCTCCTCGGACAAACGGCCGACGATTTCCCCGACGGCAGCGTTGCCAACACGGGATTGTGGTCCACCCACGTTACTCTGGGCTTCGCGCTCGCCCTGGCGCTGATCTCCCGCGTTGTCTGGCGGGCAGGGCCGGGCGTCGCTCTGCCAGCCGCGGACCGGGGAGCGCTACACCTCTTGGCCAAGGCGACCCACTATCTCCTCTACTTGCTGCTCATTGCCGTGGTCGTGCTCGGCGTCGTAAACGCCTTTGTCCGCGGTTACTCGATGTTCGACCTCTACCACCTGCCGCAGATCGGCGACCGCGCCTGGCGACGGCCGATCACCCACTGGCATGGTCTCGTCGCCAACGCGCTCCTGGCGCTTGCGCTGTTCCACGCCTTCGCGGCTCTCGTCCACCACTACATCTGGCGCGACGGCTTGCTGCACAGGATCTTGCCGGCTCCCGAGCGGGGTATACGGTCCCGGTAAGTCCCACCGAACGTAAACTCGGAACCTGCAGTTTGCCTCCGCGGGCCAT
>CAXUOD010000069.1:14417-20934 GCA_964252585.1 uncultured Lichenihabitans sp. | reverse complement strand
CGGTAAGTCCCACCGAACGTAAACTCGGAACCTGCAGTTTGCCTCCGCGGGCCATTCCACTCAGGTTCGGGCCCGGCTCTCATCTTCGTGCTCGGAGACCTCCATTCCCTATCTCAGGAGAACTGAGCAGATTGAGAATACTTGCTTAGTCGCATTTAGCCGTCCCTCCGGCCCACCACGACGAGAGCCATTCGGCAACAGGACCTGCCCGGGCAGCGTTCGCCGCTCGCCTAGCGACCGCAGCGATACCACGTTCGTTCGGAAGGGAAGTTGCGAAGCTGCCCGTAGCACCAATGAGCTTCGGCCAGTTTTCGATCGAGCTGAATGCGAGTTTCGCAGGCCTTCGACACCGCCGAGTCGGACGACGCTCGGCACAGATCGTTCGCTATCCACCATGCCCGGGCTAGGTCACTGGCCGTTTCGTCGGCCGTCGCAGGTGTAACGCTCATCAGGGCGGCGAGGGCTAGGGGCAGGCGCATCGTTTATGGTTAACGTGCCTCGGACGAGGCGGCAACCTGCGGCGCGAGCCGACCTTCGCGAGCCCGATCGAGGGCTGCTGACCTTTCATAAGGCGGCTTCTCCTGCTGAGTTGCAGAAAGCCTCGACCGACCGTCGTTCGCCGATCGGAGATGGCGCCCGACCGCGGGCCGACCGAAATTCCGTTGTAGCCGCCGTCGACCGCGCGGCGGCCTGTCGGGCTAGGCTTGGTCGGCCGAAGCTCAGGCCGGTGTCGATCGGGCGCTGGCGGCGGTGCTGCCGGACAGACTCGAGGCGCAGTCAGCGCCCGATCTGCCTCGTGCTCGTGTACGTCTTGCCCGTGACGGTGGTGACGGATCGGGTGTTCGTAAAGCCACCGCGTCCGTCCGGTGTACTGGTGAGGGAAGCGGACGACGTCTTGCCGCCCGGGTAATCCGTGGTGCTGGACACGCTCGCGACCCCGGTTGATGGGCTAAAGGACTTGGTCTCGGTCTGGGTCACAACGCCCCTGGGCGTCGCGAACGAGCGGGTGAACGTGGCCGAGCGCGCGAAGGCGTCGCTCTGACCGAGGCCGGTCGCCAGCAGCAAGCTGCCGGCGATCGTGAGAGTGCGAAAAGAAGCCATGATGTCCTCCGAGGCACGGCAGCGGGTTTTACCAATCGATCCGTCCAGGCGAAAGTGGCGAAAGCTACCGAGCGAATGCGGTTGGGATCGAGTTCCGCTCGACAGCGTTGGCGGCGGCGTTGCTGGCGTCGACGCTTGGACCGTGAGCCCTACACGGCGCTGCGGATCAACCTCGGCCTCGACCCGTCGCTCCCGACCGGCAAGCTCTCCCGCGACCTGGTTCGTCCAAAGCCACGCGCGAACAACCCTCTTGCGTAGGCAACGATCTACGGTAGCTTCGCTGAAACCGAACACGCATGTCGCGGATGCGCGTCTGTGCCCGGACGACCTGAGGTTTGCATGCGCGCGACATTCGTCACCGCTTTTCTGCTCGGCTCCATGCTGGCCGCCTTGGCTGCAGATGGAAGCGGTGACTTCTGGATAGCGAAAGCCCGGTCCATCATCATCTCCCATCATCTGCTGAGCCGCTCCGATCTTCGCTGTACAGGCCTCATCTATGGCATTGAGAGCACGCCGACGACGGCCGGGATCACCGCTGTCGAGAAACATGGCGGCCCCTGCAAAGGTGATCCGGCGACGATGCCGCGCATGTTTTCGATGGAGATCGATAAGGTCACCGGAAAAGCGAAGTGGGATCACGACACCGGCGACTTCGTGATGAAACCCATCCCGTGACGGCGGGATCGCCCGTCCCGGGCGTAAGGGTGCTGCGGGTTCGGTTGTCGCGAGCCGGACTTGCCGAGATCGGCACGATCTTCCGCACGAACGTCGCGGCGTGCACGTCACGCGCGTTCGGACCGACGCGCAAGACTAGTTTTTTCGGGACAGGCGGCACGATGAGAGATCGTTCTCGTGGTCGCAGCTTTCCATTTGCGATAATCGGGACGAGACAGTAGCAAGGCCGTGACCTATGAGGACGTCTGATTACCGTCGATCTACAATGCGCTGCGAGTTCTCAGATGAAGAAGTCAAGCTATCTACTGGGCATCAATCTTCGGTCTTACGCATTCCTTCTCATGATGTTAACCAGCGTGCTATGCTCAAGTGAAAGTTGGTCAGTCGAGCAGATCCATCCTGAGAAACGCTTCGCGTTGTTGATCGCCAATGGAAGCTATCCGGACGCGGATTATTCGCTCAAATCGGCTATCAACGATGCGTATCAGCTGAAAAGCGAACTCCAGAAAACCGGATTTACTGTAGACCTTCGCGAAAATGCCACGCTCGATACAATGAGAGATGCGGTACTCAGCCTCGAAAATCAAGTAGGATCGGGCGACGTCGCACTTATCTACTTCTCAGGTTTCGGTATACAAGCTTCGCATCGAAATTATCTGATCCCGGTCAAGGCACAGATCTGGGCGGATGCGGATGTTCGGCTTCAGGGGATAAACGTAGACGATGTGTTGAGCGAGCTGAACCGGCGTGGCGCAACCATCAAAATCGCGATCATCGATGCGGCTTACCCGAATCCCTACGAGCGCCGGTTTCGTGCCGTGCCGGCGGGGCTTGCGCCGATCAACACACCCGACGGGAGCTTGGCCATTTTGTCAGCGGGGCCCGGCAAGACCATCGACGAGAGTACAGGTGCGAACAGCCTCTTCATGGGCGAACTGACGAAAGAGTTGCGGCAACAAGCAACAAGCGCTGAAGAGGTCTTCATCCACACGCGCATTGCTGTGTCGCGCGCATCGAATGGAGAGCAACTGCCCTGGGTCGTATCGTCTTTGGCTGCAGACTTCCAATTCTTCGCACCGGGCGCAGCAGCAGCCGTGAAGCAGCAGGATGTCGTCGACGTCGCGCCGTCCGCTGCAACGGACCGATCTATTGATGCCTGTGACCGCTTGGCAGCGAGCCCCTTTGATATCTCTCGACCCTCCGGCATCTCAGGTGTGCAAGCTGATCAGATCGAGCAGACCGAAGCGCTGAGGGCGTGTCGAGAAGCCCACCAGGTCCAGCCGGACAACATTCGAGTAACCTTTGAACTCGCACGAGTGCTCGGTCAGGCGGGGAACGCCGAAGCAGGTCCTCTCTACAGAACGGCTGCCGACGCGGGGCTCTCCGTCGCAATGAACAATCTCGGAGTCCTGTACGAGCACGGAAACGCAGGTATGAACAGGGACACAATGGAAGCCTTGCGATGGTATCAAAAAGCCGCACAAGCGGGCTTGAATATCGCAATGAACAACTTGGCACACATGTACGCCGACGGCGTCGGCATAGGAAAAGACGAAAACAAAGCATTGGGATACTATCGCGAATCAGCAGCTAAGGGCGATAACTTCGCCATGTTTAGAGTTGGAGTCTTCTACGATGAAGGGATCGCGGTCGATCAGGATAGGGACGAAGCTGTCCGCTGGTTCAGAAAGTCGGCTGAAGCTGGTAACCCCTTCGGCATGTATAAGATGGGATATGCCTATCAAAACGGTATCGGGATCTACAGAGACGCAACAGAAGCAATCGGCTTCTATGAGGAGTCCGCAAAACTCGGCAATGCTAACGCTATGAACAGCATCGGCCGCAGCTATGAACTTGGTGATGGTGTTCCAAAAGATTACGCGATGGCTGCACAGTGGTATCGTAAGGCGGCAGACCGCGGGAATCCAATAGCAATGAATAATCTGGGAACCGTATACGAGAACGGCAGGGGAGTCGATTTGGATGAGAGTGCAGCCATCGACTGGTACCGTAAATCTGCCGAAGCAGGCAATGTGGATGGGATGAAAAATCTATCGAGGATGTATAGTTTTGGGATCGGCACGCCCGCGGATGCGGTGGAAGCTTCCAAATGGGCCGACAAGGCCGCCAGTTCAAAAGCTAAAACCGATTCAGCATCTAGTAAGCCCTAACGCCTACCAGACGGTCACGTCGGTGCGACGTCCCGCCGTTCGCGATCCGCAGGGTTGGGATTCATCGTGCCGCATCGCGACCGGAGGAGCGGGCGTGCTGTCCGCCAGGCGGCTCGGCACACGTCGAATCGTCGATTGGCGCGTCGAAGCGGACCTCAACCGGAAGACCGATCATGACCCCGCGCTCCGAAACCGCCGTCTTGTTGCGACGCCGCCCGGAAGGCGAGCCACGACCAGACGATTTCGAGATCCTCCAGCGATCCTGTCCCGAGCCCGGCGAGGGCGAGGTGCGGCTGCAGACGCTCTGGCTGTCGCTCGATCCCTACATGCGCGGTCGCATGAACGCCGCGCGCTCCTACAGCAAGCCGGTCGAGATCGGGGAGGTCATGACCGGGCAGGCCATCTGCCGGGTCGAAAGCTCGCGTCACCCCGATTGGCAGGTCGGATCCCTGGTGTTGGCGCCATCGGGCTGGCGAAGCGCATCGCTATCGGACGGCACGGGCCTGATCCGCCTCGATCCGCCGCCGCGTCCCATCACGACCGCCCTTGGAGTGCTCGGCATGCCCGGCCTCACGGCCTATGTGGGCTTGGCCGAGATCGGCAGGCCGAAACCCGGCGAGACCGTCGTCGTGGCGGCCGCTACCGGTCCGGTCGGTTCGGCCGTCGGGCAGATCGCGAAGCTGCGGGGCTGCCGCGCCGTCGGGATCGCGGGCGGCGTCGAGAAGTGCCGGCTTCTCATCGATCATTTCGGCTTCGACGAGGCCATCGATCATCGTGCGCCTGACTTCGCCGGGCGTCTGGCTGGCGCCTGCCCCGACGGCATCGACGTCTATTTCGAAAACGTCGGGGGGCTGGTTTGGGAGGCGGTGCTGCCCTTGCTGAACGACTTCGCGCGCGTCCCGGTCTGCGGGCTCGTGGCGCAGTACAACGCGACCACGCCGCCCGCGGGGCCGAACCGCGTGCCAGAAGTGATGCGCGCCGTGCTGAGCCGGCGCATCGCGATCCGCGGTTTCATCGTCTACGATTTCGCTCACCAGACCGAAGCGTTCCGCCGCGAGATGGATCCCTGGGTGGCGGACGGCCGGGTCCGCTTTCTCGAGCATCGCATCGACGGGCTCGAAGCGGCACCTCAGGCGCTGGTGGACATGCTGGCGGGCCGCAACGTCGGCAAGGTACTGGTCAAGGTGGCGGCCGATGCGCCGGATTGAGGCCTGGGCAGAGCGGCGCCTCGATCCCATGGCTGACCGACCCGTTGGCGCGGTCCCCGTCGTCTCGCGGGTTGGCGGAGCCTTGTCTTGGCCGTGGACCCGTGACATCCGCAGAGGCGCGGCCCGATGCCGATCTCGTCGCTTGGTGCTGAGACGGGACGATCGACCCCTCGGCCGCTCAGTGCAGTTCGTAGCAGTTCAGCGTGATACGTGAGGTCCGGGTCACGTCGTACAGGGTGGAGCACTGCACGAGGTACTTCTTGTCCTTGTTGCGGAACAGGATCAGGGCGGACCGATTGTCGAGGGTCCCCGCGTACCCGGCGATTTCCCATCCGTCGTTGAGAAGGTGTTCGATCGTGAGAGGCGGCTCGGCAGCGAACGGCTTTCCAATGAGGCCCAGCCCCAAGAAGGTCGCCAGAGCCAACGTCAGGGCGCGCGCCCTGGGTGTCCGGACTGCTCTTCGAATGGTGCAGTTCTTGAGCATCGGGCGCATCCTCCAGCTGTCGGGGGTCCTGCCCCTTTGGCGGTCGGGCAGGATGTCGTCGTCTCGACGCTCGTCTTCAGAACCGGGTTCATGCGTTTCGATCAGACCGAGCCGATCCTGCCTGGGAATCAGCAGAACGCTCATCGGCTACCCGCGAATGGCTGTCCTCGCAGCCGACCTTGGTCGGACCGCAGCTCCCGTCGCCACCATCCGGCGGATCGTCAGGACGTGCAGCACGACCGCTAGAGGAACGAAAAAGGCGGGAATGAAGCTATACGGGAAGGTCGAGACGAAGAGGTTCGGCACGTCGGTGTGCAGCAGGCCAAGCGGGCCGGGAGCTGTGAGGATCGATCGCACCACGACGTTCGCGAGCGATAGTAGACCTAATCCGTTCCACACGAGCACGCGGCGCGCGCCGATCGACCGCCTCGCGGCGAGCCACGCGACGACGGGCGCCGAGAGACCGATCCACAGGTCGACATTGGCGCCTTCGAAGGTCAGCATTCGGGGCGACAACCCCTCCAGGGCGAGCTGGTGCAGGAACAGTTCGACGCCGATCCGGAACACCTGAGCCCCGATCAGCACGCCGAGCGGGATGGCCTGCGCGGCTCGCTCTCCTGCACGGGAGCGCGCCACGACGATGACGAACAGGACGGCCGGCCCGACGAGGAGCAAGAGCCCCGGTGGGCGGCCGGGTACGGCAGCCAGAACCCCCGAGCGGCCGATCCATCCCGCGTAGAGCAGCCAGAGCGGCAACCCGACCGCCACGGCGGCCGCGGCGCCACGGCCGAGGGACCGCCACGCCATCCCGACGACCGCGGCGCCGCAGGCGGCGAGGAAGCCGAGCCGGCGCGGCCAGCGGCGAAAGCCCTGGTTCG
>CAXUOD010000069.1:12741-14407 GCA_964252585.1 uncultured Lichenihabitans sp. | reverse complement strand
CTGGGGGCGAGTACGCCGCGCAACAGCCCGGCCGTCAGGCCACCTCCTGCCGCCGAGCCGCCGAGGAGCCGCGGTCTGCGGCTTCGGCAAGAGAGACGGGGTGCTCGACGCGCCAGCGCGGGTCCTCCAGGGCGAAGCGCGGTTCCGGCGGTGTCGGAGCGTCGAGGCCGCGATGATACCGGGCGAGATCGTATCCGGGCATCAGGGGGGTGCGCAGGACATCGAAGGACGCCCTCAGCGTCGCCCCCGTGCTCCGCCGCGCCGCGGGCAGCGCCGCATAGCGTCGGGCGGTGGTTTCGAACGTCTCGGCCGGCGCGCCGGTGACGTCGAGCACATCGGTGTTCGGGGCGCCGCGCTCGAAGGCCCCCTCCTTGTGATCCTGGAGATAGGTCAGGAACACGCCGATTTCGAACGCGCTCACGCCCTGCATGCGCGCGGCCTTGACGAACAGCCATGGCGGCATCGGAACCGGCCGCACCCTGCGCCCGAGGACGGTGGAGAGCACGCTCGCCATGTCGGCTCCCGACAGCAGGTCCGGGCCGGTCGGGCGATACCGCCGGCCGTCGTGCCGGACGGGGTCGAGCAGCACCGCGGTCGCGACGCGGGCGATGTCCCGGTTCGAGGGCGGCGCATTGCGGCTGTCCCCGGTCAGCGAGGGCAGGATGCCGAGATGGGCCGCGAAGCCGATGAGGCGGAGAGCGTTGTCGGCGAAGAAGCCCGGATTGAGGATCGTGTAGGCGGCGCCCGGCACCATGGCGAAGAGGTTGTCGGCGAGCCAGGTCTGCCGCGTCATCAGGGTCGGATGAGACGGTGACGACAGCCATTGGCTGAGGTGGACGATCTGTTCGAGTCGGGCCTCGCGCGCCGCGACCGCGAAAGCGGCGGCACTCTGGACCATGAAGGGCTGGGTCGGCGGGCAGTAATAGGCGCGGGAGACCCCGCGCATGGCGGCCAGGAGCTGCTCGGGGTCGTAGAGGTCCGCGACCACGACCTCGGCCCCGTTTCGTCCAAGCTCTTCGCTGCGGGCATCGCGGCGGCGCACCAGCGCCCTGACCGGAGCGCCGGCTTGCAGGAGCTGCGTCGCGACCTCGCGGCCCGTCTTGCCGGCAGCGCCGGTCACCAGAATCAAGGGTTGTTCCATGCTGAACTCCTTCACGGCCGGTCGAGACGACCTTTTGGATGATGTTTGACATCTTTATGGATGATGGCTATCATCTTTCGTGTCAAGAGTGTCAGGGAGTTTGGTCGAGATGCGGGTGTCGCGGGCCGAAAAGGACAGGAGCCACGCCCGCATCGTCGCGAGCGCCTCGCAGCTGTTCCGCGAGCGGGGGCTCGAGGGGGCGAGCGTCGGAGACGTCATGAAGGAGGCCGGCCTCACGCACGGCGGCTTCTACAAGCATTTCGACAGCAAGGATGCGCTTGTCGAGAGCGCGATAGGCGACGCCTTTGCGGGTTTCGTCCGGATGCTCGAGGAAGGCGACGCCCTGCCGGCCGCCGAGGCCTACCGCACGCTCTACCTTTCCGAGGAACATCGCGGCCATCCCGGGCGCGGCTGCCCGGTCGCGGCACTCGGCCAGGAGGTCGGCCGCGGTTCCGCGCGCCTCCGCGCCGCCTTCGGGGCCGGGGTCGGCCGTCTCGTCGGCGGGCTCGCGCGCGGAATGGCAGG
>CAXUOD010000069.1:10743-12731 GCA_964252585.1 uncultured Lichenihabitans sp. | reverse complement strand
ACGCGAGCGTTCGCGCGCGCATCGACGCCATCGTGTCAGGCGAAGCGCCGCGATCCGAGAGTTCAGCATGCTCGTGGGCGCGATGGTGATCGCGCGCGCCAGCGACGACGCGACGGCACGCGAGGTGCTCGCCGCCTGCAGGAGCGAGCGCCGGGTCTCGTCACCGAAGGCGTGAGACGGCATGGAGCGGGCGTCTCGCACGAGCCTTGCTGGCACATTCTGGCTGGCAGGGCGTTTGCAATGCCGCCATGTCCCGCGCCGAACGCCTCCTAGACCTGCTGCAGGCCCTGCGGCGTCACCGTCGACCGGTGAGCGGCAGGGTCTTGGCGGAGGAGATCGGCGTCAGCATTCGCACGCTGTATCGCGATATCGCCAGCCTCCAGGCGCAGGGCGCGACCATCGAGGGAGAACCGGGCGTCGGTTATCTCTTGCGGCCCGGTTTCCTGTTGCCTCCGCTGATGTTCCCGGCGGAGGAGATCGAGGCGCTGGTTCTGGGTTCTCGCTGGGTAGCCGAGCGGGCGGATGATCGGTTGCGGGAATCGGCGCGAAGCGCCTTGGCCCGGATCGCGGCCGTATTGCCGTCGGAGTTGCGCGACGATCTCGACGCCGCCGCGTTGCTGATCGGTCCCGGCGCGGCGATGCTGGCCGATGCTGTCGATCCGGCTTTGTTGCGCAAGGCGATCCGCTCCGAGCGCAAGCTGTGCCTCGCTTACCGCGACGGCGCCGGCAGGGTCTCGGAGCGCATCGTTTGGCCCTTTGCCTTGGCGTTCTTCGATGCCGTGCGCGTGCTGCTCGGATGGTGCGAGTTGCGGCAGGACTTCCGCCATTTCCGCACCGATCGGATCGTTTCTGCCGCGCTGATCGAGACGCGCTATGCCAAACGACGGCAGGTCCTGCTCCGCGAGTGGCGCGAGGCGGAAGGGATTTCGAGAGGACCGGACTGACCCTCCATGCTGCCGGAAACTGGCAGCATGGCGCCGTATCGTCCACCCCGTCCACCGATGGACCGGAGCGCCCCGATGACCGATACGAACATCCTCCTCTTCTATGTCGCCGACCCTCCGGCGAGCCGGCGGTTCTACGCCGACCTGCTGGGCCGCGAGCCTGTCGAGGCGAGCCCGACCTTCGTGCTCTTCATTCTCCCGTCGGGCCTCGCCCTGGGGCTATGGGGTGCGGGCGGCGTGCAACCGGTCCCCGCCGCCACGGGTGGCGGTAGCGAACTCGGTTTCAAGGTCAACAGCGTCGCGGAGGTCGAAAGCACCCATGCCGATTGGCAGGCTAAGGGCGCGACGATAGCCCTTGCGCCGACGGATCTCGATTTCGGTCGCAGTTTCGTTGCGCTCGATCCCGACGGACATCGGTTGCGCGTCTTCGTGGCCGCGGAAGACATGTGACATGAGCCGACCGTGACCTTGTCCTGAGCGCAGGGCGACCCAGGCGCTCAGGCTCCTGCGCCGTCCTGCTGCAGGAAGAACCGCACCATTTCCCGGCTCGCATCCGGGCCGCGGGGTTCCGTGTAGGATCCGGCCCGGCTGCCGCCCGACCACGCGTGGCCGGCGCCGTGCAGGATCCAGTCCTCGAGCATCGGTCGTCCCGCCTCGTCGGCGTGAACGGTCCGGGTGTAGGTCAGTCCGCCGGGCGCGCGCCCCTCGTTTGCGGAGCACGTCAGGACCGCGCCGGCCCTGGCCTGCACCAGAACGTGGTCGCGGTTCGACGGATGCACCGTCTTGTCGCCGTCCCCGTGGAACACGATGGTCGGGACCGGCCGACCCGTCCGGCTTCCCGGGCGCGGGGCGCCGCCCTGCCGCATGGCGGCGAAGGCCGACGCCATGTCGGTGGCGGCGCCGGCCGCGAGACCGGAATGCACGCCGGCCGCGGCGTAGAGGTCCGGGTAGGCTTGCGCCATGATGGCCGCCGCGGCCCCGCCCGCCGACAGCCCGGCCACGAAGACGCGCGCCGGGTCGACGGCGAAATCCCGCATGATCTTG
>CAXUOD010000069.1:0-10733 GCA_964252585.1 uncultured Lichenihabitans sp. | reverse complement strand
GCGTCCGGCGACTGCGTGCAACCATGCAGCATGACGACGAGGGGCCTGTCGGCCCCGACAGAGCCGGACGGCACGTAGAGCTTGTAGCCGAGCGTTCCGCCCGAGCCCTGAAAGGTGAACTCCTCGAAGCGGGCGCCGTCCGGCACGACGACGGCGGGCCGTGGGGCGCCCGGCATCGTCATGCCGCACAGGGCGCCGTCCGGCTTCAGCGCCGCGAGGCGCTCGAGCAAGCCCGGCGCACCGACCTGGCCGAAGCCCTTGCCGGGCAGGCCAGAGGCATCGGGGCTCCCTGGAGCACCGTAGGGAGGTCTCGTGGTCTTGGGCAGCGTGGCGAGCGGGCGGCCCAGCGAGGAGCCCGCCTTGGCGAGATCGGCGAGCCGGTCGGCAAAGCGGATCATCCGGTTCACGTCGAAATTCGGTTTGGCGAGCATGGCGAAGTCCTTGTGGGCAAGCGGGATCGGTCCGTCCCGGCGGGATGCCGGGTCGGTCGGCAGGCGTTTCGGGAAGCGGCTCCGCCCGCAGGCGGCTTGCCCTGAAGGGCGGCTTCAGCTCATGCGGTCGCTCAGGGCGTCCTTGACGGCCGCACTCGCATGCAGCGCCCCGAGGACCTGGACGGAGGCGATGGTCTGCCGCGCCAGTTCCGGCGTGACGTCGAGGCCGATGCTGGCGAGGCCCAGCACCTGGATGTCGAGCCGTTCTCCCGAGGCTTTGACGGCTTCGAGATCCTGGCGGCTGTAGTGGGAGAGCCCGAGGCTCAACCGTTTCCGGGCGACCGACTGCCTGACGGCATCGCCGTGCCGTTCGAGCTGGTTGCGAATGGCGGTGCGGATGAAGTCCGTCCGGTTCGAGTAGAAGCCGTCCTGCACCATGAGGTCGATGTGGCCGAGATCGACATAGCCCAGGTTGATCGTGATCTTCTCGCTATCGGCCGCCCTCACACCGGGAAGCACTGCCTTCATGGTCAAGCCGACCTCCCCTTACCATCCCTATGGATGGTAGGTGGAGGTTGATCGCGAGTTTGCAAGGGGGCCGTCCCGATCAGTCCTCGGCCTCTTCGCGCCGCAGCAAGACGGCGTCGACCTGTTCCAGCAGGAGTTCGAGGTCGACGGGCTTGGCATGGTGTTCGTCGCAGCCGGCCTCCAGCGCCCTGGCCCGGTCGCCGCTCATGGCATGCGCCGTCAGGGCGATGATCGGGATGGTGTTGAACCGCTGCCGGAGCGTCCGCGCGACCGTCCAGCCGTCGATCAGGGGAAGGTTGAGATCGAGCAGCATCAGGTCCGGCTTCTCGGCGTCCACCTGATCCAGGGCGTCGCGCCCGTCCCGCGCCACGATGACCTCGAACCCGCGGCGACGCAGGCGCCTCGACAGGAAGTCCGAGAGTTCGTCGTGGTCCTCCACGATGAGAAGCTTGGTCACGGGTCCTCTTGATGCTTCGATGCGCCGGTCCGTGTTACCCGTGGACCGACCGGAATTCCAGCACCCGCCGGCCCTCCCGTTCCTGGATGACGCCTTGAACCCGATCCTCGACAACGCCTCGACCGCACCGACAACGCGCCCGGCGCTGTCGACCCTCTACGGCGGCACGGTGCTGGTCGCGGCCCTCTACTTCGGCCGCGAACTCGTCGTACCCCTCGTGCTGGCGTCGCTGCTGGCCTTCGTTCTCGCCCCGGCCTGCGCCCTGTTGCAGCGTCTGCGGTTGCCCAAAGTCGCGGCCGTCGTGGTGGTGGTCCTCCTCGCTTTCGGGATCATCGGCAGCGTCGGTCTGGTGGTCGGTCGCCAGGCTGCCATGTTGGCCGGCAGCCTGCCGGACTACGAGTCGACCGTCAGGGAGAAATGGCAGGCTCTCGGGGAAGGCGAAGGGCCGGTGGCGCGGCTGATCCGTGCGGCCTTGGCCACGCCGAAAGGGAAGAACGGCACGGCCGCCGCGGCGGCACCAGGGCCCGCGATGCTCGACATCGGGCAATCCAACCTGGCGATCGCGCGCACCGTCGCCGAGCCGCTGCTCGGTCCCGTCGGAACCGGCGGCGTCGTTCTGATCTTCTCGATCTTCATCCTCCTGGCCCGTGACGACCTGCGGGATCGCCTGGTTCGCCTGGTCGGGCGCAACGACCTCCATCGCACCATCATGGCCATGAACGACGCGGCGCGTCGCCTGTCCCGCTATTTCCTCTTCCAGCTGGCCTTGAACTCCGGCTTCGGGGCGCTCGTCGGGGTCAGCCTCTGGCTCGCGGGACTGCCCAATCCGCTGCTCTGGGGCATCCTGTCCGGGCTCATGCGCTTCGTCCCCTATATCGGCGTCTTCATCGCGCTGGCGCCCCCGCTGCTCCTCGCCGTCGCCATCGTTCCCGGCTGGTCCTTGGCCATCATCGTGCTGGCGCTCTTCGTGGGCGCGGAACTCGTGATGGGGCAACTCGTCGAGCCCCTGATCTACGGTCACAGCACCGGACTGTCCCCCTTGGCCGTCATCGTCGCGACCGCTTTCTGGGCGGTGCTGTGGGGCCCGATCGGCCTCCTGATCGCGACTCCCCTGACGGTTTGCCTGGTCGTCATCGGCCGTCACGTCGATGCCCTGGCCTTTATCGACGTCATCCTGGGCGACAAACCGCCGCTCGAGCCGCCGGAGACCTTCTACCAGCGGGCCCTCGAAGGCCATGCGGTCGCGCTCGTGCCCGCGGCCCGGCGGCAGATCGCGGCGTCCTCGCTGACCGACTATTACGATACGGTGGCGCTTCCCGGCCTCGCCCTGGCCCAGGGCGACCTGATGCGCGACGATCTCGCGTTCGAGCGTCTCGAAAGCATCCATGCCCAGATCGAGACGGTGCTGGCCCGCCTTTCATCGGGCAGGCCACGAGCCGCGGATGCGGCAACTCCTGCCGATCGCGTCGAGGGTGCCGGTGTCGACGCGCTCGACGTCGTCTGTATCCCCGGCCGTGGCCAGCTCGACGATCTCGCCGCCGCCATGGCGGTCCAGGCCCTGGCCGAAGCCGGCTTCCGGGCGCGCCTCGAGGCCAACATGGTGCTCGGCGCGTCGAACCCGGTCGACCTGACCGCCGCCCGTCTGTGCTGCCTGTCCATCCTGGAAGAAGGCAGCGGAGTCTCCGGCATCCGGTACTTCGTCCGGCGGATCCGCAAGCGCATGCCGGACGCCGTGGTGGTGGTCGGCCTTTGGCATGCGAGCCGCGACAGCCCTGTCCTCTCGGCGCTGCGGTCGGAAGGAACCGACGAGCACCTGGTGCTCTCGATCGGCGAACTCCTCGCCTTCTCGAGGACGCTTTCGGCCCGGACTCCTTCCCTCCCATCAGCACGAACGCGGGCCACGGCCGTCTGACGGCCGACGTATGTCGCATCGCGAGGCGAAGCCGATCCGAAGCACGCGTGAGCCACCGCTTCGCGGCGAGCCCGATCCTTTCGGGCGCGACATGAGTTGCAGACCCTAGAGCACGAGGCCTGTGAACGTGGTCGCTCGTCCGAGTTCGGGTGTGTCGGCCAACAGCCGACGCCTTCAAGATCGTCTCTACCCGCCGGGAGCGTGGCCCTTGCACCGATTCCTCAGGTTCTTGTCTCGCCGGACGCCGACGGCGTGGTCGCGATACGGCATTCCCTGCCTGATCTTGGCCGCCATCACCGTGTTCAGGCTGTTCGTCAAACTCGATGCGGCACCGTTCCTGCTCTATCTTCCGGCCGTCATCTTGGTCAGCGTGGCTTCGGGCCTCAGGGCCGGCATCTTCACGACGGCGCTCTCGGCGGTCGCGGCCGCCAGCTTCTTCACCGGTGCCGACCGGGGCTGGATGCTGTCCTCGCCGCAGGTGGTCGCGGTCGTCGAATATCTGATCGTCTCGCTTGGGATGGTGGGGATCTGCGATGCGTTGCGGAAGGTGATCCTCGACAACGAAGCCAACCTGACCAGTCTCAGCCACAGCCAAGCGACGCTTGCGATCGCCAAGGAGGACGCCGAGGCCGCTCGCGACGCGGCCGAGGCCGCGAACCGTTCGAAGAGCGCCTTCCTGGCCAACATGAGCCACGAACTGCGCACGCCCCTGTCGGCCGTGATCGGCTACAGCGAAATGATGGAGGAGGAGGTCGAGGATCTCGGAGAAAAACGTCTGCTGAAGGACCTCGGCAAGGTCAAGTCCAACGCCAAGCACCTCCTCAGCCTGATCAACGATGTCCTGGACCTGTCGAAGATCGAAGCGAACAGGATGGACACCTTCGCCGAGGAGGTCGACGTCGGGCATCTCGTCCATGACGTGGCGGCGACCGTCGGCACCCTGGTCGAGCGGAAGGCCAACGTGCTTGTCGTCGAGGTCGAGGGCGACGTGGGAACGATGCACACCGACATCGTCAAGCTGCGCCAATGCCTGTTCAACCTCCTGAGCAACGCCTCGAAGTTCACGGAGGGGGGACGCATCACCTTGCACGTGCGCCGGCACGTCGTCGGGACCGGCCCGGAGCTGGTGTTTCGTGTGATCGATACGGGGATCGGCATGACCGAGGAGCAGGTCGCCCGTCTGTTTCAGCGCTTCGCCCAGGCCGACGAGACCACGACGCGCAAGTTCGGCGGCACCGGGCTCGGCCTCGCGATCACCCGCGCGTTCAGCCTTCTTCTCGGGGGAGACGTCACGGTCGACAGCGAGTTCGGAAGAGGAACGACCTTCACGCTGCGCCTGCCGGCCACGATGCCGGAGCGGACGCCGGAGGCCGACGGTTCCTACGATCCGGCGCAGGAGCAACGGGAGGAACGTCAGACCGTCCTCGTCATCGACGACGATGCCGCGCAGCGGGACCTCATGGTGCGCTTCCTGGAGCGACAGGACTTCAACGTGCGCACGGCCTCCAACGGGCCGAGCGGGCTCGAGATCGCCCGCGTGGTCAAGCCTCGCGCCATCACGCTCGACGTCATGATGCCTCACGTGGACGGCTGGGCGGTCCTGACCGAACTCAAGGCCGATCCCGAACTTTCCAAGATCCCGGTCGTCATGGTGACGTTCACCAACGACAAGGGCCTCAGCGCCACGCTCGGCGCCGCGGACCATGTGGACAAGCCCGTGCAATGGGACAAATTGAGACGGGTCATGGACCGTTTCCGCGACGCCGAAGGGGACATCCTGATCGTCGACGACGACGAGGACGTCCGAGATCGCCTGCGGACCGCGCTGGCGCGGCAGGGCTGGAGCTTCGTCGAAGCGAGAAACGGCAAGGAGGCTTTGACGAAGGTCATGCATGGTCCGCCGCGGGCCGTGCTGCTCGACCTCAACATGCCGGTCATGGACGGGTTCGAGTTCCTGCACGCGTTGCGGGAGAAGCCCGGTTGCCGCGACATACCGGTGATCGTCTACAGTGCGAGAGACCTGTCGGCCAAGGATCGAGAACGCCTGCAGGACGCGGACCGTATCGTGAGCAAGACGGCCAGTCTCGGAGACCTGACCGGGGAATTGAGGACCCTCGCGCCTCCGAGATAGACGTGGCGGGCTTCGGGCGCGCTAAGCCGGCTGCACAGCAAGGCCTGCGTCCGCTATGTCATGGTCGCGGGGACGGGACCACACCGCAAAGGGAACAGCATGGCGAGGAACGGACGAACCGTCCTGCGTGGCGGCGGGGTCATGGGCGACATGATCCGGCGCTTCGATTGGAACACCACGCCCCTCGGCCCGGTCGAGTCCTGGCCGTCTCCTCTGACGACGCTCGTCGGCGTCATGCTGGCCGCCAAGCAGCCGATGTTCGTGACCTGGGGCACCGAGCTCACGACGATCTACAACGACGGCTACGTGGATCTGCTCGGCAGCAAGCATCCGGCGGCCCTCGGCGCACCGTTCCTGCAGGTCTGGGCGGAGACGCGTGACGCGCTCCAACCCCTGATCGACCAGGTCCTGGCCGGCGATCCGGTTCATATGGACGACATTTCCTTGCTCATCGAGCGGGAAGGGCGCGAACCGGAGGCGCATTTCGCCTTCTCGTACACGCCGGTTCGCGACGACGACAAGGTCCAGGGCTTCTTCTGTCCCTGCACCGAAACCACCGATCAGATCCTGGCGGAGCGGCGGCAGGCTTTCCGCTTGTCCTTGGAGGACGACCTCCGTTCGAACCAGGACCCGCGCAGCATCGTGGCCACCGCCGTGAAGGCTCTGGGCCGCCAACTCGGCGTCAACCGGGTCGGCTACGGCGAGATGCAGGCCGACGACCGCACGGTGCTCCTCGTCTCCGGATACGAAGACGGCGTCGCGCCCAACAGCGGCGCAGTCCAACTCGACGATTTCGGAGAAGCAGCCGCCGATTTCCAGCGTCGCGGCGAAACTCTTTTCAGCGCGGACGTCGATGCGGAGCCCACCTACGATGCGGCAGCCTGGGCCAGCATCGAGACGCGGGCTTTCGTGTCCGTGCCGCTGGTTCGCAACGGTCGCCTCAAGGCGATGCTCTACGTCAACAGCAAGGAGCCGCGCCGCTGGTCGCCGGGGGACGTCGCGCTGATCGAGGGCGTCGCGGCGCGGGTCTGGGATGCGGTCGAACGCGCTCAGGCGGAAGCGCGGGTTCGCATCGGCGAGGCGACGTTGCGGGCCGTGCTCGACACGCTCCCGGTCGGGGTCCTGATCGCGGAGGCGCCCTCGGGCCGGATCATCGGACACAATGTCCGCGCCGAGGCGATCCTCAGGCACGGCGTCATGCCGGCGCGCCCGGGAGAGGGTGCGCCACGCTGGGTCGGCTTCCATGAAGACGGCCGTCCCGTGACGCCGGGGGAGTGGCCGCTGCTGAAGGTCATCCGGGACGGCGAACCCCTTTCGGAGCTGGAGGTCGACTACCAGCGAGGCGACGGGAGCCGCGCTTGGGTCGGCTTTGCCGGCGCCCCGATGCGGGATGCCGAGCAGCGCCTCGTCGGCGGCGTCGTGGTGGTCTCGGACATCGACGCGCGCAAACGGTCCGAGCAGCTCCTGGCTGCGGCCCGGGATGCCGCCGAGGAGGCGAATGTCGCCAAGTCGACGTTCATCGCCAACATGAGCCACGAGCTGCGAACGCCGCTCTCGGCCATCATCGGCTACAGCGAGATGCTGCAGGAGGAGATGGAGGACGGTGCCGAGGCCGGGGACCTCGCTCCCGACATGCGGAAGATAGAGGGCAATGCGCGCCATCTGCTCGGGCTCATCAACGACGTGCTCGACCTGAGCAAGGTCGAGAGCGGCAAGATGGAGGTCTATGCCGAGATCTTCGACATCGCGGTCGCCGTGCACGAGGTCGCTGAAACGGTGCAGACCCTCGTCGGCAAGAAGGCCAACAGGTTCGAACTC
The DNA here is from genome assembly GCA_964252585.1 of uncultured Lichenihabitans sp. Classification (GTDB taxonomy): domain Bacteria; phylum Pseudomonadota; class Alphaproteobacteria; order Rhizobiales; family Beijerinckiaceae; genus Lichenihabitans. The sequence continues at coordinate 3,456 of CAXUOD010000069.1, read as the reverse complement.
GTGCTCGCGCCCGACCTCGGCGACATGCAGTCCGACCTGACCAAGGTGCGACAGATCCTCCTCAACCTCCTGGGCAATGCGGCGAAGTTCACCGAGGATGGCACCATCACGCTCGCTGTTTCGCGCGAAGCAACGCGGGCGGGCGACGAGCGTATCGTTTTCTGCGTATCCGATACCGGCATCGGCATGACGCCGGAACAGCTCGAGAAGCTGTTCCGGCGCTTTCAGCAGGCCGACAGTTCGACGACGCGCAGGTTCGGCGGGACCGGCTTGGGCCTGTCCCTGACCAAGGCTTTTGCCGACCTGCTCGGCGGCGAGGTCGAGGTCGCGAGCCGGCACGGCCGGGGCAGCAGCTTCACGGTGCGCCTGCCATCCACCTACGTGGCCCCGCTCGAGGACCAGAGCCCGCCGGAGGCCGATGCGGCCAGCCCCGCCCCGCAAGCCGCGTTGCACCGCGATCTCGTTCTCGTCATCGACGACGACGCCGATCAGCGCGCCCTGATGACCCGTTTCCTGCACCGCGAGGGCTTCCATGCCCGGACCGCCACGGGGGGCAGGGAGGGGCTCGCCCTCGCTCGCGAACTCAGGCCGCGCGCCATCCTGCTCGACGTGATGATGCCCGGGATCGACGGCTGGTCGGTGCTGAGCGCGTTGAAGGCCGACCCGGACCTGACCGACATCCCCGTCGTCATGGTGACCTTCGTCGACCAGAGAGGCTTGGCGGCATCGCTGGGGGCCGCCGACTACGTCCTGAAGCCCGTCCGCTGGGACCGGTTCAAGGCGGTCATGGACCGGTTCCGTCCCGCGACGGGAACCGTCCTCGTGATCGACGACGACGACGATACGCGAGCCCGGCTTCGCGCTTTCCTGAAGAAGGACGGCTGGGTCGTGATCGAGGCCGAGAACGGCAAGGTCGGGCTCGACAGCGTCGTCGCGACGCGGCCCGAGGTGATTCTGCTCGATCTGACGATGCCGGTCATGGACGGGTTCACGTTCCTGCAGCTGCTCCGCGCCCGGCCGGACTGCCACGACATCCCGGTCGTCGTGCTGACCGCGCGGGACCTGACCCGGGAGGACCGCCGCCGGCTCGGAGGCGCCAACCAGATCCTGCACAAGGGCGACGTGAGCCTGCGCGCCGTCGCCGAGCGTCTTCACCGTCTGACCGCGGAGACCGAAGCTGTTCAGAATGGGGAATGATCGATCGTCGCACGCCGAGACTCCCCTGAGACGTCCGCCCCGGTCTCCCCTTGTCGAAGGCGGCGTCTCGCTGTCCCGCTTCGGGAACAAAGGCCTAAGGGCTTGGTTCAGAGAGCGAGCGGCCCGGCCAGGCCGCGACCGAACGTGATGGTGGGGATAATCGTCGATGAACGAAACAACGCCGTCGAGAGATTTCGCATCCTCCGTCCCGGTCGACGCCGACCTTCGCAGGCGCGTCGTCGAGGCCCCGGCGCCTCGCATCTACTACGTGCCTCTCTCGATGGTTCGCGACGCCAAGACGTGGCCGACGATTCTCGATGCCTGCGCGGGCATGGGGTTCGACACGGTGCTGATCTCGGCCCCCGGCGATCCCGGGCCGAGCGGCAACCTTCTGCTGCCCTACGACTGGACGCGTCCCCATCCGGCTCTACCGCCGGAAAAATCGCTGAGCGCTTCGCTCGGCGCGCTGGCTCAGCTCTGCCGCGGGCGCGGGCTCTCGCTGATGGTCGACCTGGTGGCGGATCGGATCGCGTTGGAGAGCCCCCTCTCGCGTGCGCTCGGCATCTCGCGTGTCGGGCTCGGAGCCCGCGACCCGCGTGTGGCGCCCGAGGCCAGAAACAGCGCCCCGGTCGGGTTCGACGACGAGGCGGAGCGACGGCGCTTCCTCGACCCCCTCGAGACGTTCGTGAGGGGCGTGGCGAGCGCCGGCGTGACAGGGTTCCGATGCCTGCGCCCCGGCCGCGTGCCGTCGGAGGTCTGGGCCGAACTCGGCGCGGCGGTTCGAGGCGAAGCGCCCGAGTGTCGTTTCCTGGCCTGGACACCCGGACTGGCGTCGCAGGACGTCGCCGTCCTGAAAGGAGCCGGCTTCGACGGCTTCTTCTCGTCGGTCGGTTTGTGGGATGGCCGGGCCGGATGGCCGGTCGACGAATACGAACTCCTGAGAAGCCTGGGGTCGGTCGTCGCCTTTCCGGAGGTGCCGCTCGGCACCCGGCTGGCGCAATCCCTCGTGACGGACGAACATGTCGAGCGCCGCATCGAACGGGCTCTCTGGCTCGCCGCCACACTCGCCGATGGCGTGATGGTCCCGATGGGACTCGAGTTCGGTGCGCGGGAACCGGTGCCGCCGACCGGTGAAGGCCGGGAGACTTACGCCTCCCTTCGCGACCGGCCGCGCCTGCGCCTCGCCGAGCGCGTCCGTGCCATCAACGCTTTCGTGGCACGCGAAGGCGGCCGGTTCTCGCGGGGGGAGATGCGCATGATCACGAGCGGCGGAACGGCGGCCACGGCCGTGTTGCGCACCGACCGGAGCGATAACCGGCAGGCTGATGCGGCGCGCCTCGTGCTCGTCAATCCTGCCCTCGATCTCGGCGCCGGGCTTTCGGGTGGTGCGCTGTCGCCCGAAGCCGGGCGGTTCCTGCCGTTCCGGGACGTGGTCGGGTCCGCCCCGAACCTCGAAGCGGAAAGACTCACGACGCTCGGCCCGGCCGAAGTCCGCGTGTTCGAGGGAAGCCTGCCCCCGGCCATCGTCCCGGCGCTCGACACGCTTCGGTTCACGCCGGAGTCCGCGGTCAAGGCCCCGCGCCTCGTCATCGAGGCCGTCACGCCGACGGTCGACGGGGGACGCTATCCCGTGAAACGCATCGTGGGCGAGGTCGTGCGCGTCGAGGCCGATGCTTTCGCCGAGGGTCACGACCAGATCGCCGTGGCGCTGAAATGGCGCGCCGCCGACGAGGACGTCTGGCGGGAGCGGCGCATGGCGTCGCTCGGCAATGACCGCTGGGCTGCCGACCTGCCGCTCGAACGCCTGGGCCGCATCTACTTCACCGTCGAGACGTGGCGCGACGAGTTCGCCATGTTCCACCACGAGCTGTTCAAGAAACACGAGGTCGGCCTCCCCGTACCGCTCGAATTGGAGGAAGGCCGCCGCCTCGTGGAGCGGACGCTCGCGCAAGCCCCGGCCGAGACCGGCGCGCGATTGAAGCCGATCCTCGAGCGTCTCGGCCATGCGGAGGAGGCGGAGCGTCTGGCGCTGTTGCTGGCGCCGGAGACGGAGGCCGCCATGGCGGCGGCCGATCCGCGTCCGTTCAAATTACAGCACGAGCCGATCCCCGTCGATGCCGAGCGGATCGGTGCGGGCTTCGCCAGCTGGTACGAACTTTTTCCGCGCTCGCAGAGCGGCGACCCCCACCGACACGGCACCTTCGACGACGTGATCCGGCGACTGCCGGCCATCCATGCCATGGGTTTCGACGTGCTCTA
>CAXUOD010000068.1:3632-24000 GCA_964252585.1 uncultured Lichenihabitans sp. | reverse complement strand
ATCACCAACCTTCGTCCTCTCCACGAGAACGAGAAGATGGTTCGGATCATCGAGGACACTGCCGACGAATACCCGCTGTGGACCTCCTCGGCGCAGGACATTCGCAACGGGTGAGGGAGAGCCACCCGGAGGGTCCCCGAAGCGATGGAAACCGTCTGCCACCAAGCACCTGAGGGATGAGGCTCCGATGTCATTCTTGTTCTCGTCGGCACCCTTTGGAATTTTCAGGGTGTCGGCATCGTGGGCGGCAGCTTCATGACGGGGTAGGGCCAATGGCTTACGTCGGCATCGTCACGGCAGCCGTTGGAACAGGGTTGTTCGCCTGAACTGTTCTACGGCACCGCTGAGTCCCACGCTTGTGATCGGTGTGAATCGCAAACCGCGCGAACACGAGGGCAGTTCGGCGCGAATGTGAGCCGCTCGGGCCGCATCGCTCCGCCGGATCAACAACCTCGTCCAGCCCAGGAGATAGAGCATGAGCAAGTCAATCGCCCTCGCCGCCGGTCTGATGGTTTTCGCGGCGTTAGCTGCCGCGAACGCAGCCGTTGCTGCTCCTAACGCTTCGAACCAGGACAGCACCTTCGTCGCCAAGGTTTCGCAGGGCGGCATGTATGAAGTCGCACTTGGAAAGGTCGCAGAACAGCAGGGCCTGACACAAGACATCAAGGACCAGGGTACGACAGAAGCCCATGATCACGAGCTCGTCGGTCAAGCACTGAAAGACGCTGCAGGCAAGGCAGGCATCGAATTTTCTACTGAACTGAATGCAGAGTTCAAGGCGCGCCTCGCCAAAATCAGCGGTTTGTCCGGAGAGCAGTTCGACAAAGCGTATATCGAAGACATGAAGAAGATCCATGCCGCAGACGGTGCTGCGTTCTTCAAAGAGGCCAAGGAAGGTACAAATCCCGCTCTCAAGTCCTTCGCGGCCTCGACGTTCAATATCGTGCAGCGCCACATCGGTGAACTCAACGCGAAAACAACGGAACTGAAGTAATCCGACGCCGCGCCGGGCCGGGAAGCCCTGAACCCGGGGTAGATCAGTCAACCTCTAACCATTAGGCGCAGTCGGTCCGGGCGCGGGTACCGGCTCCCCCTTCGGCGAAACCGGCCGCGGCAGCTTTCGCTGCAGCGAGCGCAGGTCCAGGTGGACATCGCCGCCGTGGAGGAAGCTCACGCCCTGGTCGTAGACGCCGCGGCACGGCACGCTGAGCAGGTGCCGCTCGGTCTTGATACAGCTGATCCCGTGGTCCTTCGCCTTCAGCGCGTCGGGGCACAGGCGCAAGGCTTCCCCGAGACACAGCAGTGCCGCCTGCTGCAGGGCCGGCGGGAGAACGATCCGGGGCGCCGCTTGCGACGGCAGCACCAGAGACAGCGCCGTCACCGCCAGGATCGTGACCGTGGCAATTCTTTCAAAGTCGCGAAGGCGGGTCAAATGCATGGGGGCTCTCGCTGCGAGACAGATCGACTGCGGCCCCTCTACCGCATTGACAATCCACTCGCCAACGGTCCCTCCGGCGTTGGCCCGCCACTCCGCCGATCAAGCGAGCCAGTCGACTATTGGGCGAGTGACGAGCCGTCGAGCCGTTCGTCGCATCGCAATCGTGCCTTATCCCTACACGCTCGACTTTCGCGTTGGCAGGAACAAAGTTATCATCCGGGGCTTCCGCCATGTGGCGTGGAAGCCCCGTCCGTAAGCGCCATCCCCTTATCCGACCCGGCTGCGCCGGGCCATCTTCTCCCGCGGGCGGGAGAAGGACGTCGCCCCTCACGGCTGTCCGGCGCCGCCCGACGAGCCATAGACCTGGCCGGTCGCGTAGGAGGCGTCGCTGGCCGCGAGCTGGACGTAGATGGACGCCAGTTCGGCCGGTTGGCCGGGGCGGCGGAGCGGCGTCCAGCTGCCGAACTGCATGACCTTCTCCGGGGAGGCGCCGCCCGAGACCTGCAGCGCGGTCCAGATCGGCCCCGGCGCCACGCCGTTGACCCGGATGCCTTTGGGCCCGAGTTGCTTGGCCAGCGACTTCACGTAGTTCATCGTCGCGGCCTTGGTCTGGGCATAGTCGTAGAGGTCGGGCGACGGGTCGTAGGCCTGCTCGGACGTCGTGCCGATGATGGCCGAGCCGGGCTTCAGATGCGGCAGGGCGGCCTTGATGATCCAGAACGGCGCGTAAATGTTGGTCTTCATCGTCCAGTCGAACTGCTCGGTCGAGATGTCGAGGATCGAGTCGTGGCTCTGCTGGCGGCCGGCGTTCGACACGACGATATCGAGACCGCCAAGGCCCGCGACGGCGTCGGCGACGAGCTTCTGGCAGAAGGCCTCCTCGCGCAAGTCGCCCGGCAGCGCGAGCGCGATCCTCCCTTCCGCCTTGATCAGCGCGATGACCTCGCGCGCGTCAGGTTCCTCCTGCGGCAGGTAGTTGATGGCGACGTCGGCTCCCTCGCGTGCATAGGCGATCGCCGCCGCGCGACCCATGCCGCTGTCGCCGCCCGTGATCAGCGCCTTGCGGCCGGCGAGGCGCCCCGAGCCCTTGTAGCTCGTCTCACCATGGTCCGGGCGCGGGTCCATCTGGCCGGCGAGGCCGGGCCAGGGCTGCGTCTGCCGCTTGAATGGCGGATTGGGATATTTCGAGACGGGATCCAGCATCGGTGCCGCGGTCGGCGTGGTGACGGCTGCCTGAGCGGACGCGGGTGCGACGGCGTCGGCTACGGCGGCGAGCCCGAGGCCCACGCCGCCGACGATCTGCCGGCGGGAGAAGTTGTCGCTTGTGGTCATCGTCGCTCCTCAAGAACTACAGGCGCAACGATGTGCGACCGGGGGTTGTTCCCGGCTACGCGAGGGACTATCGGACGCAGGATGCAGACCCGATGACGCGCGATCCCAATGAAAAGGAGCCCGATCGGGGCTCCTCGATGCCAACCGTCATTCGGCGACGGAGGAGCCGGTATCGAGCCGACATCAAGCCGCCGTCGGCAGCGTCTCCATGTCGATGACGAAGCGATACTTCACGTCGCTCTTCAGCATCCGTTCGTAGGCGCCCTCGATCTCGTCCATGCGGATCATCTCGATATCGGAGGTGATGCCGTGCTCTCCGCAGAAGTCGAGCATCTCCTGGGTCTCGGCGATGCCACCGATCAGCGAACCCGCGAAATTCCGGCGTTTGAAGATGAGCGCGAAGACGCTGGTGGCGAGTGGCTTTTCGGGCGCACCGACCTGGCACAGGGTCGCGTCGCGCTTCAGGAGCATGAGGTAGGCATTGATGTCGTGCGGAGCCGCGACAGCATCGAGGATGAAGTCGAAGCTGCCGGCCTGGGCCGCCATGGCGTCCGGGTCCTTCGACAACACGACCTCGTCGGCCCCGAGTTTCTTCGCATCCGCCACCTTGTCGGGCGACGTCGTGAACAGCACCACATGGGCGCCCATGGCGTGGGCGAACTTCACCCCCATATGGCCGAGGCCACCGAGACCGACGATCCCGACCTTCTGGCCGGGGCCGACCTTCCAGTGCTTCAGGGGAGAGTAGGTCGTGATGCCCGCACAGAGCAAAGGCGCCACGGCCTTGAGATCCAGGTTTTTCGGGATGCGTAGCGTGAAGCCTTCGTCCACCACCACCGCCCGCGAGTAACCGCCGAACGTGATGCCGCCCGAGACCTTGTCTTCGCTGTTGTACGTAAAGGTCTGTCCCTTCTCGCAGTAGTTCTCGAGCCCGTCGGCGCAGGACGGACAATCCTTGCAGGAGTCGACCAGACAACCGACGCCGGCGAGGTCGCCGACCTTGAACTTCGTGACCTCCCGGCCGACGCTGGAGACCCTGCCGACGATCTCGTGGCCGGGCACACAAGGGTAGATCGTATTTTGCCACTCGTTCCGTACCTGATGAAGGTCGGAATGGCACACGCCGCAATAGAGAATTTCGATCTGGACGTCCCGTGGTCCCGGATCGCGGCGCTCGAAGCTCATGGGCTTCAACGGTGACTCTGGCGTCTGTGACGCATAACCGACGCAGGTGAACATGATGATCCTCGGATCGTTGCCGGTTTGGCGCGAACCGCCACGGACCGGGTTCTGGGACGCGGCGCGACCCCTCACTGTTCACCTAGAATGCTGCACCGCAAACGCAAGGCGACTTGCGGCGTATGGCGGCGAAGAAACTTCGCCGCCACGTTCATGCGATCAGCGCGATGCCTTGTAGAGCTTGGTCGCGATCTCGAACATCTCTTCGGGGGCGTAATCCGGCGTAAAGGCCGACGCCATCCCGTCGAGGTCGTGAATCTTGCCACCCTCGGGGAGGCCGTCGATGATCTCCAATTCGCCGGGCGGATCACCGGGCAGCGCCATCTCGCCGTTGCCCCAGATCCCGGACATGTTCTTGTAGTCTTTCGGGCTCCACGTATAGAGCCGGCGATGCGAGCCTTCATCGAGATATTTCTGGCACTCGGGAATCTTGCTGAGGTCGATATTGGGCGTCGGCAACATCTTCTCGATGGAAACGCCGGTGACCTGCTTCAGGGCCAACGCATAGGCGTGGGCGTGAACCGAGCCACGGACCAGCAGATAGGCGCAGACCTCGCGACCCGTGGCCTCCTTCATGGTCTCGTAAACGCGAAGCTTGTGGATGCGGGCACCGCATTCAAGATGGAAATTATGCAGTAGGTCCACCACGACATTGCCGGTCGTGGTGACGAAATCCATGTTCCAGGACGCGCCGTTGGCGTTCATCGGCATGGCGCCGCCGCCGTTCGACAGGAAGGAACTAGCCGAGCGGATGTCCTGCATATCCGCGAAAGGGGCCTTGGAGATGTCGCCGCCGTGCTTGTCGAGCCCCTGGCCATCCGGGCCGTTGTTCAACATGGCGACGCCGTTCGACACCAGTTCGAGATGCCCGAGTTCCTCGGCCGTGATGCTGGCCACCAGCTGATAGAACGGCTTCAGCTTCGATTTGCTACGAAAATTGAAGCTCTGGAACATATAGTTTCCGAGCGTCGACATCTCCCCATACTTGCCGCCCAGCAGCTCTTGCAGGGCTGCAGCAGCATTCGGGTCAGCCTTTTTTGGTGCTGGCAATTCGGCTTGAAGTTTATCGATGCGCATAAACATGATGTTGTCCCTCGTAGACCCGAGGCAACGGGCTGCATCTAGCAAAGGTCCGATCCCGAACGGACCGAATCTTGCGCATGATGTCGCGGGATGATGGCGTCCGGCTACTTCGTCTCACTTCTCGCCGCTATTGCAACGGCGCGCCGTTGACCAGGAGGGGGCCATGGCCGGCGTCGATCACCCAACCGAGGCTGCCGTCGGGATTGGGCTTGGCGAGGTTCTTGGCCAGCACCAGCGGCCCCAACACCTGCGCGGCCAGCGGATCAGTGCCGGCGGAGGCCTGCAGCACCGCGATGGCCTTGTCGAGTCCGGTCGCGCTCACCGTCATCTGCCCGGACGGCGGGCTCGTCAGCATCGCCTGTCCTTCGAACTTCAGGTCGAGGAGCTTCGTCGTCAGGCGGCTCGGCGCCAGCGTCAGGGTCCCGCCGGAGGCAGGCCAGAACAGATGGCCGATCTTCTCGTTCTGCTCCGGCGTGAAAGCCTTGTCGGCCTTGAGATCGAAATCGTTCACCGCCTCGCTGGCGGCCTCGGCGGCGTGGAAGCCGTCGACCCCGATGGCCAGGGAGAGCGCCGTCGGCACGAGGTCCTGCGACCAGGCGGGAAGTCCCTGGCTCGGCACCGTCAACCCGTCGAACGAGAGGCTGGTGGAAGCCTTGCCGGTCCCGGCAAGCCCGGCGAGATCGAGGCCGCCGCCGACGTTCTGCGCCGAAACGACGCCGGACGGAGAGGTCACGGACAGTTTGTCGAGCGCGAGCGTCTCGCGGAAGGCGCTCAACACCGGCAGAGCGGCCCGCAATGTGCCGCGCAGGTCATCCTGAGCCGCCACGAGGCTGTCGTGATTGGGATGCGCCACCAGCAGAGCCCAGAGGTCGAGCAGCTCCTTCGTGTGCAATCCGTCGATGCCGAAGTCGATCGTCGTCGTCGGGATCGCGTAAGTGATCGGCGTCGATGGCTCGAGGGGAGGCGGCACGGCGGGATTTCCGGCTTCGGTCGGCTCTGGGGCCGGCGCCGGGGCCGGCTTGATCAGCAGATCGGTTGCCGTACCGGTGTCAACGGTATGGCCCGCCACCGAGACGGTCCCGGCCGCGTCCGGCACCGCCTTCGTGGTCACGGCCGCGCGGTCGACCCGACGCTCCTGGGTCAGGTTCGGCGCATCCTGGTCGAGAGCGTAACCGGTCTGGATCTGGGTGGTTTCCTTGAAGGCGAAGAGCCTGGGATCGTAGATCCCGGCGAAATGCGACGTCGCGGCTTTCAGCGTGATGGTCTGCTGGCCGGCGTGGATCACGAGCGGAGGCGATTCCGCGCCGCTCACCGCCCACGTCCCGTCGCTCTGCGGCGTCAGGAGCGCGGTCGAGACATTGGGGTCGACGCTGACGTGCAGACCGCCGAGGCCGCTGAGCGCATGCGCGAGGTCGAGCGTCACAAGGTAGGCGTCACCCTGGGGCACCACCGTCACGCTGCTGGGCTGGCCGGCGTCGGGGTGGGCGACGAAGCGCTCGAACAGCGTCGTCAGGCGTGCCGCTTCCTCGGGCGTCGCCGGCGCGGCCTGGACGGACAGGACCGGGAGCGCGGCAGCGAAGAGACCGAGAAGAAACCTCTTGACCATGAAAACCTCTGGCGGGATCCGGCAGCCCGGCGATCGCGCGGCACCATAGGGGGAAAGGCCCAGCCCTGAAAGCCCCGGCGGGTTCGCCCGCGCCTCGGCTGCGGCAACCGAATCGTCCGGCGCAGCGTTGCCGAGCCGAAGCTGGACCGATGTCGCCCATCGACTCCAGCGGAGAGGACAGGGCCGAACCATGACGAGAGCGCAGATGGCAAACGCGGTGCGGGTTACGGCGGCCCTCGCAATGGCGTGTTGCGCCACTCTCTCCAGGGTCGACCGGGCGTCCGCGCGTGACGATGGCGTGCTCCAATTCTTCACGTCGGTGTTCGGCGGAGCCGGAGCATCGTCCGGTCAAGCCGCTCCGGCCGACGATGGAGCCGAACAGCAGCGCCAGGCGCGGCCGTTGACGGTTCGCGCCAGGCGAACGCCCAGGCTGGCCTTCGCTGCCGTGCCGGTCAAGCCAGAAAAGGTCGCGATCTTCGAGGACCGCACGTTGCGCCGCGGTGATGCCGTGATGACGGCAAAGGGGATGCGGATCTTCATGGGTTCCAACGCCTGGCCCTACAGGAGCGAAGACTTCGTCGATCTCGCGGCCTCGGGTCGCGAGGTCAGCAAGACCACCGGAAAGGTCCTGGCCGATCTCGACAAGCGGCCGGGTGGCTGACAGGCTTCCGGCCGTCTGCACCGGCTAAAATCCACCGCTCATGGAAGTTCGGGGAGACCCCAGCCCAGTCGGCGTGTACCTCATCAGAATTTAACGGTTCACGGACCACTGTCTCGAGACATCTCGGGGCGGCGGCAACCTGTGGCGCGTATGACGGTCGGCATTGAGACACGCGGAGACGGTCGGAACGCTCTTGCGTCGCCGAGCCTGCGACGCTGCGCCGGAAGCAGCCCGAGAAACCTGCGCGAGAAACCGGAACGGTGTCCGCGTTGACCGCGTCGGAGAAGATCGCCCGGCTGGGGCGCCTGCTGTTCCCAGGCTCGCGGGATCGGTCCGCGACTGCGTCATCCGGCAAGGTGGGCCCTGCCGGAATCCTGTGGCTCGGGTGGAAGCCGTTGCTGTGGCGCGTGACCACGTTCGTCTTGTCGAGCACCGGCGTGACGACGGCGCTGATGTTTTCGACGCGCCAGCAGGGGCGCGTCATGGCCGCCGCCGGGATCGGAGGCCTGATGATCCTCGGCCTCGCGGTCGCGTTGACGGCGGTCCTGCGGCAGCACGAGAGGGCTGCCTCGGAACGGGACCAGGCGCGCACCATCCTCGAAAACGCCGTCGAAGCGATGGCGGATGGTTTCGTCATCTGGGACCAGAACGACCGGCTCGTGACCTGCAACGCGCGCTATCGCGAGCTCTACGCCCGTATCGCGCCCATCATGAACCCCGGCGTGAGCTATCGGGACGTGTTGAACTATGGCGTAGAGAGCGGCCAGTATCCGGAGGCCGACGGGCGGGTCGACCAGTTCCTCAGTCACACCATGGCCTGGCATCGCAGCGACGGCGGAGCGCTCGAACGCAGTCTTCCCGACGGCACGTGGCTGCTCATCACCGACCGGCTCATGGCGGACGGGTGCGTGGTCGGCATGCGGACCGACATCACGGCGGTCAAGACGGCCCAGAGCGACCTTGCGGCGGCCCGCGACCTCGCCAGGGCCGCGATGACCGAGGTGCAGCAGCAGAACATCATCCTGACCGAACGGGACGAGGCGCTCGAGAGCCAATATCTGCGCTTCGATGCGGCCCTCAACAACATGTCGCACGGATTGCTGATGGCCGATGCCGGTCAGAAGCTCATCGTCTGCAACAGGCGGTTCCTGCAGCTGTTCGACATCGAGGCCGCCGGGGCGACGGCCGGGCTCGCTACGGCCGACCTTTTCGACCTCATCAAGCGCCGGCCCGGAGGAGACGCGACGCTGGTCGCGGAGATCTGCCGGCGCCAAGGCGAACTGGCGGCCGGTCGGCGGTCCGAAACTTTCGTGGTCCACGGTGCGGATGGGCGCGCGTTGTCCGTGGCTCAGCAGCCGATGGACGATGACGGCTGGGTTGCGACTTACGAAGACGTCACCCAGCACCAGAGCGTCGAGCGTCAGGTGCGCTTCCTGGCCCATCACGATCCCCTCACAGGCCTCGCCAACAGGGTGCTCTTCAACCTGCAGATCACCGAAGCCTTGCAGGCTCTCGGCGCATCCAAGGGGGGCGAGCAGACCGGATGCGCGCTGCTCTACCTCGATCTCGACCGTTTCAAGGATGTCAACGACACCCTGGGCCATCCGGTCGGCGACGCGCTGCTCGCAGCCGTCGCGTCACGGCTGCTGGCCTGTCTCGGCCCGCAGGATTTCGCGGCTCGGCTCGGGGGCGACGAATTCGCGGTGGCGTGCCGCGGCCCCGACCCCGCGCGCGTCGCCTCGGTGCTGAGCGGCGCCATCATCGCGAGCCTCGGTGCGCCATTCGCCATCGCCGACCGCACGGTCTCGATCGGCGTCAGCATCGGGATCGCACTGGCGAGCCCCGCCGACCGCGATCCCGACACGCTGCTGCGCAAGGCCGACATGGCGCTCTATGGCGCCAAGGCGAGTGGCCGCGGCGTCTTCCGGGTCTTCGAGCCCGAGATGGAAACGACGCTCCGCAAGCGGCTGGCCGTGGTGAACGAACTGCGGAACGCGGTAGATCGAAACCAGTTCGAGCTTGTCTATCAACCGATCGTGGATCTGCGGTCCGCGCGCACCATCGGCTTCGAGGCTCTGGTGCGTTGGCGCCATCCCGACCGCGGCCTCATCCTTCCGGCCGACTTCATCCCCCTGGCCGAAGAGACGGGACTGATCGACGAAATCGGGGCCTGGGTCCTCGATCGCGCCTGCTGCGATGTGGCGGCGCTGCCCGAGCAGCTCACGGTCGCCGTCAATCTCTCGCCCGTGCAACTCCGTTCCGATCGGATCATCGAGATCGTGGCGGGGGCCCTGTCCCGGTCGGGCCTTGCTGCCTCCCGGCTCGAGCTCGAGATCACCGAGACGGCGATGCTCGACGATGGCGCGCGGACGTCGGCACTGCTGAACCGCTGCCGAGGCTTGGGATTGCGGCTCGTCCTCGACGATTTCGGCACGGGCTTTTCATCGCTGAGCTACCTGCGCACGCTTCCCCTGAACAAAATCAAGATCGATCGCTCATTCGTGAGCGAAATGACGACGAACAGCGACAGCTCGGCCATCGTGCGTTCGATCCTGACGCTTGCCCGAGACCTCGGGATGATCACGACGGCCGAGGGGGTCGAGACGTCCGCGCAGCTCGAAGCCGTGAGGTCGATGGGCTGCACCCAGGCCCAGGGTTATCTCCTGGGACGTCCGACGCCTATCCTCCAGGCCATCGCCGCGTTCCGCGATCCCGCCCGCCTGACCGGACGGCGCCCGGACCTGAAGAGCGCCTGACGGACCCCGTCTCGGCCGTTACAGTGTGCCGGACCATGGTTGACGCGGGAGCCTTACCGCTCGTCATGCCGAGGCCCGGCGCCGAAGCAAGCCAGCCCGTGAACCAGGATGAAGCCGGGTCGTGACACGCTCCGCTCGCGGTGACGGTCGATGGCGCTCTTCGCTTCCGAAGCTGGCCGACACGGTCTGGTGGCCGTGACCCGACGCAGGAAGCCGACCCATCACGTTCTCGATCACTCCCACATGATGCAGATCGACGCGCCCGCTGTCGATCTGCATCACCTGGGCGAAGCGTCAGTTCAGCCCCGTCGAGATCTTCTGGAACTTGGTGTTCAGTCTCGTCCCGATCGATGTCAGAACAGCGACGATGACGATGCTGATCAGCCCGGCGATCAGCCCGTATTCGATCGCGGTAGCTCCCGAATCATCACGAAGAAAGCGCTTGATACTGTAGTCCATGTCGCCCCCACGGCAGTGCAAGTGTAAACGCACGCGGGACTCATGGCACATAGAGATTAACTCAACCTATCCGAGCTGCTTCCATTTCGGAGCCCAGCCGGGTTGCGGCGGGGATCTCGGTCCCACGATGCTCGCCTGCGCGCGAGCCTCGTCCTATTGAGTACCTCAGGAGGCCCCATGCCGATCGACGATACGCTCCGCGCCGCAACGCTTCTCGTAACGCTCGTCGTCCTCATCGTCATTGCGATCCGTGCGATCCGCGTAGCCGACCAGTACGAGCGCGCCGTCGTGTTTCGCCTCGGCCGCTACAACCGCACGGCGGGACCGGGGCTTTACTTCCTGCTGCCGCTGCTCGATCGGCAGGTGAAGCTCGATCTGCGCACGGTCACGCGGGCGGTCGAGGCCCAGGAAGGCATTACCCGAGACAACGTGCCCATCAAGGTCAACGGCGTGATCTGGTTCCGGATCACCGACCCGGAACGCGCTGTGCTGCGGGTTCGCGACGTCGAGAACGCGGTCATCCAGGTGTCGCTCACGACCTTGCGCACGGTGCTCGGCCAGCACTCGATGGACGAACTTCTGAAGAGCCAGGATTCCATCGCCGAGACCATGCAGCGCTCGATCGATAGCGTCACGGAGCCTTGGGGCGTCGAGGTCGAGCGCGTTCAGCTGAAGAACATCGAGATTCCACCCACGATGCAGCGGGCCATGGCGCAGGAGGCCGAGGCCTTGCGCGAGAAGCGGGCCAGGATCATCAAAGCGGATGCCGAGCTCGAGGCCGCCGACCGCTTGCGCCATGCCGCCGAAGTCATCATGCAGAACCCCGCCGGCCTCGAACTCCGGCGCATGCAGATGATCACGGAGGTCGGAGCCGAGCAGAACACCATGACGATCATCATGATGCCGAGCGAATTCGTGGCGGCGGCCCGCGCCATCGGCGAAATGTCGACGAAGAAAGATCCATGAGCCCGAGCGACACGCCCACCGACGACGACATCGACGCCCGCAAGGCCGCGGCTCGCGCCTGGTTCGAAGGCCTGCAGAACCGGCTGATCGCCGCCTTCGAAGCCCTGGAGGATGCAGGCAGCCCTTTTTCGGTGGGCTCGGCGGGCGTCGACCATGCTCCGGCCGAGGCCGGCCGTTTCGATCGCCGGCCGTGGCACCGCACAGATCACACGGGCGAACCCGGCGGCGGCGGCGCCATGGCGATGCTGCACGGTCGCGTCTTCGAGAAAGCCGGCATTCACGCTTCCACGGTCCACGGCAGCTTCGCGCCGGAGTTCGCCAAGCAGATGCCGGGCGCCGACGTCGATCCGCGCTTCTGGGCCTCGGGCGTGTCGCTCATCGCCCACCCCTGGAACCCCCATGTCCCGGCCGTGCACATGAACACGCGTTTCGTAGTGACGAGCCGCAGCTGGTTCGGTGGCGGCGCCGACCTCACGCCGGTTCTCGACCGCCGCCGCGTCCAGGAGGACCCCGACAGCCAAGCCTTCCACGGCGCCATGAAGCAGGCGTGCGACGCTCACGCGGCGGTGGCGGATCACGACAGGCTCAAGGTCTGGTGCGATACCTACTTCCATCTCCAGCACCGCAACGAGCCCCGCGGCATCGGTGGCATCTTCTTCGATCACTTCGATCGTGATTTCTCGGCCGAATTCGCGTTCACCCGAGCCGTGGGCGAGGCGTTCCTCGGCATCTACCCGGCTCTCGTCCGGCGTAATGTCGCAACGCCCTGGACGGAGGCAGACCGGCGCGAACAATTGATCCGCCGCGGCCGCTATGTCGAATTCAATCTCCTCTACGATCGTGGCACCATCTTCGGCTTGAAGACGGGCGGCAATGTCGATTCCATTCTATCGTCCCTGCCACCCGTCGTTCTCTGGCCTTGACTCAACGTAGTCTAGAAAACCAGCGCGTTAACTATTATTCAAGAACGTTGGCCGTGCAAATTGATTAACGCTCGTTAAGATTCGAAATTCATGTCAATCCTTACCAACAACCCGACACGATGCAGCCGCTGCTGGTCGAGGTCGAGGTTGCCCGAGCAATAGGGGCTGAAACCATGGCATGGAACCTGACAGCATCGATGCGCAGCAGGACGTTGACCGCGGTCGTCGCGGTCGGACTGCTTTCCGCCGGGGTCGGCGTGGCGATCGGCGAAGATGTGAAGCCCATCGCCCCGGGAGCCGCCGCTCCCGCACCGGCACCTGCCGCGGCTCCGCAGGCCACCGCCGACGCGGCCGGCAATCCGCTCTCCACCGACGCCCGCATCGTCATCGTCGAGTGGAAGATCAAGAAGGGGCACGAAAAGGAGTTCCTCGACTATTGGGAGACGAAGTCCACCATCCCGGATCGGACCGGCCTGATCGCCGAGTTCATGTCGAGCGAGGAAGACCACGCCAAGTTCCCCTGGATCAACTGGGTTTCGGCGGAGAGCAACGATTACTCGACGTTCTATAACGTCGGCATCTGGCGCAAGGCCGACGACTTCATGGGGCAGATCGGCAAGTATATCGACAACAACCGGCCGCCGGCGGCGTTCGAAGCCGACCATCGCCATCGCGTGTTCCTGGCGCCCGTCGCGTGGCGGATCGGCATGAGCAGCCTGCCGGGCAAGGACGCCGCAGGCGTCAAGTAGGCCGGCCTCGCCGCGGGTTCACGCGAAATCTGTGGCGGCGCATACGTTGCGTTAAGCGCCGCCTGCCAGACTCCCATCAGGACGGACCGCATCGCGCAGTCCCGGGGGAGTGTTTCGGATGCATGGCTTGGCTGCTCTGCTGATGTCGGGCCTGGTCGCGGCCTCTGGCCCGGTCACGCGGGACATGGTGCATCACGTCGATGCCACGGCGTCCGAGACCGGTGAGGTCTATGTGGCCGAACTCGATGCCGACTGGAACGTCGCCAGGGAAGTTCGGCTGCCGTGCGAAGTCGCGGTCGGCTGCGCGGTCGATCTCGGCCTCGGCGACGCGGGCCTTGCCGCCGTCCACGTCCGCTTCGATGCGATGCGATCCGGAAAGATCGGCGTGTCGAGCCGTCTCGAGGACCAGTCGGGCCGAGCCTCCGCGCCGCAGGCCGCGACCCTGGCGCTCGACAGCAGCGGTTTCGGGGCCAGCCATTACGACGCCGGCGCTGCCGCTCCCCCGGGCGTGACGCTCGGCGCCGTCGACGGCAAGATCATCATGATGGCGGTGCGCGTCCCGGGCTGGCTCGCGCCGGGCGCCGTCCCAGGTGCTTCGCCCGCGGCCGAGCGGTCCGACCCGACCTGAGTCTCTCAGGGGCCAGGCTCCGCGGGGGGCCGCCGCACTGCGGCGATCGCCAGCAGCATCGCGTAGACGCAGGCGAGCGCCAGGGGCAGGCCGCCCGGCCCCGTTTCATGCATCGCGAGCCCGATGGCCGACGGACCGATAAGGCCCCCTAAACCCCACATCATGGCGAAGGCCGCGTTGCCGGCCACGAGGTTGCCGCCCCTGAACACCGAACCGAGTTCGCCGAGCGCCAGCGTGTACACGCCGTAGGAGGCAGGCCCCCAGACGAAGAGCAGGGGCCAGAGCGTCGCGCGCGACGAGACCGCAGCCGGGAGCAGGATGGCGCCCGCGATCGTGACGCCGCACAGCAGGAGGGTGGTGCCGCGGCGCGACCAGCGGTCCGCCAGGGCGCCGATCGGCACCTGGAACAGGATGTTCCCTGCCGCCCAGACCATCACGGCCACGACGGTGTCGTGCTCCGAGAAGCCCTGGGCCGTGACGTAGATCGGGAACAGGGTCAGGAACGACTGGTCGTAGGCCGCGACGACACCCACCACGAGCAGAAGGAAGGGCGCCAGGGGCACGAAGCTCCGGACCGAAACGCGCGCCCTCGCACCGACGTTCGGCAACCGGCCGAAGACGGCGAGGATCAGCGCGGCGCCGGCGAGCTCGATGCCGATCGCCGCCCAGAACGGTGGGGCGCCCGTCGTCCCGGTGGCGATCAGCACCAGGGGCCCGCAGGCGAAACCGAGCGACAGCGACGTCGAGAAGAGCCCGAGGATGCGGCCGCGCTGCGCCGGAGGAGCGAGGCTGTTGATCCAGGTCTCGCTCGTGACGTAAAGACCGCTGATCCCGCAGCCCAGCAGGAAGCGCAAGGGAATCCAGACGGCGATGGATTGGTTGAGCCCGATCAGGCCGATCATGCCGGCCAGCGCCACTGTGCTGAGGAGGGCCAAGGGCGCGGAGCCGATCCTGCTCGCTGCGGCAGGCAGGATCGCGGCCGCCGCGACGATGCCGAGCGGCGTCATGGCGCTGCTGAGGCCGATGAGCGCAGGGTCGACGCCCTGCCGCTCGAGGATGAGGGACAGCAGGGGATAGGTCAGACCCTGCGACAGCCCGAACAGGCCGACCAGCAGGATGACGACCGTGATGGCGGGAACGTCGGCCCTGGCTCGGCTCTTGACTATGGCGTCGATTTCCTGGCTCCACGATGATTTTGGGCGCCTCGTAGCACACCGCGCGGCCAAGAGCGGGATGTTTTGCTACGTGCAAAGGACAGGGGCATGTCTGGCATCGGAAGGCAGGGCGATCCCCAAACGGGCGAGCCGCGGAACCGCGAGGGTGGCGGCTTTAGCGGCGCCGTGACGCGTCGCAATGCCCTCGCGATGATCGGCCGGGTGGCGGGCAGCGCGGCGCTGTACCACGCCATGACGAGCCTCGGCTTCGCGGCCGAGTCCGGCTACCGGGGGCCGATCAAGCTCCAAGGCGACCCCAAGGGCGCGTCGGTGCTGATCCTCGGGGCGGGGCTCGCCGGCATGACGGCGGCGCTCGAACTGCGCGACGCGGGCTATACGGTCAAGGTGCTGGAATTCAACGCCCGGCCCGGCGGTCGCAACTGGACGCTGCGCGGCGGCGACACCTACACCGAGCTCGGCGGCGCCCGGCAGGACTGCGCCTTCGATCCGGGGCTCTACTTCAACCCCGGCCCCTGGCGGATCCCGTACCACCATCGCGCCGTCCTGGCCTATTGCAGGCGCCTCGGCGTGGCGCTCGAACCCTTCGTCCAGCTCAACCACAACGCCTACCTGCACGCCTCGGCCCGCTTCGGCGGCCGGCCGCAGCGGATCCGCGAGATCAAGGCCGATTTCCAGGGCCAGGTGTCGGAACTGCTCGCCAAGGCCACGCAGCAATCGCGCCTCGACGAGGCGGTCTCGACGGAAGACCGGGAGAGGCTGCTCGAGGCGCTGCGGTCCTGGGGCGCACTCGACAAGGATTACGCCTACAAAGAAAGCCTGCGGACCGCGTCCTATCGCGGCTACGACAAATATCCCGGCGGTGGCCTCGACGCCGCGCCGACGCCCAGCACGCCGATCCCGCTCTCGGACATCCTGCAGAGCCGGCTCTGGCGCTACCTGCAGAATTTCGCCGCCATCGATTTCCAGACGACAATGTTCCAGCCTGTCGGCGGCATGGACATGATCGGCAAGGCCTTCGGCCGCGAACTCGGACACCTGATCCGCTACGACGCCAAGGTGGTGCGGATCCAGCAGGGCGAGGCCGGCGTGACCGTCACCTATGAAGACATCGGCGATGCCGGCGCGACGCGCCAGGAAACGGCCGATTGGTGTCTCTGCACGATCCCGCTCTCGATCCTGAACGGGATCCCGATCGACGTCGGCGCGCCCCTGAAGGCCGCGATCGACGCCGTGCCTTACCTGTCCTCGCTGAAGGTCGGCCTGCAGTTCAGGCGCCGCTTCTGGGAGGAGGACGAGGCGATCTACGGCGGGATCAGCTACACGGACCTGCCGATCGGGCAGATCGCCTATCCGAATACGGGGTTCAATCGCGCTGGCCCCGGCGTACTGCTCGGGGCCTATATCTTCGAAGGCACCAACAGCTACGAATTCGCCGCGATGCCACCGGCCGAGCGGGTGGCCCGCACGCTCGACATCGGCGCCGCGATCCACCCGCAGTATCGCGCCGAGTTCCAGAACGGCATGGCGGTGGCCTGGCATCGGGTGCCGTTCACGCTGGGGTGCGCCGGCAGTTGGTCCGATGCGGCGCGGGAAGCCCATTACGACGACCTCTGCCGCATCGACGGCCGCATCCTCCTGGCCGGCGAACATGTCTCCGCGCTGCCGGCCTGGCAGGAAGGCGCCATCCTGTCGTCGCTCGACGCGATCGGTCGGCTCCACGACCGCGTCGTCGGGGGCTGAGCCCGCGATGAGGCGCGAAAGCCGGCCGACGTGGGCCCATCGCCTGCTCGAGGTGATGGTGGTGGCGGTCCTGGTCTCGCCCGCGGTCGGGTCAGCGCACGCCGGCGCCGCCGAACCGATACCCACGGAAGGTGCCGGCATCCTGAGCCCCGGGCGCATGTTCTCGGAAGGCACGGGCGAGAGCCTCTACCGCAATATCTGCCAGGGCTGCCACATGGCCGACGGGCGAGGGGCGGTCGGGGCCGGATCCTATCCGTCGCTCGCGGGCGACTCGAACTTCGGAGTGGCCGCCTATCCGGTCCACGTGGTGGTCGACGGTCTGCGCGGCATGCCCGCCTTCGGGCCCGCCCTGACCGACGACCAGGTGATCGCGGTCGTCGGCTATGTGCGGACGCATTTCGGCAACCACGAGGCAGCCCCGGTGACGGCCGACGACGTCAGAGCCGCCCGACAGGAAGGAGCGGCGCCATGAAGGCTACCTGGTGCGCCATCGTCATCGGGATCCTGGCCTTGACCAGGGCCGACGCCTCCGCGCAGACCCAGCCGCCATCGACCTCGGTGCCGGCCAAGGTCGAGACCGCGCCGGCGCCTCCGGCCGCGCCGGCCCCTCTGGCGGCCTTCGATCCTCGCGAGACCTTCGCGCCCGTGGCGTTCCCCGAAGCCGTCAACCGGTTCCGTTCGGCCGACGGGACGCCCGGCCCGGACTATTGGCAGAACCGCGCCGACTACGACATCGCGGCCCGGCTCGATCCGGTGGCGAAGACCATCACGGCCACCGAGACGATCACCTACACGAACAACAGCCCGAGCACCCTCGACAGCCTGTGGGTGCAGCTCGACCAGAACATCTATCGCCCGGATGCGCGCCGTGCCGTCCTCTTCGGCAGCCGCTACAAGCCCGACCGGACCACGGAGGGCTACGCCATCGACACCGTGGCGGTCGAGCGCGACGGCCGGGACGTCGCTTTGCCCGCCGTCGTTTCGGACACCCGCATGCAGGTCCGGCTCGACACGCCGCTGAAGGGCGGCGGGGACCGGTTGAAGCTGCGCATCGCCTATCGCTTCGTGGTGCCGGGGCTGTTCGGCGGCCGTACCGCCTGGGTCGAGACCAAGAACGGGCCGATCTTCGACGTCGCCCAATGGTACCCGCGCATGGCGGTCTTCGACGATCTGCGTGGCTGGGACACGCTGCCCTACATCGCCCAGGAGTTCTACCTCGAATACGGCGACATCGACTACGCCGTCACGCTGCCGGCCGACATGATGGTGGTGGGCTCGGGCGAATTGACCAACCCGCAGGACGTCCTCACGCCGGGCCAGCGGGAGCGGCTCGCCGAGGCGAGGGCGAGCGACGCCACCGTGCTGATCCGCAGCCCCGAGGAGGTTGCGGCTGAAGGGGCCGCGCCGCCGGCCTCGGGCGAGAAGACCTGGCGCTACCATATGGCCAACACCCGCGACGTGGCCTTCACGGCGAGCCGCGCCTTCGTGTGGGATGCCGCGCGCATGTCGCTTCCCGGCGGCAAGACGGCGCTGGCCGAGAGCGTCTACCCGGTGGAGAGCGCCGGTCCCGAGGCCTGGGGCCGCTCGACCGCTTACCTGAAGGACTCGGTCGAGCGCTTCTCCCGGCATTGGTACCCTTATCCTTATCCGACGGCGGTCAGCGTGGCGGGGGGCGCTTCGGGAATGGAATATCCGGGCCTCGTGTTCGACGGCATCGACGACAAGGGCAAGGGCCTGTTCTGGATCACGGCCCACGAGATCGGCCACACGTGGTTCCCCATGGTGGTCGGTTCGGACGAACGCCGCGACGCCTGGATGGACGAGGGCATCAATACCTTCATCGACACGTTCGAGTCGGACGAATTCGAAGGCGGCGTCTATGGTCCCAAGCGGGACAGCGAATATGCCGAACAGGGCGGCAATCCGGTGGATGCCATTCTGCCGGTTCTGGCCGACCCCGAAGCTCCGCCCATCGCGACGCGCGCCGACCTGATCCCGGAGAAGTACCGGCATGCGGTCACATACTTCAAGGCGGCGCTCGGCCTGCGGCTGTTGCGCGACGAGATCCTCGGGCCGGAGCGCTTCGACTGGGCGTTCCGCAAATACATCGCCGACTGGGCCTACAAGCATCCGAAGCCGAGCGACTTCTTTCGTGCCATGGCGAGCGAGGGTGGCGAGGACCTCGCCTGGTGGTGGCGAGGGTGGTTCATGCAAAACTGGCAACTCGACCTCGCGGTGACGGCCGTCGCCTATGTCGAGGGCGATCCCCGCAGGGGCGCCAGCGTCACGGTCGAGACCCATGACAAGCTCGTGGCGCCGAGTTCGGTCGAGGTCCGCTACGCCGACGGCGCGACGAGGCGCCTCGCGCTGCCCGTCGAAACCTGGCTGCTCGGCGGCAAGGCCGTCATGCACCTCGACGGCGGACCGCCGATCCTCTCCGTCACGGTCGATCCCGACCGGCGTCTTCCTGATCGTGATCGGGTCAAC
Source organism: uncultured Lichenihabitans sp. (assembly GCA_964252585.1). GTDB lineage: Bacteria > Pseudomonadota > Alphaproteobacteria > Rhizobiales > Beijerinckiaceae > Lichenihabitans. Next base: position 4,758 of record CAXUOD010000068.1, on the reverse strand, counting down.
AACACGTTTGTCCCAGGCCCTCCGGGGTAAGTTCCGACGATTGAGGAGACGAGGGCAGGACCGCTCGCCTCTGCCGCCGTGGAGCCCCCGGGCGTGGCTCCGCGATTGGAGAACCCCCGCTCGATGCGAGCGACCTCGGGCGTAGAGGTCCTTGGCCGCACCGACGCGCGCCCACGATTGTCCAACACCAGCAATTTGGCGTCCGGCGCTTGCGTCTAATATTTTTAACAGAATAGATAAATCGACCGCCTTTGTACAAAGAGGATCTCACCGACACTTCTTATTATTTTTAACGAAAACAGCTTGATAGCTATTGCATTTACCCTAGATCATTAGTCAAGTTAGCGCTATTCCTTAGCTGATCCCGCAGTGTGCCGGCAAGGTGATGGAGATACAGCGGCTGTTGATCATTCCCTTGGGGAGGGGTGCTTGCGATGGACAAGACTCTGGGTGTGATCGGCCTAATAGCTGTGGCCGTCGTTATTTTTGTACTGTCGATCGATGATCAGACACCGCCCATGACGGCGATAAGTGGGAAAGTAACCCGGCAGAGGACCGAAGCACAGAATAGCGCTCCGGCCAAGGATGTCGTCCCTCATGTTCCGACTTCCCGGGATTCTTCTGATCTCACGTCATCTGATCCTCAGCCGACCCCTTTCATGAACGATGCAGCCGCAGACCCGGCTGTGACCGAGCTGAAGGCACAACTCAAGACAGAGCGTGACCGGGTGGCCGAACTCACGGACAAGTTGGGTGACGTCGAGCAGGGATCGGCTGCACAGGTTGCGGACCTGAAGGTGAAGTTGGATGACGCCAAGCGTGGCGCGGCCGCTCAGGTGTCGGAGCTGACCACGAGGCTCGAGGACGCTCGTCACGGCCCGGCCGCAGAGGTCGCGGATCTCACCGCAAAACTGGACGAGACCAAGCGAGCCGCCGCGGCCCAAATCGCCGACCTGGCGGGAAAGCTCGACGCGGCGCAGCATGGCCCAGCGGCACAGGAGGCGGGTCTGGCCGCTGCGAAGCGTGACGCGTCCGCGCAGATTGCCGATCTCACTGGAAAACTGGACGACACCAAGCGGAGTGCTGCCGCACAGGTCGCCGATCTGACCTCGAGGCTGGACGACGC
>CAXUOD010000068.1:0-3532 GCA_964252585.1 uncultured Lichenihabitans sp. | reverse complement strand
GGCGCAGCCGCACAGGTCGCGGATCTGACGGCGAAGCTGGACGAAGCCAAGCGCGGCAGCGCCGCGCAGGTGGCGGATTTCAATGGCAGGCTTGCCGACGCTCAGCATGGCTCAGGCGCACAGGTCGCGGATCTCACGGCGAAGCTGGATGAGGTGAACCGTAGCGCCGCTGCCGAAGTGGCGGGGTTGCGCGCGAAATTGGCCACCGCCGAGCATGGTTCCGCCGCGCAGATCGCGGATCTCACAACGAAGCTGGAGACGGAGAAGGGTAGCTCCGCCAAAGTCGCGGATCTTACCTCGAAACTCGAGGCGGAGAAGCGGGCCTCCGCCGCTGCGGTTGAGGATCTGACCGCAAAACTTGCCGAGGAGAACAAGAGTTCAGGCGCGCAAGTCGCCGACCTCACGGCAAAACTGAACGCCGCCGAACATGGTTCTGCGGCACAAGTCGCCGATATGATCGGCAAGTTGGGCAACGCCAAGCGCAGTGCCGCGGCCGCCGTCACGGCGCTCACCGCGCAGTTGGACGAGGCAAAACGCGCATCCGCCGCACAGGTTGCGGATCTGGCCGGACAGCTCGAGTCGAACAAGCGTGACGCCGCCGCACAAGTCGTGGAGCTGACCACGAGACTGGCTGCGTCGGAGCATGGTTCCGCCGCTCGGATCGCGGATTTGAACGAGCGTCTGGCGGCTGAGAAGCGCAGCCATGCCGTCCAGGTAGCCGACCTGACCGGGAAGTTGGAGGCCGCTCAGCGCAGTTCAGCGGCACAGGTCGCCGATCTAACCGACAAGTTCGTCGCGACCGAGCATCGTGCGGCGGCCCGGACCGAAGAACTGCGGCAGCAGTTGGATTCGGAACGCGCGAATCCCGCTGTCACCGTCCGGAACTTACCGGCCAACGATGACAAACTCACCGAGGCCGTCCGGCAGCAGGCGATCGCGGATGACGAGCGCCGGTCGCACGAAGCTGCGACCCAGGGCAAGGAGAATGCGGTCGGTCACGAGCAGAGCAGAGCGACCGTGGTCAACAACGTCGACCAAAAGCAGGTCGTCGCCGCTCTGGTCCCCAAGCCGACGGCTCAGGTCGACCACACGACCGATGCCCACACGTCAACCGAAGCACCGGGTCCGACGAACCTGCCCGCCTCCAAGCCCGCCGACATCGGCGCAACCGGGACGCGCCAGGCAGCAGTTGCGACAGCCGCCCTCGCGCCGGACGGCAAGACCTCGAGTACATTGATCCAGAGTGCTGTGCCTTTGCAGACCGGCGTCCTACCCGAGGACCCTCCGGCTCATGTCATCCTGCGCTACTCCCACGGCAGCCAAGCGGCCAGGACCCGCGCCATCGCGCTGAGGCAGACCTTGCAAGCGCAGGGCCTCGATGTTGCCGATCCCGTGGATGCGCCACGAGGGATCGCGGTCAATGGCGTGACTTATTTCTACCATGAAGACGAAAGTAAGGCAAATCGTGTTGCCGGAGTCCTAGCGACGTTCGGACCTGTTCGCAACCACCGAAATGCCAATGAAGAGCTTCCTCGCCCCGGTACGATTGAAGTAGCGGTCGCGGGTTAGACTGTAGTAAGTATGTGAAGGAGTTTGTCATGACTAAATTAGGCTACGCCGTCCCATTTTTTGTCGCTGTTCTGCTGAGTGGTTCTTCGGTCTATGCTCAGTCGGCTGCGCCAGCTGCCCCCGCGACAGCCGAAACCAACAAGGCAAGCGTTGCACCGAAGGATCCGGCCGGCGCTCCCTCGTCGCTGGTGGTCCTGTTCGACGAAGGCAGCAGCACGCTGCGGTCGCAAGACAAGGCGACCTTGGATCGTGCCTCCCGGGCCTATAACGAGGGCAAGCCGATCGTGATGATCGTCACGGGCACTTCCGACCGGGTCGGCAATCCTCGGATGAACCTCTCGCTCTCGCAAAAGCGTGCAACCGCCGTTTTGGCGGCCTTGCTGGACCGGGGGATCCCGGCCGATCGGTTCCAGGTGCTGGCCAAGGGCGAGACCGAACTCCCGATCCCGACCAAGCCGGGCATCGCGGAGGCTCGGAACCGCAGTGTCGAGATTTCCTGGCGCTAAGGCCATGCGCATCCCGCTGCTTGGCGTCATCGGCTCGTTGTTCGCGACCACGCTCTCGCTTCCGGCGGGGGCGGAGGACGCCAGCGTTTGGTTCAACAAAGCCGTTCAGTACGACCTGAACGGCACGGGGGACACGACGCTGGCCTTCGCCTGGTATCGCCGGGCGGCGGATGCGGGGATGCCCGAGGCGGAGTTCAACGTCGGGGTCATGCTCGATAGCGGTCGAGGCGTTCGAGCTGACCTCGCCGAGGCCGCTATCTGGTACGCGCGCGCCGCGACGCACGGGAATCACCGGGCAGCCTATAATCTAGGTCTCCTCTACGAGGACGGACAAGGCGTGCCGCAAAACCTGGATCTGGCTCACGCCTATTTTGCGGCGTCCGATCTTGCGGCCGCCCGCGGCCATCTGTCGGATCGGCCGCAAGTTTCTCGCGATGCGGCGCTGTCGGCGCCGGCTCTGCTGGCGCCACGACCCAACACCAGCATCAGTCCCATGATGGATGGGATCGAGTTCGTCTGGACGTCGCAGATGCAGCCCGAGCCGATGCAATATTTCGTCGAGCTGCGCGCCCTGGACGGTTCCGGTTCGACCGAGGTCTTCACCGGATCTACCGACATGGCCAGTCTCTTCGCGCCGCTTCCCGCAATCCACGGTGACTATGCCTGGCGGGTGACTGCCGTCGGTCGCAAGGAGGGCCGCTACATCGCGAGTCCCTGGGTCCGGTTCAGCACAGCGCCCAGCCAGAGCGCGGCCCAGTGAGCGCATCGCTGACGGTCCTGTCGGTGCAGCGCCGGGCCGCTACGGGCCCGGCGGCAGATCCAGCCGGTAGAGGTCGTGGCCCAGGGCAAAGACGCTGCGGCTGCCATCCGGGCGGGTGATCACCCGCATCTTGTTGGTCGACGAACCCATCGGAACGGCGTGCCAGGTCGTGCCGCCGTCCGTCGTCTCGTAACCTCCCGTCGAGCCTCCCACCCAGCCGCGCTCGGTGCTGATGAACATGATCCCGTAAGGGATCCAATCGTGGTCGCGCGTGACCGTCAACCGTCGCCAGTGCTCCCCGCCGTCCTCCGTCTTGACCACGAAGCCGCGCGCTTCCGCAGCCGGGGCCTCATAGCTCATGATCGTGGCGTAGCCTACGCTTGGGCTCGGAAATGCGAGCTTCCAGTTGTTGTCGCCGGCCCGCGGACTGTCGTAGACGGCGCGCCAAGTCGTGCCGCCATCACTGGTCTTGAGGATGCGGGCATGCGCGCGACCTTCGTCCGATTGGCTGGCGCCTGCCAGGAAGCCGGTTCGCTCGTCCACGAAGTGGATGTCGAGGATCATGCCGGTGACGGCGCTCATGTCGCGCGACCGCCACGTCGCGCCACGGTCGAAGGATTCCATCAGCGCGGCCGGCCCACCGACCCGACCGCCCGCCCGGATCGCGACAACCGCGCCGCCCTGCTTCAAGACGTCG
>CAXUOD010000067.1:23830-24184 GCA_964252585.1 uncultured Lichenihabitans sp. | reverse complement strand
ACCCGCTCCCGCGACCATCGGCATCGCCACCGCACCGACGCCGCCAGTGGAATCGCCGTCGTCCGCGCCCCCCGCCACGGCTACCGACCCCGCGACCGCCGGCATCGCCACCGGACCGTCGCTGCCCTCGGGATCGCCGTCACCCGCGACGGGGCCGGTCGTTCCGGTCGCGCTCCCGGCCGTGGTTTCTGCTCCTGCCGCCCCTGTCGCGGCGACCGCGTCGACACCCTTGCGGGGCCCGCCGACGCGCCGTCGACCGCGTCAACATCGATTCCGGCCAGTGTGGGCTTCATGGCGACCGGTCGACACGGATGCCAGTGCCGTCGGTCACGGATGCTCGTTCGGCCGACACGG
>CAXUOD010000067.1:0-23820 GCA_964252585.1 uncultured Lichenihabitans sp. | reverse complement strand
GGCGTTGTGGCCTCCCCGACCCTGCCCGCGGCCGGGGCGGAGACCGGTCCTCCCGCCGCGGCAGCGGCGGGTTCCGCGCAGGGCAGCGCTCCCGAACCAGCAGTGTCGGCCTCAGCAAGCCCGCCACCCATGGCTGCGGCAGAGGCAAGCTCCGAAGCCGCGACTCCCGCCGCCTCGGGGCAGGCCGGCGCCGTGCAGGCCGTCGCGCCGGGCGTCGAGACGACATCCTACGGCCCGGGTCCCGCAGCGGCTGCAATCGTCGGAGCCGCCACGGCGACGCCGGCGCCGATGACGCAGTCCAACCCGACGCCGGCCAGCGGAGCGCAGATGTCGGCAAAGCCAGCGACGGCTCGGTCCGCCGCACCTGCCTCCGCTTCGTCCTCAGGCGCTCCGCTCGCATCCGCGTCGCCGACAGACTCAACGGCCGCTACGGTCGCGCTCCCCGACGCGGACGGAGAGGGCGCGGATGCGTCATCCTCCGGCCCGGCCCATTCCCGAGCATCGAGGTCCAGTCTCGATTCCGAACCCGCCGAAACGGCAGCTCCGTTGGCCGGACCTGTCGCCACGGGAGAGGCGACACTCGCCTTGTCGGCGGGCCAACAGGTCACGGCGGCGCTCTCCGCTCTGGCGGGCGCCTCCGGCGCCGCCGATGAAGCGGCATCCGGCGTCGACGGCTCCAGCGGGGTGAGCGCGACCTCCGGCGCAGCCCCGGCCGGCAAAGTGACGGCGACGGCCGACGGCGGTCGCGAGATCATCGTCAAGCTCGATCCGGAGCATCTCGGCAGCGTTCAGATCCGTCTGAGGATGAACGGCGCAAAGGTCGACGTCAGCATCGTGGTCGACAACCCGAACACGCTCAACCTTCTCGACCAAGATCGCCATCTGCTCGCCACGGCCGTGTCTTCGCTGGGCCTCGGCAGCGGTCCCCCCCTCCTCTCGCCGGGCGGCTCTGATGCATCGTCCCACCCGATAGGTCCAGCCCCCGGAGGCTCGGAGATGAACGCCCCCTCGTCGGGCCATGACCGTGAGACCTTCGCGTCCGGCGATCCGGCCAGGGGCGGTCAGAACCGACGCGGCAACGACCGGCCGGCGGCGAGCGACGCGGTCGAAAAGCCGGAGAGTGACGCACCTGCATCCCCCGCAGGGGCGCGAACCGAGGGGCTCTATGTCTAAGTCTTCGAGCCTGTCGGCGGCGGCCGCCTTCGCACTCTGGAGCTGCCTCCCGGCCCCGGCCGCCCCCGCGGCGTCCGCAAGCGGTGGTGGCGTGGCTCCGGTCCGGAGTTGCGAGGCTGAGGTGGCCGCTGCGGCCAGGCGCTACGACATTCCGCTTGCCGTGTTCTACTCGGTCGGTCTTCTCGAAACCGGCGGCCGCAACGGCCTTCAGCCCTACGCGATGAACATCGAAGGGCACCCGTCTTCCAACGCCTCGCTCGAGGCTGCCCTGGCGACCTTCGAGGCCGCGCATCGCCGGGGCGCTTCGTTGATCGACATCGGCTGCATGCAGATCAACTACCGCTGGCATGGCGACAAGTTCAGCTCGGTGACCGAGATGTTCGACCCTGCCCGAAACGTCGACTACGCGGCCCGATTCCTGCGCGAGCTGAAACAGCGGGAGAAGACCTGGACGCTGGCGGTTGCCCGGTACAACGCCGGGCCCAACAACAACGCCGCACAGAAGCAATACGTGTGTGGCGTCATCCGCAAGATGGTGAACAGCGGCTTCGGCTCCTGGACCGTCAACGCCCGATCGTTCTGCGGCGAACCGGCCTGCAACTCCACGCCGGTCGCCACCAATGAACAAACTGGGCAAAGCCAGCGGTAGAAAACCTGCCTTTCGCTCGTTAACGTTAACGCAAAATTTCATCCTCGGCGACAAGGTGATGACGACATCGCGGTTCGACCGTTCGGCGCAAGCCTGATGCTTCATCACTGATCGCATTCGAACATCGAGAGACATATCATGAGCCTGTTCGGTACACTCAATACTGCCGTCTCGGGAATGTCGGCCCAGGCCAATATGTTGGGGACCATCGGCGACAACATCGCCAATTCCGGCACCACCGGTTACAAGCAGGCCTCCATCGACTTCGAAACGCAGCTCGGCACGCAATCCACATCGAGCTATACGGCGGGCGGCGTGCAATCCAAGGTCCTCTACGGCATCGGCGACCAGGGCACCCTGACGTCGACGACATCCTCGACGGACCTTGCGGTTCAGGGCGACGGCTTCTTCGTCGTGCAGGATGCCGACGGCAACACGGCCATGACCCGGGCGGGTTCCTTCGTGCCGAACGCGGCCGGCAACCTCGTCAATACCGCGGGCTACGAACTCATGGGGTACAATTTGACCGATGGCTCGTCGGCGACCGCGAACGGCGTGGGCGGATTGCAGGTGATCAACCTGTCGAAACAGTCCCTGAGCGCCAGCCCGTCCACCACCGGCACCATCGCTTTCAACCTCTCGTCCAATGCCGCGGCAGTGACCGGCGACACGCCGGCCTCCAACGCCGCCGACGCGACCTATACGTCGAAGACGTCGGTTGCCGCGTATGACGATCTCGGCAACCAGGTGACGCTCGACGTCTACTTCACCAAGACGAGTGACAACACCTGGGAGGCCACGACCTACAACCAAGCCAACGCGGCCTCGGGCGGCGGCTTTCCTTACGCCGTGACTGCGGACTCCCCCGCTCCGCTGAGCACGCAGACCCTGACCTACGACCCGACCACAGGGAAGCTCGACACGGTCGGTGGTTCGACCACACCCCTCGACCTCTCGGTCCCGATCCCGAACGGAAAGACGCTGGCGATCGACGTCAGCCAGTCGACCCAGCTCGCGGCAGACTTCAACGTCGCGACGGCCACGATCGGGGGCAGCGCCCCGAGCAAGCTCGACCATATCACGATCGGGGCGGACGGCACCGTGACCTCCGTCTACGCGAACGGCGTCCAGACGCCGAGCTATCGCATTCCGCTCGCCAACGTGCCGAGCCCGGACAACATGGCCTCGCTCACCGGCAACGTCTACGAGCCGAGCCTGACCTCGGGCGAGATGACCGTGGGCGCGGCCGGTTCGGGCAGCCTCGGCTCGATCAAGTCCGACAGCCTCGAGAACTCGACGGTCGATCTCGCGACGCAACTCACGATGATGATCACGGCCCAGCAGAGCTACGAGGCGAACTCCAAGGTGATCACCACCACGTCCGATCTCCTCACCGCGGTCAATCAACTCATCAGCGGCTAAAGCCTCGGCGAGCATCGCGCATAGGACGAAACCATGGGCCTGTCGACCACACTCAACATCGCGCAATCGGCGCTGACCGCCAACGCGGCGCTGACGACGCTCGTGTCGCGCAACATCGCGGGCGTGAACGATCCGACCTATTCGTCCCGATCCGCCGACCTGGTCACGACGCCTTACGGCAGCCAGGTCGGTCCGATCCGGGCCGCCACCGACGACGCTCTGTTCACTCATCTGCTTCAGGCGAAATCGGACTCGGCGGCGAGTTCGGCCGTCTCGACCGGCCTCGACAAGATCAACGAAACGCTCGGTCTGAGCACCGCCACGACGACCGACACTTCGCCCGCCACCATGCTGGGCGCGCTGACGAGCGCCCTCCAGCAATATGCGTCGTCTCCGGTCGACACGAGTCTCGGCCAGGCCGCGGTCACGGCCGCCCAGAAGTTGGCCGCGAACCTCAATACCGCATCGGCGACGGTGCAGAGCGTCAGGGCGGATGCCGACAGCGGCATCGCCGCGGCCGTCACCACGATCAACGCCCTGCTCAAGCAGTTCGGGGACGCCAACAACGCCGTCATCTCGGCCACGTCCGCCGGCACCGACACGAGCGACGCGCTGGACCAACGCAACGAGGTCCTCTCGGAACTCTCCGAACAGATCGGCATCACCACGGCCACGACCGGCAACGGCGGATTGGCGATCTACACGGATGGTGGCGCGACTCTGTTTCAGGGGACGGCGCGCAGCGTCACGTTCTCTCCGAACAGCACCTATGTTCAGGGCCTCAAGGGCAATGACGTCATGGTGGACGGAGTCCCGGTTACGGGCTCCGATGCCGTCATGGCGACCAAGAGCGGCAAGATCGCCGGGCTCACGCAGATGCGCGATACCACCGCCGTGGCCTACGGCAACCAGCTCGACCAGATCGCCAACGGGTTGATCTCAGCCTTTTCGGAATCGGACCAGACCGGAGGCAATGCGCCGACCGTTGCCGGCCTGTTCACGGCCTCGGGTTCGAACAGCCTGCCCGCCTCCATCTCCGGGCTCGCCTCGGCCATCACGGTCGCGGCCTCCGTCGACCCCAGCCAGGGCGGCAGCGTCACCTTGCTGCGCGACGGCGGCATCGGAGCCTCGGGCAACAGCGCCTACACGGCCAATACGACGGGCGGTGCGAGTTACTCGGCGCATCTGACCGCGCTGATCGGCACGCTCGATACGGCCCAGAGCTTCGACCCGACATCCGGCGGCGCCGCATCGGGCACGCTTTCGGACTACGCCGCGTCCTCCGTGGGCTGGTTCGAAACCACGCGGCAGGACGCGTCGACGACGTCGACCAACAAGGCCGCCGTCGTGACCCAGACGACGACCAACCTGTCGAGCGAAACGGGTGTGAACCTCGACGAACAGTTGAGCAAGATGCTCGATCTCGAACATTCCTATCAGGCGTCGGCCGAGCTGATGACCACGGTGAAAAGCATGCTCGATTCGCTTCTTTCCGCCGTCAACTGACGCCGTCACCCTCCTTTCCGCCGTCACCCGCACGGTTCAGTGCAACGGACGCTTCAACAAGCAACGTCCATGATCGCAGCGAAATCGAGTCTTCGAGGTTCGCCGGGTGGGATCGGGACGAGCGACAACACGCCATGGAGCCCCACGTGCTTTCGATCTCTACCCCTGCCCTCGTAGCGGCCCCGCGATTGAGCGTGACGCAGGCCCAGACCGCCCTGTCCAAGGCGCAGATCGAGCTCTCGAGCGGCAAGCTTGCCGATATCGGCATCGGGCTCGGCGACGAAACCGGTCAGTATGTGTCCTACAACGCGCAGCAGAGCCGCCTCGAGGCCCTGACGCAGGGCAATGTCTCGACGGCGACGCGGCTCTCCACCACGACGACCTCCCTCGATGCGCTCCGCACGACGGCGAACACTTTCATGTCGGCCATGACCGAAGCGACGACCTCCGGGTCGATCCCCGATTCCCTGGTCATCAGTAGCGGCAATAACCTCGATGCCCTGATCTCCACCCTCAACACGTCCGTCGGCAATCAGTACATCTTCGGCGGCATCAACTCTTTTCAGCAGCCCGTCGCCAACTATACCGCATCGCCGGCTTCCACCTCGAAGCAGGCGGTCGACGATGCGTTCTCCGCGGCTTTCGGCACGTCGCAAACCTCCGCCGACGCCGGATCGATCAGCAGCGCCGATATGACGACGTTCCTCGACGGATCCTTTTCGTCGCTCTTCGATGCTTCATCCTTCTCGTCGACATGGTCCAGGGCCTCCGACACCGTCGTGTCGAGCCGCATCTCGACCACGCAGACGGTGGACAGCTCGGTCAGTGCCAACAACGAGCCTTTCCGCCAATTGGCGCAGGCCTACACGATGGTGAAGGAGTTCGGTACGTCGAACTTCAACTCCGCCGCCGGCCAAGCCGTCCTGGCATCGGCCACGCAGCTCGTCTCGAATGCCGTCTCCGGACTGACAAACCTCGAGAGCGGCGTCGGCGTCTCTCAGGCGGCCGTATCGGACGCCAACGACACGATGGCGACCCAGATCAGTTTCCTGTCCACGCAGGCCAACGCCCTGGTGGCCGTCGATCCGTCGACACTCTCGACGCAGATCAGCGGGCTGCAGACACAGATCCAGGCCTCCTACGAGATCACCTCCCAACTGCAGCAGTTGAGCTTGGTCAGTTACTTGAAGTGACCATCACGGTCACGAAACGCAGCCGCAGGAAGCAGAATGTATCAGTATTCCTACGCAGACATCCTAGCCGACAATGCCTCCGAGGCACGGGCGCGGGAGCGACAGGCCCTCGATCACGCCGTCACGCTGCTCGAGACCGCAGCCCAGACGTCGCCGGGTTCGAGCCGCGAGAGCCAGGCCTTGGACTTCACCGTCGAACTCTGGGCGTCCTTCATCAAGGATCTCGCCCATCCCGGCAATGCCTTGTCGGATCAGTTGCGGGCCAGTCTGATGTCCGTCGGGCTCGGCATCATCGCCGAAGCCACCAGGATCGTGCAAGGCCGTTCGCGCGACCTGAACGGCCTTGCCGAGATCTGTGCCATCGTCCGTGACGGTCTGAACTAGGAGCTTCCATGCACATCACGTTGCGGGCCAACGAGAAGATCTTCATCAACGGCGCAGTCCTCAAGGTCGATCGCAAGACATCGATCGAGCTGATGAACGATGCCGTCTTCCTGCTCGAGGCTCATGTCATTCACGAACGCGACGCGACGACGCCCCTTCGCCAGCTCTACTACATCGTTCAGCTGATGTTGATGGAGCCGGGCGAGCGTGCCGAGAACAAGTCGATGTTCCAGCAGCAGATCGCGGCCATGCAGGCGGTCTATACCGAACCCGCGATCCTGGACGGTCTCGTCAAGATCGGTGCCATGGTGGTCAAGACGCGCCACTTCGAGGCCTTGAAGGTCATCCGCTCGCTGCTGCCGGTCGAGGATCGGCTGACGGGACGCGACGTGGAAAGTTCATCGAGGCTCGGGACTTCCGGCGGGGGGCAAAGCTCCCGGCTCCGGTCCGTCGCGGTGCCGCTCGCACAAGCCTGTTGAAGGGCCGGGGCCGCGTTTTCAACCGACGTCAGCCTCGGACAGGTTTGAAGCCGTAGCTCTGGGTGGGCCGCGCCTGACCGACCTCCCGGTCTTGCGGACGATTGGACTTGGCACCGATGCATTCGTTCAGGAAGGGTTCTGCATGACCAGCGTCCTCAGCGCGACCTCCACCCTGCCGCAGGCGTCTTCCACGTCGAGTTCGACCTCGACCGGCTCGAATTCGACCTCGACCGGCTCGACCTCGACCGGCTCGAGTTCGTCGACCACCACTACGCCGACGGTCAACTACACGGAGTTCCTCCAGCTTCTCGTGCAGGAGCTCAAGAACCAGGACCCGTCGAACCCCTCCGATCCGACCCAGTTCGTCAGCCAGATCGCGACCTTCTCGAACGTCGAGCAGGCCGTGCAGAGCAACGCCACCTTGACGTCGCTGCTGACCACGACGGCGCTGTCCCAGGCCGAGAACGCCATCGGCAAGACGGTCACCTCGGCAGACGGCCAAACCACCGGCGTCGTGCAGTCCGTAGCCTTGTCGAGCGGCGGCGTCGCGACCGCGACGCTCACCTCCGGCGCGACCCTGACGCTCGATTCCACCGTTACGATCAGCAACACGACCGGTTCATGAACGAGGCCGATGCCCTCGGGCTCCTCCAGAGCACCATCTGGACGATCGTTACGGCGGCCGGCCCCGGCGTCCTCACGGCCATGGTGGTGGGGATCGTGATCGCGCTGTTCCAGGCGTTGACGCAGATCCAGGAGATGACCCTCACGTTCGTGCCCAAGATGGTCGCGATGCTCCTGGTCCTGACCTTGTCGGCGTCGTTCATCGGCTCGCAGATCTTCATCTTCACCGAGCAGGTCTACGCCCGTATCGAAAAAGGCCCCTGACCGAGGGCCGCCTCGATGGCCGGGCCGCCACACTGCGTGCGAAGCGGCGGGCGGTTCGTGGTCCGATCCCAACGGACGGTCCATCTGTCGGGGCAGTCGGCCCACCCGCTTGTCAGAGACGGTGGATCGCTCGGGCGTCGGTCGCTTCCCTATGCCTTCCGGCCGGGAACCCGACCCAAACGCGAGGCTGCGCCAATCGCAGACCCTCCCCGTCTCGCGTGGCGCGCGCGGGCGTGGCGCGGGCGGGCAACACCATCGAGGAGCGAAGACCCGCTCAAAAGGTTGACTTCCATCCACCCCGGCGCAAGCTCCGTCGCCCAAGCTCGTCATGGGTATCGGCGCGCGTCCCGCGCAGCGCCGGACGACAGCAGGGCGTCATGAGCATAGCCACACTCTCCCCGATCAAGGCCCCGGGCGGCAGCGCCCATTCGCGCAACACGCCTTCCGCCTCACTGCGCAAGAGTTCGCGCGACGTCGGTTTCGCGATCGGCATCGTGGCGATTCTGTCGATCTTCTTCCTCCCGATCCCGAGTTTCCTGATCGATCTCGGGCTCGCCTTCTCGATCGCACTGTCGGTCCTGATCCTGATGGTGGCGCTCTGGATCGAGCGACCGCTCGAGTTTTCGGCCTTCCCGACCGTCCTGCTGGTCGCGACACTTCTGCGCCTGTCGCTCAACATCGCGACCACGCGGCTGATCCTGTCCAACGGGTCCGAGGGCGCCAATGCGGCGGGCTTCATCATCGGCGGCTTCTCGCGCCTCGTGATGAGCGGCGACTTCGTCATCGGACTGATCGTCTTCGCGATCCTGCTCACCATCAACTTCGTCGTCATCACCAAGGGCGCGACCCGCATCGCAGAGGTCGGGGCGCGCTTCACCCTCGATGCCATCCCGGGCAAGCAGATGGCCATCGATGCCGACCTCGCGGCCGGCCTGCTCACCGACAAGGAAGCCCAGAACCGCCGCCGGGACCTCGAGGAGGAGAGTGCCTTCTTCGGCTCGATGGACGGCGCCTCGAAGTTCGTCCGCGGGGATGCGGTCGCGGGGCTCATCATCCTGTCGGTCAACATCTTCGGCGGCATCGTGATCGGCGTCACGCGGCACGGCATGCCGCTCGGCGAGGCGGCCGACGTCTTCGCCAAGCTGTCGGTCGGCGACGGTCTGGTGTCACAGATCCCGGCCCTCATCGTGTCGCTCGGCGCGGCCCTTCTGGTGTCCAAAGGCGGCACCCGGGGCTCGACCGAAAAGGCCGTGCTGAACCAGCTCGTGCACTTCCCACGCGCCCTCTTCGTCGCGGCCCTGATGATGTTCGTCCTCGCGCTCGTGCCGGGTCTGCCCTTCGTGCCCTTCGCGGCGCTCGGCGGCGTGATGGTGTTCGTGGGCTACAGCCTGCCGCGCAGGCTCGCGGCCCAGCGCGCCGCCGATGCCGCGAAGGCGGCCGAGAACGCCGACGCCGAAGCGGCGGCCGACACCAGGAGCTCCGTCAAGGACGACCTGCGCACGGTCGAGATCGAGATCGTGATGGGCAAGCAGCTGGCCGCCAAGCTCCTGTCGACCCAGGCCGAACTGGCTCACCGCGTCACCAAGATGCGCCGCAAGTTCGCCCGCCAGTACGGCTTCGTGGTTCCGGATATCAAGGTCAGCGACAGCATGGACGTCGCCCCCAAGACCTACCAGATCAAGATCCACGGCACGGTGGTGGCGTCGCAGGAGCTGCGGCTCGGCGAGTTCCTGATCATCACGGGCGACGGCCGCAGGCCCGACCTGCCCGGGCAGGACGTGCGCGAACCCGCCTTCGGCATGAAGGCCGTCTGGGTCTCGGACGCCTATCTGGCGGAAGCCAAGCGGCAGAACTTCCAGCCGGTCGATACGCTCTCGATCCTGCTGACCCACGTCTCCGAGGTGATCCGCAACAACCTCGCCCAGCTCCTGTCCTACAAGGACATGCGGGGTCTGTTCGACCGGCTCGAACCCGAATACAAGAAGCTGATCGACGACATCTGCCCGTCCCAGATCTCTTATTCGGGCCTGCAGGCCGTGTTGAAGCTGCTGCTCGGCGAACGCGTCTCGATCCGCAACCTCCACCTCATCCTCGAAGCCGTGGCCGAGATCGTGCCGCATGTGCGGCGATCGGAACAGGTGGCCGAACATGTGCGGATCCGCATGAGCCAGCAGATCTGTGGCGATCTCGCCGACAACGGCGCCTTGAAGGTGCTGCGCCTGGGCAACCGCTGGGATCTCGCCTTCCACCAAAGCGTCAAGCGGGACGCCAAGGGCGACGTCGCCGAGTTCGAACTCGATCCCCGCATGGTCGAGCAGTTCGGCCAGGAGGCCTCGGCCGCCATCCGCGAGCGCATGGACCAGGGCCACAGTTTCGTCCTGATCGCGGCGCCGGAAGTGCGAACCTATGTGCGGATGATCATCGAGCGCATGTTTGCGACCCTTCCGGTCCTGTCGCATCTCGAGATCGCCCGCGGCCTCGACATCAAACCCCTGGGCACGGTGTCGTGAGCGGGGGCCCAGACCAAGGGCTGAAAACTCTCACCCATCCTCATGCTGAGCCGGCCCGCAGGGCCGTGTCGTCCTTCGGCAAGTTCAGGACGAGGGCACGCAGGGCCGGGCGCGGAAGCCCCGGCGAAATGACGTGTTGAACGACGCGGCCTCGTCCTCGGTCATCGCGGCGTTCGTCGTGTTCAGCCGGATCGGGGCTTGCCTGATGATCATGCCGGGGTTTTCGAGCCCGCGCGTCCCCGTGCAGGTCCGGCTCTTCATCGCCATCGCCGTGTCGCTCGCCCTGACACCCCTGCAGATCGACATCGTGCGGCCGCTGGTCGAGGATGGCGAGCCCGTCACGCTGCTGCGCCTCATGGGGTCCGAGCTTCTGATCGGCAGCGCCATCGGGCTTCTCGGCCGTGTCTTCTTCATCGCTCTGGAATTCATCGGGACGGGGGTCGCCATGTCGGTCGGCCTTGCCGCCAACATCGGCGCCCCCATCGACGACGACGAACCCTTGCCGGCGCTCACGACCTTGCTGACGCTGGCCGCCACGGCCCTCATGTTCCTGACCGACCTGCATCTCGAGGTCTTCAAGGCCCTGGAGGCCTCCTACGCGAGCTTGCCGATCTCGGGAGGCTTCGCGCCGCAGTTCGTCCTAGGGCAACTGGCCAGCAAGACCAACGAGGCCTTCCTGCTCGGCCTGCGGGTCGGTAGCCCTTTCCTCATCTTCTCGCTGGTCATCAACATGGCGCTCGGGTTGATCGGCCGCCTCGTGCCGGGCATCCAGAGCTTCTTCCTCTCGGCGCCCTTCCTGCTCCTCGGCGGTCTTGTGCTCCTGTCTCTGATCATCCGCCCGATGTTGATGATCTTCATCGAAGAATTCAGTCACTTCCTGGTGAGCGGATGAACGATCGCCTCGTTGGCATGAAGCGCATCCTCAAGGTGCAGGATCAGGTCAAGCGCATCGCCGATTGGCGCGTCGCAGAAGCCGAACGGTACAAGCGCGAGATCGAGGACGCCCAGCAGGTGCTCGCCGCCTACCTCACCGAGACCGCCCTCGAAGGGGCGCTCGCGGTCGCGGCCGTCGCCCAGACGCGACGGCTCGTGCGGCGCGGCACCGATGCGGCCGAGAGCCTCGCCGATGAAACCCACAAGGCGCGGGAAGCCCAGGGTCGCCAGAAACTCGTGGCACGCTTCGTCGACGCCCTCACCCGCGACGAGCGTACGGCCCGCGAACGCAAGGATCTCGCCGCTCTGATCGAAGTCTTCACGAACCGGGCGGCACGGCCCGATCCGGACGCGGAGCCGGACAACCTGGCCTCGTGAGAGACTGGCACGCTCAGTCGAGCCACTTCCGGACGATCGCCTCCGTGGCTCCGTTCAGCCCCTGCACATGGAGGTACTGGTCGACGAAAGCCTTGAAGACCGGATCCCGTGGCAGGAGCAACCCCTTTTCCGAATGATCGTAGGGCCGGTCCGGGTGGATGGCGCAGAGGCCCGGGTTGAGCTTCTGCTGCAGCCGCGTCTCCACCCCGTCGGTGATCATCACGTCGGCCCTTCCCTCGGCGATCTCGCGGAAGATCGTGGTGTTGTCCGGATAGACCCGGATCTGTGCCTGCGCGAGATGGCCGCGGTCGAAGGCCTCGTTGGTGCCGCCGGGGTTGACCACGACGCGCACCTCGGGCCGATCGATCGCCTCCAAGGACGCGAACCGCCCCGCATCGGCGCAGCGCGCGATGGCGGCTTTGCCGTCGAGGTCGGTGGGGGTCGTGAAAAGCCCGACCTTCTGCCGCTCGAGCGTGATCGATATGCCGCCCGCCGCGAGGTCGAACTTTCCCGCCTTGAAATCCGCCATCAGGGTGGACCAGGTGGTCTTCACGAACACCGGTTCTGCGCCGAGGGCCTTGGCGAGCCCGGTCGTAAGGTCGACGTCGATCCCCGAAAAGCTCCCGGTCGCCGCGTCGTAGAGACTGAACGGTTTGTAGTCGCCGGTGAGCCCGATGCGCAATTGCTTGCGGGCCATCACGCTGTCGAGCAGGCTCGGCGTCGACATATTCGCCGCAGCGCCTTCGACCATCCGATCGGTCGGTGCCGCGTTCTGGGCCAGGGCGGGCCCGAGCAGGCCCAAGGCGCTCATCGCCAGCACCAGGCTTCGCCGGACCGTCATCGCACCCTCTCCCAAAGCCGCGGCAGGCATGCCCGATCCCGAGGTTCCGGCAGAACCGTCGATCGACCGAGCCACGCTACCATTCCGGGCCAAGACCCACCACTGTTCCATCGAACATTCTCAGGAACCGGGCCCGCTGCGGCGCATTTTCGGCGGCATCTCGGCCGCGGCGGGAGGCATCGCCAAGATCCTCTTCTTCATCTTCGTCGTGATCTTCATCATCTTCCTGGTGCTGGGCATCATGGCGGGCGAAGCGATCTTCTGATCGAGGCCTCGACCGGTCGCCTCAACGCCGAAAGCGCTCGGGCGGGGCACCCGCCAGGCCGGCCGCATCGCGGACGAAGAGTTGCTTCAAGGCAGGCCAGCGATCGACGAGACCCATGCCGACGTCCCGCAGCAGCCTCACGGGCAGTCGGTCGTTCGAGAACAGCCGGTTCAGTCCGTCGGTCGCGCCGGCCATGAGCACGGTGTCGAAACGTCGGGCCCTCTCGTAGGCTTCGAGGATATCCGGCGTCGCGGGGTCGAGACCGAGGTTGAGAGCCTCGGCCACACCTTCCGAGAGGACCGCCGCGTCGCGGAGCCCGAGATTGAGCCCCTGCCCGGCCAGGGGATGGATGGTGCGGGCTGCATCGCCGAGCAGCGCGAACCGGTGGGCGACGAGCCGGCGTGGCAGCAGGAGGCGAAGCGGATAGGCGCGGGGTTCGTCGTCGAGCGTCAGCGTTCCGTAGCCGTGCCCGATGCGGCTTTCCAAAGCTTCGAGGAACGCCGGCCCGGGCAGAGCCGCGAGGCGGCGAGCCTCTCCGGGCTCCGTCGTCCAGACCAGGGAAAAGCGCCGCTCCGAACCGTCCTCGGCTTTGAGCGGCAGAACGGCCAGCGGGCCTCCGGGCAGGAAATGCTGTATGGCACGGCCATCGTGAGGCAGCGTATGCGATACGGTCGCAACGATGGCGGCCTGGTCGTAATCCCATCCGACCGTGCCGATCCCGGCGGCCTCCCGCAGACGCGACCGTCCCCCGTCGGCCGCCACCAGCAGCCGAGCCCCGAGGCTCGCTTCGCCGCTCGACAAAGCAAGCACGGGCCCCTGACGACGAAAGCCGTCTATCTTGGCATCCAGGATCTCCACCCCTGCAACGCGTGCGGCGTCGAGCAGGGCACCGCGCAACCGGTCCTGGAACACCATGGTGGCGAAGGGCTCGTCGGGTTCGGCCTCGCCGTCGAATTCGAGGAAGACCGGGCGGGGCGCATCGTCGTCCCGGCTGTCCGTGATGACCATGTCGATCATCGGCTGCGCCTCCTCGGCGACAGCCTCCCAGACACCGAGGCCGTCAAGAAAGCGGCGCGAGCCTGC
Source organism: uncultured Lichenihabitans sp. (assembly GCA_964252585.1). Classification (GTDB taxonomy): domain Bacteria; phylum Pseudomonadota; class Alphaproteobacteria; order Rhizobiales; family Beijerinckiaceae; genus Lichenihabitans. The sequence continues at coordinate 10,116 of CAXUOD010000067.1, read as the reverse complement.
CGCGACCGCGACGGCGCGCAGGGTGCGGGGAGCCGTGCCGGAACCGGCGAAGCTCGGATCCGCGACGGCCACGCGGGCTCCACCCGCTCCCCGGCGCAGCGCGAGCGCGAAGGCAAGACCGGCAATGCCACCCCCCGCCACGAGGACATCCTTCGTTTCGCTCATCGGACGCATCCTCGCTGAGGTTCGGTTCTGGAGAGCCCGCAGGCGAGCGTCAAGCCGCCATCATCCGAGCGCCGGCCGCATCCTGAGCGACCCGATCGATGATGCGACCGCGGAGCGATCGGCTCCCACTCCGTTCGTCTCGACACATGTATAACAAAAGCTAATAATTAGTCTGTTTGCCTATTTTTTAATCTGTCACAGGCGCTTGATTAAGCAAAAAGCTCATGCAATATGCTGGAAGCTGGAGCGGCATCGGCCGCTGACACGGCCAAACGAAGGGAGAGAGGCAATGGACAATACCGCGTATCGCGAGTCGACGGACCGGCAGGACAAGGGTGCAGTGGCGAACGAAGCCGACGTGTTGAAATCGGCTGCCGAACAGCTCCCCGTGGGCGACGTCGAGTTCGGCAGCGGCTGGTACCACGATGTGGCGATCAGGGAAGCCGAACAGCCCGTATCGCGCAAGCATTAGGCTCGCACCACCCTCGGGCGCAGCACGCACCGACGGAGCCGGCGCTAACGAACCGGAGAGATTCGAGGAGGCCGGGCGGCGACGCTTCGGCCTCCTTTGCGTTCCCGCTCCGCGGATGCGCCTGACGTGCGACAAGGTTATGCCGATCTGGACCAACAGGGCAACGCGGCCTTAAGGTCGCGCGTGGAAGGTCTCCCGATGCTCGACCTCGCGCCGCGTCCCGACGATACTCTGCCCGCGTTTCCCGCGACCGCTGCTCCCGACCTCGTGGCCCAGGCGCGGGCCTGGCTCGGGCGGCTCGCGAGCGAACGGAGGATGTCGGGGAAGACCGTCGAGGCCTATGGGCGCGACCTGCGCCAGTTCCTGTCGTTCCTAGCCCAGCACCACGGCGAACCACCCGGGCTCGCTACCCTCGCGCAGCTGGCGCCGACGGATCTCAGAGCTTTCATGGCGCATCGACGCCGCGAGGGCGTGGAAAGCCGTTCGTTGTCGCGCAACCTCGCAGGGCTCCGTTCCTTCGCGCGCCACCTCGAACGCGAGGATTGCGGCAAAGCGGCGGTCTTCTCCGCCGTGCGCAGCCCCAAGATCGCGCGTCGCCTGCCGAAGCCGATCGCGATCGAGGCCGCCAGGGAGATGACGGATCCGGCAACCCGGGCCGGCGAGGAGCGCGCCGACTGGGTGCTGGCGCGCGACGCCGCCGTCCTGGCGTTGCTCTACGGGGCCGGCCTGCGCATCAGCGAGGCGCTCGGCCTCACCCGCGCCGAAGCTCCGATCGATGGCCGGGACAGTCTCACGGTCACGGGCAAGGGCCGCAAGACCCGCACCGTGCCGATCATCCAGCCGATCGGACGAGCGGTCGCAGACTATCTGGCGCTCTGTCCGGTCGCGCTGCCGGACCAGGGGCCGCTCTTCGTGGGCGTGCGCGGCGGACCGCTCTCGCCCCGCATCATCCAGCTCGCGGTGGAGCAGTTGCGCGGCGGGCTCGGCCTGCCGGCCAGCGCCACCCCGCATGCCCTGCGTCACTCCTTCGCGACGCATCTGCTCGGACGCGGCGGCGACCTGCGCGCCATCCAGGAGCTCCTCGGCCATGCCTCGCTCTCGACCACGCAGGTCTATACGGCGGTCGATTCCCGACGCCTGATCGCGGCGTACCGGGCCGCGCATCCGCGCGCACGCTGACGATGCGGCTCTCGCGCGACGCCGCCCTGGTGCTGCTTTGGCTATGGGTGCCTACGGGACCGGCCGTGGCGCAGGCTGTTCCGCAGCTGCGCGTCACGTTGACCTCGCCGCCCGACGTGGTCTTTGCCGCCCCTCGGGACGGCTGCGACCCCGACGACGTGCCCGACGCGCCGGTGCGGGCCTACCGCGATGCTGCGGGCGGGATCGTGATGTTCGGTCTTCACTACGACAACCGCGCCCTGAAGGGACCGTCCTTCGGGAGCCTCAGGATCGATTGCCACGTCGTCTATCCGTCCCATGGCGATCCGGACCCCGCCCGATACGACGATCGCAGCTGGATCGCCGCCACCTGGACCGCCGACGGGCGAGCGGTCTCGGCTCTCGTCCACCACGAGTACCAGGCCAACGCCCACCCCGGCCGATGCCGCTTCCCCGATTACATGCAGTGCTGGTTCAACACGGTGCTCGAGGCGGGTTCGACCGACGGCGGCAACGATTTCACGCGGCCCGCGGTCGTCGTGGCGTCGGCGCCCTTCCGCCAAGACCAGGATCAGGGACGCCATCGCGGCTTCTTCAACCCGTCGAACATCGTATCGAGCGGGCGCTTGTCCTACTTCATGGCCTCGACCACGGGTTGGAGCGACGGCGACCAGGCCGGGGGCGTGTGCCTGTTCCGCTCGGATCGGCCGCAAGACCCTGGATCGTGGCGGGCCTGGGACGGGCATGCCTATACGATCCGGTACGCGGATCCCTATCGTGCGAGCCCGCATCCCGCACCCTGCGCCGTGATCTCGCCCTTCCCGGCCCCGGTCGGCTCCATCGTCAGGGTCGAGCCGGACGGGCTCTGGCTCGCGGCCTTTCAGGCCAAGGCCGATGCAGGCGCCTTCCCGGTGTCGGGCTTCTATACCGCGACCTCGCGCGATCTGCTGCACTGGAGCGATCCGCGCCTGCTCGTGCCCGGGCCGACGCTCTACGACGACGCCTGCACGGCCCACGGCCCGCTGATCAGCTATCCGGTGCTGCTCGACCCCTCGTCGGCGTCGCGCAATTTCGACCGCTCCGGCACCATGGCCGACCTCTACTACGACGTCCTGGTCACCGAAGGCTGCACCATCACGGGCCGTCGCAGTCTGGTTCGGCGCGGGGTTACGATCAGCGCGATGCGGTGACCGGCAAGGCCGTCCGCAATGATGCTTTAAACCTAACCCATGGAAGCACAACCATCCTAATGCCCGATTAGGAAACGGGCGACATAATGGGTGCCAGGCAACCCGAGGTTTGATCATGACGTCCGCCAATTACCGTCTCGTGACCCGCAGCGATTTCGATGGGCTCGTCTGCGGCATGTTGCTGCGCGAAGCCGATCTCATCAGCGAGATCAAGTTCGTCCATCCAAAAGACATGCAGAACGGCACGGTGCCGATCACGAGCCAAGACATCATCACGAACTTACCCTACGTCGATGGCTGCTACCTCGCCTTCGACCATCATTCGAGCGAGATGGTGCGCACGAACGGGCGGCAGACGTACAACCACGTCATCGACCCCGCCGCTCCTTCGGCGGCCCGCGTGGTCTACGATTACTACGGCGGCCGATCGTCGTTCCCCAACGTGAGCGAGGAGCTCATGACCGCGGTCGACAAGGCTGATTCGGCGCAGTTCAGCCGAGACGAGATCCTGGACCCGCAAGGATGGGTGCTCCTCAACTTCCTGATGGATGCCCGGACCGGCCTCGGCCGCTTCCGCGACTTCCGGATCTCCAACTATGACCTGATGATGCAGCTGATCGAGTGCTGCCGCGACCACGCGGTCGAGGAGGTATTGGCTCTGCCGGATGTGAAGGAGCGAATCGACCTGTACAACGCCCACCGCGAGAAGTTCGTGGAACAGATCCGCCGCTGCGCCACCGTCCACGGCAAGCTCGTAGTGCTGGATCTTCGCGGCGAGGACATCATCTATGCGGGCAACCGCTTCATGGTTTACGCAATGTTCCCCCAATGCGACCTGTCGATCCACGTCATGTGGGGCATGCGCAAGCAGAATACCGTTTTCGCCATCGGCAAGTCGATCATCGACCGCGGATCGGCGGTGGATGTCGGAGCCGCGTGCCTCGCCTACAACGGCGGCGGCCATCAGGCGGCCGGAACCTGTCAGGTCACCAACGAAGAGGCGGAAGGGGTCAAGCGGGAGCTGATCTTCGCCCTTCAGACGGCCTGACCGACCTTCGGGGGCGCCCCGGTGTCGGGTGGAACTCCGCCGCCCGTGCCTCCTGCGTCTCCTCTCGCTCGTTTCGAAGCGATGCAATAGTCTCGCTCGACTCATCGTCGGGGCGAACGGGACGAGGTCTGCATGGTTGTCATTGACGGGTCTTGCCCGGCCGGAACTCGGCTGGAATACCGTGCGGCTGACGGGACGGCGGCCCGGTGAGTGCCGCGATCCCCCATCGGCTGCGCGGCAAGGTCGCGGTCGTGACCGGCGGAGCCCGAGGCATCGGACGGGCCATCGCTCAACGTTTCGCCGACGAGGGAGCGCGCGTCGCCGTGGCCGATCTCGATCGAGCCGCCTGCACGAGTGCGGCTCAGGCGATCGGCAAGGGGGCTTTCGGCCTCGAACTCGATGTCACGCGCCAGGACAGCATCGACACCATGGTGGCGGCCGCCGTGACGGAAGCCGGCGGTATCGACATCCTGGTCAACAATGCCGGCGTCTACGAGATGCAGCCGATCCTCGACATGACGCGGGAGCGAACCGCGCGCGTCTTCGCGGTCAACGTCGAAGGCCTGATCTTCACCCTGCAGGCCGTGGCCCGCCGCATGGTGGCCCAGGGTCGGGGCGGCCGCATCATCAATTTCTCGTCGCAGGCCGGGCGCCGTGGCGAGGCGATGTCGCCGGCCTATTGCGCCACGAAGGCCGCCGTCATCAGCATCACCCAGAGCACGGCCCTCGATCTCATCCGGCATGGCATCACGGTCAATGCCATCGCGCCCGGGGTCGTGGACACCCCGATGTGGGACGTGGTCGACGCCAAGTTCGCGGCCTACGAGGGTCTGGCGATCGGCGAGAAAAAGCGGCAGGTCGCCCTCAGCGTGCCCTATGGCCGGTTCGGAACCGTGGAGGAACAAGCCGCCATGGCGGCCTTCCTGGCCAGCGATGACGCGGCGTATATCGTGGCGCAATGCTACAACGTCGATGGCGGAAACGTGCTGAGCTGAGCGTCCGGGACAGCTGAGCGCTCGGGGGCGCCGGCCCGGCCTGCCGCTTGCATCGGGTCCGCGGATGCGATCGGATCGCAGGCTCGACCCGAAGCACGCCGAACCTCTCCTCGAACCGGAACCACCCGATGGCCGCTGCCCCTGGAACCGCCGCGCTCACGGTGAAGGACCTGCACAAGACCTTCGGTTCGCTCGAGGTGCTAAAAGGGATCTCGCTCGAGGCGAAGCAGGGCGACGTGATCTCGATCCTCGGCGCCAGCGGTTCGGGCAAGAGCACGTTCCTGCGCTGCATCAACCTGCTCGAAACGCCCGACAGCGGCGAGGTGAGGCTCGGCGACGAGGTGATCCGCATGAAGACGATGCGGGACGGCAGGACCGGCCCGGCGGATCGCAAGCAGGTGGACCGGGTCCGCTCCCGGCTCGGCATGGTGTTCCAGAGCTTCAATCTGTGGTCTCACATGACGATCCTCCAGAACGTCATCGAGGCTCCGATCCACGTGCTCGGCCGGCCGAAGGCCGAATGCGTCGCGGAAGCCGAGGCGCTCCTGGCCAAGGTCGGCATCGCCGACAAATGCCACCAATACCCGGCCCACCTCTCGGGCGGCCAGCAGCAACGCGCCGCGATCGCGCGCGCCCTCGCCATGCGGCCTGACGTCATGCTGTTCGACGAGCCGACGTCGGCGCTCGACCCCGAGCTCGTCGGCGAGGTGTTGCGCGTCATGCGGACGCTGGCCGGCGAAGGACGCACGATGCTGGTCGTGACGCATGAGATCGGCTTTGCCCGCGATGTCTCTGATCGCGTGGTGTTTCTGCAGAACGGGCTCGTCGATTGCGACGGCAAGCCGTCGGATGTCTTCGGCAGCGCGGGGTCGGACCGGTTCAAGACTTTCATCGCGCGTCATGCTATGGGCTGAGGCATGAGCGACGATGCTGGTGAACAGGCGGAACCGTCTCGATCGGTCTCCGCGGACGAGACATACGACGCCGCCTCGGAGGCACGGACCCTCCTGCGGACCGTACGCTCGGGCGCGCTGGCGACCTTGACGCCCGATGGCGACCCCTACGCGAGCCTCGTGTCGCTGGCCTCGCTCCCGGACGGCAGCCCGGTGCTGCCGCTCTCGACCCTGGCGATCCACACGCAGCACCTGCTCGAAGACCCTCGCTGTTCCCTGTTGCTCGATGGCGGGGGCAAGGGAGATCCTCTGACCCATCCACGCGTGACTCTCGTGGGCCGAGCCGTCCAGGCGAGCTCAGAGGAGCGCACGGCCTGGCGCACCAGGTTCCTGCGCCGACACCCCAAAGCCGCACTCTACGTCGACTTCGGCGATTTCGCGTTCTGGAAGGTGGAGTTGCGGGCGGCTCGCGTGATCGGGGGGTTCGGCCGCATCCACGGCCTCGTCGCTGCCGACCTCCTTACGTCCCTGGCAGGAGCCGAGGCCCTCGTGGACGGCGAGACACCCTCGCTGGAGCACATGAACCAGGACCACGCCGACGCGATCGGTCTCTATGCCACGGTCATGGCCGGCGGTGCTCGAGGGGCATGGCGGATCTCGGGCATCGATCCCGACGGGCTGGATCTGACCTTGGCGGACGACACGCGGCGGCTCCCCTTCCCCGAGCGCATTACGGATCCGGCCGCTCTGCGGCGCCAGCTCGTGAGATGGGCGGAAGCGGCCAAATCCGCGGCTTCCTGACGTCCCGGCGTTTACTGCACGCGCACTAAACCTCTGGTTTCGCCTATCGGCTACGTTTCATCATTGATTTTTCGGCACTGTGCTGTTATGGTCACGACGGTCGGCCGGCCGATAGGAACAGTTGAAGGCTGGTTAATGGATTGCCGGTTTGGCTTGGAAGTGAGGCAATCTTCAGCAGTGTTCTTAACCGGACCTGAACTTCCCCTCCCAAGGTGAACGCCGTGCTGACCGCATTGTTTGCGGTCGATGCTCGCCGAATGCTGATCGTAGAGAAAGACGGTTCTGTCTCACCTTCATGTAACGACGTGCCCGACGAAAATCGGCTCAACAGCGAACGGATCAACGTGACCCAGAAACTTGACAACACCCCCGCCGAAGCTGAAGCCGCTCCGATCGCCGCAGCCGAGAAGCCGATGGCGCCACGTGCCAAGTCGTCCTTTGGTTCGCCCGGCTCGCGGGCAGGTTTCCCGACGCGGTCCGTGCGGCCTTCGGCCGGCGGTCAACCCGTGAGGGCTGATGCGGGCAAAAACATGGCGAAAGCCGGTGGCCCGCGTCAGGGCTTCAAGGCGGGTGAGTTCATTGTCTATCCGGCCCACGGCGTCGGTGAGATCGTGGCGATCGAGGAGGAAGAGGTCGCGGGCTTCAAGCTCGAACTCTTCGTGATCAGTTTCGCCAAGGACAAGATGAAGCTGAAGGTGCCGCTGCCGAAGGTGAATGCCGTGGGTATGCGCAAGCTGAGCGAGCCCGAGGTCGTGCAGCGCGGGCTCGATACCCTGGCGGGCCGGGCGCGGGTCAAGCGCACCATGTGGTCGCGTCGGGCGCAGGAATACGAGGCCAAGATCAACTCCGGGGACCTGATCGCCGTCGCCGAAGTGGTGCGCGACCTGTACCGGTCGGATGCCCAGCCCGAGCAGTCCTATTCGGAGCGTCAGCTCTACGAGGCGGCCCTCGACCGCTTGGCGCGTGAAATCGCGGCCGTGCAGAAGCTGACCGATTCCGAAGTCGGCAAGGTGATCGAAGCGCAGTTGCAGAAGAGCCCGCGCAGAAGCAAAGCCGAGGCGGAAGCGGAGGCGGATGTCGATGCGGAAGAGGGCGACGTCGAAGAGGCAGCCTGAACGGATCTTCGATCGTTTGAAACAGCCCGGGCTTGGTCCCGGGCTTTTTCTTGCCGTCTGCACAGCACGGCTTGGGCTCCGGCCGAGAACTCAGGGCTTGCGAACCTCGCCGGGCGCCACGGCCGCGAGGGGTGAACCGGTGGCCACGGCACGTTGATCGAGTTCGGCATCGATCTCCGCGCCGACCAGCAGGACCAACGCGCTCACCCACAACCAGAGCAGCAGAACGATGACGGCTCCGAGCGCCCCGTAGGTCGCGTCGTAGGATCCGAACTTGCTCACGTAGATCGAAAACGCGAGCGACCCGACCAGCCACAGAAGCGTGGCGATACACGAGCCCCAACTGATCCATGTCCAATGCGCGCGACGCCGTGACGGACCGTAGCGGTAAAAGATCGCAAACCCCGCGGTGACCAACACGGCCAGCACCGGCCAGCGCGCGAGGTTGAACAACGTTTCTGCGAACGAGCCGAGATAAAGAAATTTCAGGACGATCGGAACGACGGCAAGCGCCAGGACGATCAGGACTGCGAAGATCACACCTCCGACCGTCAGGCTTAGGGCCACGAGGGTCTGCACGACGAGGGAACGCTTTTCGCTTTCCTCATAGGCGATATTCAGTCCCGTCATGATCGACGAGATGCCGGCCCGGGCACTCCAAAGCGCCAGCAGAACGCTGGTCACAAGTGCGGTCGAGAGGGTTGAGCCCGCGGTCTTGGCGAAATTATGAAGCCCATCCGTTATGAGCTTCAGGGCCTCGGGCGGCAGGAGGTTGCCATAGTCGGCGATGCGGTTGGCGACATCGTCCGGGTTGCCCACCAGAGCGTAGAGCGACACCATGGCCGCAAGCGCCGGGAAGATCGACAGCATGACGTAGAAGGCCACGCCGGCCGCCACGAGGCTGATGTTGTCTCGGCCGAAGCGGTCGAAAACGGCACGCCCGATCCCCACCACCCCCGGAGGATGCTTCGTCGGCTCGTCCGATGCGCCGGGGCGGCTCGTGGAGGCGTCCTTCGCGTCATTGGCAGGCCGTTGAGCCGCGGAAGCGAGCCCGCCCGATGTCTGAAGCGACCCTGCGGGCCGCCTCAACACCCCGACCAGCGCGAAGCCTAGAATCGCGACCGCGGTCCAGGCGGAACCTTTGACGGGCGTGGGTGGAGGTTGGTTCATCTTTTGGCCTCAATGTTCGCACGTGCAATGCACAATCGACGATTTCGTTTCAGCGCATCCGCGCCGATGATCGAATGGCGAACCGGAATCTTGCCGATCTTCCGGCCGACTGGCTCAGTCGCGTCCAGTGAACCGATTGGGTCCGCGCCAAGCGGTCGTCCGGAAGGGGTCTCAGCCCTCCATCTCCTCGCGCATCATCTCGAGGGTGAGCCACTCCTCCTCGCTGACCGCGAGCTTCGATTCCGTGTCGCCGAGGGCCGCGGAAAGCTTGGCGAACGTCGCGGGATCGCGGGCGTAGAGGCCGGGATCCTCGAGCGCAGCCTGCAATCTTCGACGGCTGGCCCGCATCTCCTCCATGATGCGCGGCAAGGTGTCGAGGGCATGTTTCTCCTTGAAACTCATTTTCCTGCGGGAGGCCGTCGAAGACGGCGTAGGAGCGCGCAGGGAGCCGAAGGCCGGCGCCGTCGTGGCCAGTGGACCGGTGCCCCCCGGGGAGCCCGGTCCCGTATCCCGCGACGGCGCCGTCACCCCGATGCCGCGTTGCGCGACCATGTCCGAATATCCGCCCGCATATTCGGTCCAGCGGCCCTGCCCCTCGGCATTGACCACGGAGGTCGCAACCCGGTCGAGGAAATCGCGGTCGTGGCTCACGACCACGACCGTTCCGGGATAGTCGGCCAGCATGTCCTGCAGCAGGTCGAGCGTCTCGAGGTCGAGGTCGTTGGTGGGCTCGTCGAGCACCAGGAGGTTCGAAGGCAGGGACAGCGCGCGCGCCAGCATGAGCCGGCCGCGCTCGCCACCCGAAAGGCGCGACAGCGGCGTGCGGGCCTGTTCCGGGCCGAACAGGAAGTCCTTCATGTAGCCGATGACGTGTTTGCTGGCGCCATTGACGATCACCTGATCGGAGCCGCCGCCCGTCAAGGCGTCGGCCAGCGTGGTCTCCGGCCTGAGACTCGCACGGGCCTGGTCGAGCGTCGCCAGTTCGACGTTGCTGCCGACCTTCACGGCGCCGGAGTCGGGCGCCGCCCGGGCGGTCAGGAGAGTGAGCAGCGTGGTCTTGCCGGCGCCGTTCGGCCCGATGATGCCGAGCCGGTCGCCGCGCAGCACGC
>CAXUOD010000066.1:0-24223 GCA_964252585.1 uncultured Lichenihabitans sp. | reverse complement strand
CGGCACCGTCTGGGGGACGCCCGGAGACACGACGATAAGGTCCTGCCGGCGAAACGTCAGCAGGCCGTGGCTGCCGGTCTCGACCATGATCCCGGCGTCGAGCAGTTCATTCAACTCGCCGATCGTGGTCGCCGGCCGTGCGTCCGAGATCGGCTTCGAAGATGACGCGGGTCGGGGCGCCGAGGAAGCGCGTGGTGCAGAGTCTCGGGCTGGCGGGCAGGGATCCCGGTGGCAGTTCGGCACCGCTCGGGATATCAGTCACGGAACGACAGGCTATGGAAAGGCCGTAGGTCGTGATCACCGCGCCGTGTGTCGCGGCGAAGAGCAGAACGACCAGGACCTGCAGGGCGACCTGCGCCACCGCCATGTCGACGACGGCCGCAAGGGCGCGACGCAACAACCCGGCCCTTGCGATCATGCGGTTTCCATTTTCACCGCCGCGAAAGGCGGCTGCGCCGCAATCGCCTGATTTTGAGACCGGAATAAGGTTTTCGCCCTCCGAAGCGGGCCGATGTCCTCTATGGCGCGCCGTCGACGACCCGGACGGAGGTCTGGTCGCCGCGGCCGAGCGCGTCGACGACCGCGACGGTCGAGAAGCCGATGCCGTCGGGCCGCCACGCCGTCTCGCGCGCGAAGGGGCGGCTCTCGACCGGCTTGCCGTCGACCATCCAGCGATAGGGTCGCAAACCACCGGTGGCCGCGAGCTTGATGTCCGCGGAACCGTCGTGCCCCACGAGCAGGCGCGATTGTGGGATCGGAAAGGTGATGTGCGGGCCGTCTTCGTCGCGCGGGCGTTCGACCGCGTCGAGGCGCACCAGCGCTGGCGGTGGGGCCGCGGCGAAGACGGGCGTGAGGACGCGAGGCGGCAGCGGCTCCGGCGGCAGGAGATCGAACAGGCGGAACAGGATGGTGGCGGCCGATGCGCCGACGCAGGCGCAGGTCCCGCCGTCGGCCCGGCCCATCCAGACGCCGATCACCCTGGCGCCGTCGAACCCGACGGCCCAGCCGTCGCGGAAGCGGAACGAGGTGCCGGTCTTGAAGGCGATCCGCCCGGCGCCACCGACGCCTTTCGGCGGCGGCATGCCGGCCAGGATGTCCACCACGGCATCGGCCGCGCCCGACGCGAAGAGCGCATCGTGCACGGCCAGCGGGGCGTCGCCCGTCTCGGTGAGCGGTGTGACGGCGCCGCCGTTGGCGAGGGCCGCATAGGCGGTCACCAGTGTCTCGAGCGTCGTGCCGACGCCGCCGAGCGCGATCGGCAGGCCCGGCGCCGCGTCGCTCGACCCGAGTTCGAGGTCGAGGCCGGCCGCCTTGAAGCGCTCGGTGAAGACCACCGGCCCGAGCCGGCGCAAGGTCAGGACGGCCGGCAGGTTCAGCGAAGCTTGCAGGGCCTGCCGTACCGTCACGTCGCCCGTGAAGGTGCCGTCGAAATTATGCGGCGCGTAGTCGTCGAAACGGGTCGCCGCGTCGCGGACCAGACTTCCGGGATGCGCCAGGAGCCCGTCGAACGCCATGCCGTAGATGAACGGCTTCAAGGTCGAGCCCGGGGAGCGGACCGCCCGCGTCATGTCGACGGCGCCGGCCCTCCGGGCATCGTGGTAGTCGGCACTGCCGACCCGGGCCAGGACGGCACCGCTGCGCCAATCCGCCACCAGGGCGGCCAGCGTCAGGGGACGAGGCAGCTCGTGCAGCGCCTGGGCCAGAACCCGTTCGGCATCCTCTTGCAGCTTGCCGTCGAGCGTCGTGACGACATGGGCTCCCGCTGGTTCGAGGCGCGCCAGCCGCTCGCCGAGATGAGGCGCCAGGATCGGCATCGGATGCCGCGAGGCCGGCATCGGCGCCGCAAGGGCACTGGCGAGCGCCCCATCCGGCAGCACGCCGTCCGCGGCGGCACGGCGCAGCACGCGGGCCCGGGCGGCTTCGGCCATCTGTCCGGATCGGTCGGGCCGGAGGCGCGTCGGGTCTCGGGGAAGGGCGACCAGCAAGGCCGCTTCGGCGTCGGACAGATGGTCCGGTTCCTTGCCGAACCAGGCGAGGCTGCCGGCCCGCACGCCCTCGATGTTGCGCCCCATCGGGGTCAGCGCGAGGTAGGCGGCCAGGATCTGCCGCTTGCTCCAATGGACTTCGAGCTGCAGCGCGCGGGCGATCTCGATCAGCTTGGAGCGCAGCGTGCGCGGTCGTGGCTCGAGCAGCCGGACCACCTGCATGGTGAGCGTGGAGGCGCCGGAAACGACATGCCCTCGCTCGAGCCTTTGCAGCACGGCCCGGCCGAGCGCCAGGGGATCGACGCCGGGATGGACCGCGAAGCGCTTGTCCTCGATATCGACGAGAAGCCGCAAGTAGGTGGGCGACACCGTGTCGGGGTCGACCGGCAGGCGCCACAGCCCCGACGGTGTCGTGAAGACGCGCAGCGGCACGCCGTTGCGGTCCATCACCACGGTCGAGCTTTCGCTCAAGCGTCGCGTCGCGACAGGATAGCGTCGGTCGAGCAGGACCGCCGCAGACCCGGCGAGTCCCGCCAGGAGCAGCGCGATCAGCGCGGCGAAGAGCAAACGGCGCCGCATCGGCTCAGCTCTTGCGGGCCGGTTTCACCTCCAGCGTGCCGGCCTCGCCGCGCGCATGGTAGCTCGGCGCATACATGTCCTCGACCTGGACGCCCGGGCGGGCATAGGAGCCGGGCGTCACGGCCCGCACCACATAGGCGAGCTTGAAGGCTCGGTCGTTGCCGTTGAGGTCGAAGCCCGCGAGGTAGCGGTCGTCGCGCACGGCCTTGAAGGTGGGCTCCGAGAGATCCTTCAGCCACGCGAAGCTGGAGCTGTCGTCGCTGCCCGACAGGCCGACCGTGTCGGGCTCGAGGCCCGCCGGCAGCATGTCGACCAGCAGCACCTTGCGTTCCACGCCGTCGTCCATCGTCCCCTCGACCACGACCGCGAACTCGTCGTTCTGGTGCACGTCGGCGAGGTCGACGGGGCTGCCGTCGAGATGGAACAGGCTGCGCTTCACGCTGAACCCATTGGCCTCGGCCGGTTGCACGCCCGACGGCACGCCGGTCGTCGCGACCGACAGGAACACCGGGCCGGTCCCGGCATTGCCGACCGTGACGCTGCGGCCCTGGCCCAGCGGCACCCCGGCCTCGACCCGGTTGCGGCCTGTCACCTTGCGGCCGTCGATGGTGACGTCGAGCGGTCCCTTGCCGGAGAGCGCCAGGGCACCGCGCAGCACCCAGGCCTCTTCCTGCGTGCTGAGCCAGCGGGCTCCCGAGACGGCATGGGACAGGTCGGCGGCCTGCTCGACCAAGACACGGTCCGGCAGGAGCTTCTCTTCGGCAGCGAGCGAAAGGGCCATGGCGCGGTCCCGCAATTGGCTGCCGTAGTCGTTGAGGTAGACCTTCGGGTCGCGGGTGACGGGCGGCTGACGAAGCAGCGCCGTCGCGAGGTCGCGCTCGCCCGCATGCGTCAAGGCCGCCACGAGCTGGACGCGGGCGATCTCGCTCGGCAGGTGCATGTCGTCGCGGGTCGAGACATAGCGCAACTGCGACAGGTCGAGGCGCCCGGCCCGCGCCAGCACCACCGCCGCATAGGCATTGCCGGCGATGTCGGCCGGTGTCGAGCCCGCGCTGGCGAAGCGGCCGGCGAGCCAGGCGATGGCCCGGCTCTTCATGGAATCCGGGACAGAAAGGCCGGCCGCTTCGCCGTGCTGGAGGAAGTCGACCACGTAAGCGGTCAGCCAGGCGTTGTCGGCGTCGAAGGCCGACCAATAGCCGAAGCTGCCGTCGGCGGCTTGCAGGGAGTAGAGCCGTGCCACGGCGCCCTGCAGGGTCGGGTTCGCGCCGACCGGAACCGCCGCGGCCTTGCCGAGCGCCCCGGCGTAGAGTTCCGGGAAGGCCCGGCTCACCGTCTGCTCGGCACAACCGTAAGGGTAGCGGCGCAGCTCCGCCAGCAGGCCCGGCAGGTCGAAGGCCGGCGACGTCGAGACCGCGAGGTCGAGCGTGGCGGTGCCCGGCAGCATGTCGGCGCCGAGCGCGTCGCCCGCCGTCAAGGAAGCGCCGGGGTCGAGGCTCCGGACGTCCCGCGTCGTCACATAGGCATTGGGCGAGCGGACGCCGATGTCGAAATCGCGTTCCGTCTTGCTGCCGTCGTCGCCGAGCGCCGCCATGTGGACATGGCCGGCCCCGAGGCCGCCGGTGGCGCTGAGGACGCGGTCGACGTAGCGGCGCTTGTCGCGGCGAACATCCTCGAAATCGACGTCGGCTTTGTCGACCGCGATCGGCCCGGTCGTGGTGAGGGTGACGCGATAGGTCTGCTCGGGGGCTTCGAGGTCGGTCAGCATGACCCGGACCTTGGCCTTGTCGCCGGGAGCCAGGAACCGCGGCAGCGTCAGTTCGGCGAGCAGCGGCGGACGCACCGTGACGGGCAGCTCGGCATGGCCGTAGCGATCGGCGGTCCAGGCCACGGCCATCAGCCGGAGCCGCCCGCTGAAGTCCGGCACGTCGAGCTTCACGGTCGCGTGGCCCTCGGCGTCGAGCGCCACGGGACCCGAGAACAGCGCCACGGTCTTGAACGTCTTCACGTCGAGGCCGCCCATCTGCTTCGCGGCGCGGGCATCGCCGCCCTCGACGAGGCGCCCCGCCTGGCCCGTCGGATCGATGAGGCTGCCGTAGACGTCCCGCCATTCGATACCGGGTTCGCGCCTGCCGAGGAAATGCTCGCCCGGGTCCGGCGCTTCGAAACCCGTCATGCGCAGCACCGCCTCGTCGACGGCCGCCAACGTCACATAGGCGGGCTCGCCGTGGGGAGCGCCGGTCAAGGCGAGGCCGACGCTGAGCCGGGTCTTGGGCTCGATCTTGTCGGGCGCCGAGAGCGCGACGTCGAGCCGATGCTCCGCTGCGGCACCCGCCACCCAGGCGGCGCCTACGGCCCTGACCGGCAGGCGCGGCAGCACCGCACCCGAGGGTGCGATCGCGACCGCCAGCAGGTAGGCGCCGGCGGCCGGAACGTCCTCGGCCTTGAACGAGACCGTGCCGCCGCCCTTCGGCATGTCGAGTTCCTGGACCTGATGCAGCCCGTCGCCGTCGAGCATGGCCAGGACCCGGCCCGCGAAGGCCGGCTCGATGCGGGCCTGGATGGTGCCGGCGGGGCTCGCGGCATCGACCGTGACGGGCAGCACGTCGGGCTTGCGGTTGTCGGCCGAGGCGCCGCCCCACCAGCCCGCCCCGAAGCGCAGGCTCGACGCCGTCTTGCCGTCGGGCGCGAAGACTTCGAGCCTGTAGCGTCCGCTGGCGACATGGGTCGTGAGCCTCGCGTGTCCGTCCGGCCCGAACGCCACGTCGCCGCCCGCGACGCGCGTGTCGTTCACGGTCTCCTCGAACTGCCAGCGGCCGTCGCGGAAGAAGCTGTTGTACACGTAGTCTTCGAGGACGAGCTCCCATTGGGCGCCGCTCGGTCCCGCCGGCTTGCCGTCGCCGTCGAGCGACACGACGTCGAAGCCCGCGTCGGCATTCTCGGCGACCGCGTCCTGGTCCGGGCGGATGCCGATCAGGCGATCCGCGGACCGCAGGGGTTTCGTCAGCTCGGCCGTGGCGGCACGTCCGTCGACATCGTTCACGGTCAGTTTCAGCGCCACCTCGAGCGGGGTCGAGGTGTCGGGCGCGGCGCCGGACGGGAACGTCACGGTGGCGTTGCCCTTGTCGTCCGTGGTGAAGCTCTGTGGGTCGAGCGCCTTCGGCAGGAACGGCTCCTGCACGAGGCCGAAACGGTAGTCCGCGAAATCGGGGAACGGATGTTCGGCCGGCTCGATCGTGGCATCGACCTGTCCGCCGAGCGCCGCGCCGGGGCTGCCGTAGAAATAGTCCGCCGACACCGTCGCCGGTATGGGTGCGCCCGCATCGAGGCGCGCCGTCGGCACCTCGAGCTTGGCCTCGAGCCGCGGCGGCACGAAATCCTGCACCGAGACCGTCGTGCTGCCGAGCTGTTCCTTGCCGACCGAACCGGCCCAGAGCGTCCAGTCGCCGGAGTAGGCGTTGTCGGGGATGTGGATATCGAGCGTGCCGCCTCCCGCGCGGTCGAGGTTCACGGCGAAATGGTCGACCTCGATCCCGTCGGGCCGCATCAGATGCACCGTCAGGGGCGCCTTCGGCACCGCATGGGCGCCGCGGTCGCGCAGCAACGCGCCGAGGTGGAGCGTTTCTCCGGGGCGGTAGATGCCGCGTTCCGTCCACAGGAAGGCGTCGAGCGGCCCGGGCGGCGTGCGTCCCTTGATGTCGAGGTCGCCGAGGTCGAGCGCCGGTGCATCGAGGGCCAGGGGGGGGAAGGCGCCGCGGTGGCGCGACGCCGTCAGCAGGCGGGCGGTGTCGCCGCCCTCGCCCCGCAGAAGCCCGCCCGGTACGGTGACGAGTCCGTCGGGTCCCGTACGATAGGTCGCCAGGATCTCGTTGCTGCGCGCCACGAGGCGCAGGTCGACATCGGCCAGGGGCAGCGCGGTCTTGAGCGAACGGGCGCTCACCAGCATGCCGCCGTCGGTCTTGACCGTCACGAGCCCGATGTCGGACACGCTGAACCATTGCGTGGCGCGTTCGTCGGAATCGTCCGGTTGGCTGTCCGACCTGACCGCGACCGCGACGTAGACGCCGGGCTGCACGGTCTTCAGGAGCCCGTCGATGGGCAGCGCGGTCGCGACATCCTGGTTGGGCTTGGTGGCGATGTCGACGGTGCCTTCAAAGACCCTGGTGCTGCGTTCGGCCACTTGGCCCAGGGTGGAACCGTCGAGGCCCTGGCCGAAGAAGTCGCCGAAGGTCTGGCCCGCCATGGCCCGTTCTCCGAAACGGTAGACCGTGACCCGGGCCTTGGCGACGTTGACGCTGTGCAGCGGCAGACCGACCCCCTTCGAATAGGGCAGGATGGTTTTCGATGCATCGAAGGTGACGCGCGCCTCGCGGTCCGGAACCGCGACGTCCACCGACACGTCATTCGACAGGCTGGTCCCGTCGGCCGCCGGAAGCCCTGCCTTGAGCCGGACCTTGTAAGACTGCCCGTGCTTGAGGCCGGCCACGCAGAGGTCTCGACCGCGCGGCTGCAAGCTGTGGTCGACGCCGGGCGTCACATCCACATAGGGCGCGAAGCTGCCCGGCTTGTCGCGGGGCAGGAGCGCCGAGAAGGTGAAACAGGCCGCGGGCACCGCCCTGTCCGGTTGCACGGTCACATTGAGGTAGTCGACCGCATAGGCTTTCGCCGGCCCCAGCAGGGCGGCAGCCATGAGAAGACGACCCAATCCACGCCCGAAGTTGCCGCAGATCATCCGTCGCCTCCCGCTCGACCGCATGCCTGCGACCCTGACTCAGTCTAGGGGCGACGAGGTGGACCCGCAACCGGAGGAACGCGGGGGCGCGGCCACGATCGGGCCTGAGTCCGGATCGACGGAGGGGAGCCGCGAATCAGGAGGTCACGCATTCGCGGCAGAAAGGGCGTGGCGACCGCTTCGGCGTCCGCGATCTTCAGTGTTTCTACACGGAATCTGATCAGAAGCTTATTCTACTCCCAGGCGAGTACCAAGTGCGGAGCGGCGTCGCCTTGAACTTACAGGTTGCAGATGTCTGGTTCACTTTGCCCATCGCGTGTCGCGCAAGCCACTCAGACTTCAGCCGAAATGGACGTCGGCGCCGACAAGTCGGCTTCACCGGGCGGATCGAACGGCCACCACGCTCTGCCGGATCGGGACTACCGCAACCTGTTGGAGGCGGTCAGCGCATACGCGGTCTATAGCCTGACGCCCGAGGGTTTCGTATCGAGCTGGAACAAGGGGGCCGAACGGAACAAAGGCTATAGTGCAGCGGAGGCGATCGGCCTGAATTTCTCGTCGTTCTATACGGCGGAGGATCGGGAGAAGGGCGAGCCCGAGAAGGCCCTGCGAGCGGCTCGGACCGCCAAGGTCGAAGCCTATGGGTGGCGCGTTCGCAAGGACGGGAGCCGCTTCTGGGCTCACGTCGTCATCGAGCCGATCCGCGACTCGGAGGGTTGCATCCTGGGTTTCGCCAAGGTGACCTGCGACGTCACCGAGCAGAAGCTGGATCGCGACCAGTTGGTCCGCAATCTCGATGCCGCTCTCTCCAACATGTCGCAGGGCTTATGCCTCTTCGACTCGGAGGAACGGATCGTCCTGTCGAACTCCCGCGTCGGGGAGATGTTCGGCCTCTCACCGGCCGACTTCGCTCCCGGAACGCTCTTCGTCGATCTCTTCCGCGCCATCGTCAGCCACGGTGACCCAGCCGAGCAGCAAGATGCCGTGGCGACAGATGTTTACGAGCAGCATCGGCGGCTCACCAGGCAACCAGGTGGCGGCACCACTCTATTGCGGGTCGGGCGGGATCGCGTGTTCTCGATCGCCCATCGGTCCATGGCCGACGGATCCTGGGTATCGACGTTCGCCGACATATCGGAAAGGATCCGGACGGAAAGCCAGGTGGCCCATATGGCGCTCCACGATGCCCTGACGGACCTGCCCAACAGGTTGATGTTCCACCAAAGGCTGCAGGAAGCCCTCCGTCGGGTGAAGCGCGGCGAGACCTGCGCGGTGCTGTGCCTCGACCTCGATCGTTTCAAGACGGTCAACGACACGCTCGGCCATCACGTCGGTGATAAGCTGCTGGTGGCCATCGCCGGTAAGCTGCAGGGTTTGGTCCGGGAAACCGACACGGTCGCGCGGCTCGGCGGCGACGAATTCGCGATCATCCTCGGTAACCTCAAAAAGACCACCGACACGACAGACTTCGCGGGCCGACTCATTCGCGCGCTGAACGTCCCGCACGACATCGGCGACCATCTCGTCGTCACGGGCGTCAGCATAGGCATCGCGCTCGCGCCCGACGACGGCGTCGATGCGGACCATCTCTTGAAGTGCGCCGACCTGGCGCTCTATCGCGCCAAGAGCGGAGGTCGGGGGCGGTACTGCTATTTCGAGCCTGAAATGGATGCTCTGCTCCAGAAGCGGAGATTGCTCGAGTTCGATCTCCGCACCGCTCTCGCGGCCCACGAGTTCGAACTCTATTACCAGCCGATCGTGGACATCGACCAGGACGTCGTCTGCGGTTTCGAGGCCCTGTTGCGATGGCACTCTCCCCGACGAGGCATGGTCTCGCCCGTCGATTTCATCCCCCTGGCCGAGGAAACCGGTCTCATCGTGGACATCGGCCGCTGGGTGTTGGAGACCGCCTGCCGTGAAGCCACGCAATGGCCCGATCACATCAAGATCGCGGTCAATGTGTCGGCGGCGCAGTTCAAGGATTTCGTCCTGATCGAGGCCGTGCGGTCCGCCCTGGCGCTGTCCGGGCTACGGCCGAGCCGGCTCGAGATCGAGATCACCGAATCGATCATGATCTCGGACAGCCGGCACGCCTGCGCGGTTCTTCACCAATTGAAGGAACTCGGCCTGTCGATCTCGATGGACGACTTCGGAACCGGCTACTCATCGCTCGGTTATTTGCGCAGCTTTCCCTTCGATAAGATCAAGATCGACAAATCCTTCGTCCAGGGTCTGGGCGACGCAGCCGATTGCACTGCGATCGTCCAGGCCGTCATGGGGATCTGCGGCAGCCTGGGCATCATCGCAACAGCCGAAGGCGTAGAAACCAAGGGTCAGATGGACCTCTTGCGGTCCAAGAACTGCCATCAGGCTCAGGGCTATCTGATCAGCCGCCCCTGCCCCGCCTCGGACATTCCGAAACTGCTGTCGGGCTATGTCAGCCGACTTCCAGAGGCCACTCACGAAGCGGCTTGAACCACCTTCAGAGCGTCTCGGCAAGCGGCGACCTGTGTGCGTCAGCGCTCGTTCTCGGGGTAGTCCGTGGCGAGCGCCGTGTCGCGGCGCGCCTCGACCTCGGCCAGGCTGTCCCTCAGCTTCCTGACGACGGCGTCGTGCCCCCACTCGCCGAGAACGAGATGCAAGGGCGGCGCGGCTTCTTCGGTGAGCGCGATCATGGCTCTTGCGGCGCGAACCGGGTCGCCGGCCTGCGTGCCGCTCTTCTCCGACGTCTGGCTCATGCGGGCCGCCACGGTTTCGGCATAGGCCGGGATCGTACTCTTGGTCTGCGTCATCGACCGACCCGCCCAATCCGTGCGGAACGGTCCGGGCTCGACGCAGGTCACCTTGACGCCCAGCGGAGCCATCTCTTTCGAGAGCGAGTCGGAGAACCCCTCGACGGCATGTTTCGACGCCGCGTAATAGCCCGAGCCCGGAAACCCGCAGAAACCCGCCACCGACGCGATATTGATGACATGCCCGCGTTTCTGCTCGCGCATGATCGGCAACACGGCCCGCGTCATGGCGAAGAGGCCGAACACATTGGCCTCGAACTGCGCCCTGATCTCCTCGGGCTGACCTTCCTCGATCGACGACAGGTAGCCGTAGCCGGCGTTGTTGACCAGCACGTCGATGCGGCCGAACCGCTTCACGGCGGCCGCCACACCTGACTCGATCTCGTCGTCGTCGATGACATCCAGCGAAAGCGGCAATGCGCGATCACCGTAGTGGGTCGCGAAATCCTCGACGCGTTCCTTTTCCCGGGCCGTGACGACGGCACGCCAGCCGCGATCGAGTACGAGCTTCGCCAGCTCGCGGCCGAAGCCGGTTGAGCAGCCTGTGATGAACCAGACGGGCGTCGAATCGGATGTCATTTGCATTCCTCGTCGGATGTGCGGGATCAGCGGTCCACCATGGCCATCTGGCGCTCGGTGTAGCGCTCGCCGGCGACCGAACCGGGCGGAAGGGCGGCATCGAGGTCGTCCATGTCTTGCGCCGAAAGCGCGATGGAGACCGCCGCGACGTTCTCTTCGAGAAAGCTACGTCGCTTGGTTCCGGGAATGGGCGCGATGTCGTCGCCCTTGGCCAGCAGCCAAGCCAGGGCGATCTGGCCGGGTTTGACACCCTTTCGGTCCGCGATCGAGGACACTCTGGCGGCGGCCTGCAGATTGGCATCGAAATTCGCGCCCCCGTAACGGGGGTCGGTGCGGCGATAGTCCGTCTCCGGGTATTCCTCGGCGCGCTTGGCGGTGCCGGTCAGAAACCCGCGACCGAGTGGGCTGAACGGCGTGAGGCCGATGCCGAGTTCGCGCAAGAGCGGGATGATCTCGGGCTCGAGGTTTCTCTCCCACAAGGAATATTCGCTTTGCAGCACCGAGACCGGGTGGGTCGCATGGGCGCGGCGGATCGTGTCCACCCCGGCCTCGCTGAGGCCGAGGAATCTCACCTTGCCGGCCTCGATCAAACGCGAGACCGTGCCGACCACCTCTTCGATCGGCACCGACGGGTCGACGCGATGCTGGTAGAGAAGGTCGATGTGGGACAGGCCGAGGCGTTTCAAGGATGCATCGACGACGCCGCGGACATGGTCCGGACGGCTGTTGACGCCTGCCACCTTGCCATCCTCGATCGCGAAGCCGAACTTCGTCGCCACGACGACGCCTTCGCGCCTTCCTTTCAGGGCACGGCCCAGCAGCGTCTCGTTGGTGAACGGCCCGTAGACCTCCGCCGTATCGAAATAGTCGACCCCGAGTTCGAGTGCACGATGGATCGTCGCGACGGATTCCGTATCGTCGGGTGTGCCGTAGGATTGGCTCATTCCCATGCAGCCGAGCCCGATGGCCGAGACCGCGAGCCCCTGTCGGCCAAGTGTGCGTTTGGGCAGCATGACTTCGATCCTTCGGAAAGCCGGCCTCTCGAGAAGCCCTGCCGGTGGGCTTGAAACGGCTGGACGCGGCGCTTGTTGCGCTCGACCGAACGCATGCGTGCCATGTCGGCTGGCGGTTCGCGACGGCCTTGCGGGGTTGCTCAGACGAGCGCCTTGACGGAAAAGAAAGCCAAGGCCCGACCCCGAGCAACCCGGCACGGGGTTTGCGAAGGTCTGGGGCCGCTCTCGAGGACGACATGCCTACCTTCACGGTCCACGTTCCGTCCGGCATCGAAGATCACGTCAAGCGTGCGGAGCGCACCCTCTTCGTACGGGTAGGTTTCAGCCTGTCGGCCTTCCTGTTCGGGCCGCTTTTCCTCATCTACAGGCGGCTCTGGCGTGCAGTCCTCGCCTGGCTCGTAGCCATGATCGCTGTCTCCGTGCTGACCCGGGTGTTCGCTTTGCCGACCCCGGTCACGCTGCTCCTGTACCTTGTCCTGGCGGTCCTCGTCGGGCTCGAAGCCAACGAGGCGCGACGGGTGGCCCTGGGTCGCCGCGGGTATATCGGGTCGGCGCTGGTCACGGGGTCGACCCGGACAATGGCCGAAAGGACGTTCTTTTCAGGATCGTCCGCGAGCGGCGCCGCGATCGGCCGGGCGGCCGGCGGTTCCCTCGCCTCGTCCTACCCGGCCGGCACGGGACCGCGCCCGGTGATCGGGCTCTTCCCCCAACCGGCCGGCGGGACAGCGGCGAGGCGCCCATGAGCGTCGTCATCGTCGATTATGGCTCCGGCAATCTGCATTCGGCCGCCAAGGCTTTCGAGCGCGCCGCCGGCGAGGCCGAGATCGATGGCCCCATCGTGGTCACGTCGGATCCCGATCGGATCAGGAAAGCCGAGCGCATCGTGCTGCCCGGGGTCGGGGCTTTCGCGGATTGCCGCCGCGGCCTCGACGCCGTGTCTGGTCTGGTCGGTGCGTTGACCGAGGCCGTGGTCCATGGGGGCCGGCCGTTCCTCGGGATCTGCGTCGGCATGCAGCTGATGGCGACCCGCGGGCGCGAGTACGAAACGAGCCCCGGGCTCGACTGGATCCCCGGCGATGTCGTGGGGATCGAGCCCAAGGACCCGTTGCTCAAGATCCCGCACATGGGATGGAACACGCTGAGGGCACGCAGCATCCACCCGCTGCTCGACGGCATCCCCACGGGCGAGAACGGCCTGCATGCCTATTTCGTCCACAGCTACGCTTTGAAACCCGAGCAGGACAGCGACGTCGTCGCGGTCACGGATTACGGCGGCCCGGTCACGGCTATCGTGGCTCGCGACAATATG
Source organism: uncultured Lichenihabitans sp. (assembly GCA_964252585.1). Taxonomy (GTDB): domain Bacteria; phylum Pseudomonadota; class Alphaproteobacteria; order Rhizobiales; family Beijerinckiaceae; genus Lichenihabitans. The sequence continues at coordinate 11,237 of CAXUOD010000066.1, read as the reverse complement.
GCGGGCACTCAGTTCCATCCCGAGAAAAGCCAGAAGCTTGGCCTGGCCCTCATCGCCAACTTCCTTCGGTGGCAGCCTTGATCCTCTATCCTGCGATCGACCTCAAAGACGGGGAGTGCGTGCGCCTCGTCCATGGGGAGATGCAATCCGCCACGGTCTTCAACCCCGATCCTTCGGCCCAGGCCGAGACGTTCGAACGCCAGGGCTTCGAATATCTCCACCTCGTCGACCTCGACGGAGCCTTTGCGGGCAAGCCGCGCAATGCGGAGGCGGTCGAAGGGATCCTCGACCGGGTCGGCATCCCGGTCCAACTCGGTGGCGGCATCCGCGATCTCAGGACCATCGACATGTGGCTGTCGCGCGGCATACGCCGCGTCATCCTGGGCACCGCCGCCGTCAAGGACCCCGGGCTGGTGCGCGAAGCGGCACGGCTGTTCTCCGGACAGGTCGCGGTGGGGATCGATGCGCGGGACGGCCTCGTCGCGGTCGAGGGCTGGGCCAAGACGGTCAACCTGACGGCCGTCGACCTCGGTCGCCGGTTCGAGGACGCCGGGGTCTCGGCCATCATCATGACCGATATCGGGCGCGACGGCGCCATGAAGGGGCTGAACCTCGCCGGGACCATCGCGCTGGCCGAAGCCGTGCACCTGCCAGTGATCGCATCGGGGGGCCTCGCGTCGCTGGCCGACGTCGAGCGGCTGCTGTCGCCCGATTGTGCGGCCCTCGCCGGTGCCATCACGGGCCGCGCCCTCTACGATGGCCGCCTCGACCCGGCCCAGGCCCTCGCCATGATCCGAGACGCCCGGGAACGGGCCAAGGCTTGACGGTCGGCGGTGTCCTCCGGACCGGGCTGTGCGGCTCGCCTTGATCGCGTCGCGTGCAGCTTCTATCCTGTTGACCGTCATTGCCTATTGGTCGTGCAGGCGGTCTGCCGACGCCGCCAGGGAACCGAAGCCGCCCGATGTTGAAATCCCGCGTCATCCCCTGTCTCGACGTCAAGGACGGACGCGTCGTCAAGGGCGTGAACTTCGTCAGGCTGCGCGATGCCGGCGACCCGGTCGAATGTGCTCTGGCCTATGACGCGGCAGGGGCCGACGAACTCTGCTTCCTCGACATCACGGCGAGCCACGAGGACCGCGGCATCCTGCTCGACGTCGTTCGGCGCACCGCCCAGGCCTGTTTCATGCCCTTGACGGTGGGCGGTGGACTTCGCAAGGTCGCGGATATCCGGACCCTGCTGCTGGCCGGTGCCGACAAGGCTTCGATCATGACGGCCGCCGTGCAGGACCGCACCTTCGTGTCCGAAGCGGCCGAGAAGTTCGGCAGCCAATGTATCGTGGTGGCGGTCGACGCCAAGCGTGTCTCGACGGAGGGGCAAGCCCCGCGTTGGGAGGTCTTCACGCATGGTGGCCGGCGTGCGACCGGTCTTGACGCCGTCGAGTATGCCTGTGACGTGGTCGAGCGGGGCGCGGGGGAAATCCTGTTGACCTCGATGGATCGGGACGGAACCAGGATGGGATTCGACCTCGCCTTGACACGGGCCGTGTCGGATGCGGTTTCGGTGCCGGTGATCGCCTCGGGCGGGGTCGGCTCGCTCGACCACCTCGTCGAAGGCGTGCGCGATGGCAGGGCCAGCGCGGTTCTCGCGGCCTCGATCTTCCATTTCGGGGAACATACGATCGGCGCCGCGAAACGCTACATGGCCGACGCCGGCCTCGCGATGCGGCTCGACGCATGAGCCGGACCGGCGTGCCCGCGACCGGGCCATTCTCGCTTCACGAACTCGAACGCCTGATCGGCGAGCGCGGCCATTCGATCGCCGATGCCTCCTATACGCGGTCGCTGCTCGACGCGGGTGTCGGGCGCATCGCGAAGAAGTTCGGCGAGGAGGCTGTCGAGACCGTCATCGCGGCCGTTGAACGGAACAAGCCGCACCTGCTGTCGGAAGCCGCGGATGTGATCTACCATCTCCTGGTCCTGCTCCATGCGTCGGGCCTGTCGCTCGATCAGGTCGAGGCGGAACTCGGGCGGCGGACGCGTCAGTCCGGGCACGAGGAGAAAGCCGCGCGACCCCCCGGAACCTGAGCCCCGCCATGCTCGACCTGACCGTCCCCGCCGAGGCACCTGCCGACCCGTCGCACCCGGCCATGATCGGCTCGCCGTACCACCACTTCATGCGCGACGAGTGGGCGGCCTTGAGGGCCGACACGCCGCTCACCCTCAACGTCGACGACCTGCGCAAGCTGCGCGCCACCAACGACCCGATCGCCATCGACGAGGTGGTGGCCATCTACCTGCCGCTTTCACGGCTGCTGGCCCTCTACGTCGCGGCCACACAGGGCCTGTTCAAGGCGACGCAGCGGTTCCTTGGGGCCGAAGACGGGAAGGTGCCCTACATCATCGGCGTCGCAGGTTCGGTGGCGGTCGGTAAATCCACCACGGCGCGCGTGCTGCGGGCCCTGATGTCGCGCTGGCCCAATACGCCGAAGGTGGACCTCGTCACGACGGACGGCTTCCTCCATCCCAACCGGGTGCTGGTGGACCAGGGCCTGATGGAGCGCAAAGGCTTTCCGGAGAGTTTCAACGGCTCGGCCCTGATCCATTTCCTGTCGGACGTGAAGGCCGGCAAACGCAACGTCCCGGCCCCGCTCTACTCCCACCTGACCTATGACGTCCTGCCCGAAGAGCGCGTGCTGGTCGACAGGCCCGACATCCTGATCGTCGAGGGCCTCAACGTCCTGATGCCGAACCGTCCCCAAAAGGATGGCCGCGACATCCCCTTCGTGTCCGACTTCTTCGATTTCTCGGTCTATCTCGATGCCGACGAGGGCCTGCTCGAGGAATGGTACGTGTCGCGGTTCATGAGCCTGCGCGAGACGGCCTTCCGCGACCCGATGTCTTACTTCAAGAAGTTCGCCGAGATCGGACCCGAAGAGGCCGAGGCCGTGGCGCGGGGCATATGGCATCGGATCAACTTGCGGAACCTCGTCGAGAACATCCGCCCCACCCGGGCGCGCGCCAGCCTCATCCTGCGCAAAGGCCCGAGCCATCACATCGAGCAAGTCGCGTTGCGGAAACTTTGAGCGTTTTGCAATGGCGCCCCGAACGGATTATGACGGCGTGCCGCGGGCTCCGAGGCGCTCATGGCTGACGACCGGCGAAGGCCGGCGGAGCGTCGCGAGGAAATCCCATGAATGCGGTCGAGCGTCCGGACGGCGTGCAGGAGGCCGAGCGGCCGCGGACGGAAGCCGAATTGCGGGCCGAGCATCGCTCCTCCAGGCGTGCCGAAGCGCTGCGGGCCAACCTCAAACGGCGAAAGTCTCAGCTCAGAGCACGAGCCGAGACCGGGCGGGAGGTATCGCCCGAGGACATCGGCACCGTGCGGTCGCGCGACTAGCTCTACGCTTCAAACCATCAGCCGCCGCGTTCGGCGGCCTCTCTCGGCGAGGACACATGGATCGCATTCGCGTGGTTGGCGGACAGCCGCTCAACGGCACTATCAGGATCTCGGGCGCCAAGAACGCGGCCCTGCCGCTGATGATCGCGAGCCTGCTGACCGACGAGACACTGACTCTCGAGAACGTTCCGCGCCTCGCCGATGTCAACCTGCTGGCGCGGATCCTCGGCAATCACGGGGTCGACTATACGCTGAAGGGCAAGCGCCCGGGCGAGGAGGTCGTGTCCGGGCAGACCGTCGACTTGCGGGCGGCCCATATCGTGGACACTACGGCGCCTTATGAACTCGTCTCGCGGATGCGCGCCAGCTTCTGGGTCATCGCGCCTTTGCTCGCCCGCATGGGGGAGTGCAAGGTGTCGTTGCCGGGCGGCTGCGCCATCGGCACGCGCCCCGTAGACCTCCTGCTCATGGTGCTGGAACGGCTCGGCGCCGCGATCGAGATCGAAGGCGGGTATGCCATCGCCAAGGCCAAGCACGGGCTCAAGGGTGCCGAGATCGCCTTTCCCAAGGTCACGGTCGGCGGCACCCATACGGCCCTGATGGCGGCGGTGCTGGCCGACGGCCACACCTCGCTGCTGAACGCCGCCCGGGAGCCCGAAGTCGTCGACCTGGCCGAGTGCTTGAACCGGATGGGGGCGAGGATCAGGGGCGCCGGGACGTCGGCGATCGAGATCGACGGCGTGACCCGGCTTTCGGGCACACGCCATTCCGTCCTGCCCGACCGAATCGAGGCCGGCACCTATGCGATGGCGGTCGCCATGACGGGCGGCGACGTCATGCTCGAGGGCGCGCGCCCCGAGCTTCTCACCGGAGCGCTGAGCGCGCTCGAACAGGCGGGGGCCCGGCTGACGCCGACCAACGAGGGCCTGCGGGTCAGCCGGAACGGGGCCGGGATCACGCCCGTCGATATCTCGACGGCGCCCTTCCCGGGGTTCCCGACCGACCTTCAAGCCCAGTTCATGGCGCTGATGACGCGGGCCAGAGGCTCGTCGCGGATCACCGAGACGATCTTCGAAAACCGCTTCATGCATGTGGGCGAACTGACCCGTTTCGGTGCCCGCATCCGGCTCGACGGCGATGCGGCGGTCGTCGATGGTGTTCCCAGGCTGCGGGGAGCGCCCGTCATGGCGACGGACCTGCGCGCGTCGGTGTCGCTGGTCATCGCGGCGCTGGCCGCCGAAGGCGAAACCATCGTCAACCGGGTCTACCACCTCGACCGCGGCTTCGAGCACCTCGAACACAAGCTCTGCCAATGCGGTGCCGACGTGCAGCGTCTGGCGAGCCCGGCCTGACCGCCGACCCGCCCTGCTCTTGCTGAACGCCATCAAGTGGCGACAACTTTGAGTTAAATTGACAAAAGCTTGATCGAGAGTCGCGAAAGATGGCCTTTGACTGAGCTTCAGCTCGGATCGCAAAGATGTGATCGGAGCGGCAACGGGCGCGACTTGTGTCCTGAGCCCGTCGTGTCATGATTCTGTTGTTGAACGCCGTTTCGACACCGGAACAAGGAGTGCACGATGTCCATGCAAGGCCATATCGCTGAATTGAGCCGTCGCCATCAACTGATCGAAAAGCAGATCGAGTCGGAACGGACTCACCCGGCGACCGACACAGCAAAGCTGGCCGAGCTGAAACGCAAGAAGCTGCATCTCAAGGACGAGATGGCGAAGCTTCGGCTGTAGCCTCAAGGGCAGGCCCGCCTGAGCCGAAGCGCGACAAGATTACCCGTTGGCGGAGTTCATCAAGTTCCAGCCATCTTCCGCCTCTGCCTGGAGTCGGCTTGCTTTGAGCCAAGCATGACCGACACGGGATCCCGAACGGACGGGTGACGATCATTCGAGGACTCCCTTTCAGAGAGCCGGCGGCTGCCCTATATAGGATGGTTGCCGAGTTCCTGGAGAACGGCGCCCGGAGACCGCCCTGACGGCCTCCAGAAGGAGAGAAAGAATGGCCTACGCGCTTCCGATCATCTCGGGTGAAAGCGGGCTGACGCGCTACCTCAACGAAATCCGACGTTTCCCCATGTTGGAACCGCAGCAGGAATACATGCTGGCGAAGCGTTGGCGGGAACACGACGACCGTGATGCGGCGCAAGAACTGGTCACGTCGCACCTGCGACTCGTGGCGAAGATCGCCATGGGCTACCGTGGTTATGGGTTGCCGATCGGCGAAGTGATCTCCGAAGGCAATGTCGGGCTGATGCAAGCCGTGAAGCGGTTCGAGCCCGACAAGGGTTTCCGGCTCGCCACCTATGCGATCTGGTGGATCCGGGCGTCGATCCAGGAATACATCCTACGCTCGTGGTCTCTCGTGAAGATGGGCACCACCGCAAGCCAAAAGAAGCTTTTCTTCAATCTGCGCAAGGCCAAGAGCCAGATCTCGGCCTTGGAGGAGGGAGAGCTTCGGCCCGAGCATGTGGCGACGATCGCCACCAAACTCGGCGTCTCCGAACAGGACGTCATCGAAATGAACCGCCGCCTCAGCGGCGACACGTCGCTGAACGCGCCCATGCGCGAGGACGGCGAAGGCGAGTGGCAGGACTGGCTCGTCGACGATTCGACGAGCCAGGAAGTCGTGCTGGCCGACGAGCAGGAGAGGCACAATCGGCACGACGCCCTTGTGGACGGGCTCAAGGTCCTGAACAACCGGGAACGCCGCATCTTCGAGGCTCGTCGGTTGGCCGAGGATCCCATCACGCTCGAACAGCTTTCGGACGAGTTCAACATCTCTCGTGAGCGCGTCAGACAGATCGAGGTGCGGGCATTCGAAAAGGTCCAGGCCGCCGTGAAGGCCGGAATGGCGCGGATCGAATCCGTGCCCCACCGGGTTCTGGGCGGTCAGGCGGCGCTGCCGGCACACTGACGGGAACCAAGCCTCATCGACGACGACCGCATGGGGCGCCGTCGATGCGGGTCAGTGCCACGCCTTTGTCGCATCTTCGAGAACGTGCTGGCCGGAAGCACCCTTCTCGAAGGTGATCTTGCCTAGTTTGTTCGGTGTAAACAGGACCGACAGGTCGAACCAGTTGCGCTCCATGATCAGGCGCAGGTTCTGGTTTTCGGCAGCGCCCCGCGACAGGCCGACGAGAAAGTAGTTTTCGGTGATGGCCACCGGGACTCCCGTGAGCGGGTCGCCGGTCTGCGAATCGTCGTCCTTGCGCATTTCGGGTACGTTGATCTGCTTGACGTTGCCGAGCGCATTGCCCGGCTGAGGCAGGAAATGGAATTCGATCGTATGCGATGCGGGGAGTTGCGGCTCCGGGTTCTTCTGCATCAGCATCGTGACTTTGAGCTTGGCGTCCGGAATGTCGATATCGGCTTTGACGGCCGCCTCGAGGGGTTGCCCCTGACCGGGGCTGACGCTGTCGACATGCCAGACGACCGTCCCGGGATAGGTCTTGACCTTCTGTGGATCGTCCGGAGCGTCGACCAGCAGGGCCGCCCGTTGCGCCACCGCTATCCCTGAATCGACAGTGGCTCCGGAGGATTGCGAACCCGCCTGATCGGCGGGTGACGCATCCGATCCGACCGGCGCCGGGAGGGTCGCACCCCCGGCCGATACATCGTCGTCGGGCTGCACCGTCGTGTCGGTCGGCCGATTGGCCCGTTCGACGATCTTGCCGGGCTGCGCCTCCGACGACGCCTGCGTGTCAGCTCTCGTGGCCGTCGCCATCTGGTCCGGCCGGTCGCGATAGCGCCACGCCGCGATCCCGATCCCGATCATCAGGGCCAAGACCACCACGGTGGCCACGATGGCGGCTGGGCCGAAGCGTCGTGGCTGAACCGGTCTCGGCGCCTGGGGCCGCAACCCGCCCTCCCGGGCGCGGACGGGCTGCCCGGCGGCGTCCCCGGGACTGTCACGTGCCACCTTGTCGAGCGCGGCACCGAATCCGGCTTCCGGCTCGTCCGGGACCGGCAGAACTCCGGCCGGGGGCAAGGCCTGGGTCTGATCCAGGTCCTGCGCGCCGGCCGCCATCGTGGCGGCAACCGGCACCGAAGGCTCTGTCTTCGCGACGGGCACGGGCCGGAGCGCCATGACGGGCCGCAAGGGAGCCGTCCTCGCCGCGGACGCCGGTCTCGTTCCTGTCGCAGCGGCACCCAGGGGTGAGCGAGCGATCCGAGGCGACAGCCCGTCGCGTGTCGGCGGCGGGACGACAGGCGGGGCACTGCCGGTCGGCAGGCCGGTCGTTCGAACATCGTCAGGTGGCGCGGCCGGCGGCCCCGCAGGGCGGAGTTTTCGTGGCCGCGCCGCTGGGCCCGGTTTAGGTCGCATCGGCTCGGACACGGCGGCGGCCGGAGCATCCGGCTCGATCCGCCTCGGCTCGGCCGATGCGGAATACCGCGCTTCGATTCGGGCGATCGCTTCATCGAGCGCCTGATTCTCGCGCTCGATGTTTTCCTCATCGATTGGGGGTTGTATCGTTCGGAGCTGACCGATCAATGCCGCGCGAGCGCGGTCGTAAATGGACTGCCGGGCCTCCAATGTTTGATCCGGCAGACCGGAGACGGCGCGGTCGAGAAGCGGGAAATATTCGGCCATGCGGGTTCAGACCACTCAAATTTGCGGGCGTCAACCCGCGCTCGGCACGGCTCGGCCGGACCGGCGCGATGCTGCCCGGCCGTGTCGTTCCGGAGACGCACGCGGCGGCGGCGGGTCGGCGCGTGTCCTGACGTTCAGTCTTGGAAGGGGTTCTGGACCAGAATCGTATCGTCGCGCTCGGGGCTCGTCGAGAGGAGCGACACGGGCGCACCGACGAGTTCCTCGATGTAGCGCACGTATTTCACCGCCTGCGCCGGCAGGTCGGCCCAGGATCGGGCTCCCGCGGTGGTTCCGTCCCAACCTTGGAAGACTTGATAGATCGGCTCGACCCTGTCCTGGGCCGCCTGGCTCGCGGGGAGGCGATCGATCGCCGCGCCGTCGAGCCTGTAGCCCGTGCAGATCTTCACCTCCGGGAAGCCATCGAGGATGTCGAGCTTCGTCAGGGCGAGGCCCGTGATGCCGCTCGTGCGGACGGCATGGCGGACCAGCACGGCGTCGAACCAGCCGCAGCGGCGTCGGCGGCCCGTATTGACGCCGTATTCCCGGCCCTTGTCGCCGATCGACTGCCCCGTCTCGTCGTGAAGCTCGGTCGGGAACGGGCCGCCGCCGACCCGCGTCGTATAGGCCTTGACGATCCCGAGGACAAAGCCGATGGCACCCGGGCCGAGGCCGGAGCCCGTCGCGGCGGCGCCCGAGACCGTGTTCGACGATGTGACGAACGGATAGGTTCCATGGTCGACGTCGAGCATCGCGCCTTGCGCGCCCTCGAAGAGGATCCGCTTGCCCGACCGGCGTGCCGCCTCGAGGATGGCCGAAACCGGCGCCATATAGGGCAGAACGGCCGGCGTTATGGCTTCGAGTTCAGCCTTGATCTCCTGGCCCGTGACAGGCGTCAGACCTAGGCCGCGCCGCAGCGGCTCGTGATGTGCCATCAGGCGGCCGAGCTTGAGGTCCAGCGATGCAGGTTCGGCGAGGTCGCTCACGCGGATGGCGCGGCGGCCGACCTTGTCCTCGTAGGCCGGGCCGATGCCGCGCTTCGTCGTCCCGATGGCGCCTTCGGTGCCGGCTCCCGCTTCGCGGTGGGCATCGAGCTCACGATGCAGCGGCAGGATCAGCGTGGCGTTCTCGGCGATCTTGAGGTTGTCCGGCGACACCGGCACGCCCTGGCCTCGCAAGGTCTCGATCTCCTTGGCGAGATGCCAGGGGTCGAGCACCACGCCGTTGCCGATCACCGAGAGCTTACCGGGTCGGACGATGCCCGAGGGCAGCAGCGCGAGCTTATAGACCTTGCCGCCGATCACGAGCGTATGGCCGGCGTTATGACCACCCTGGAACCGCACGACAACGTCGGCCTCGGTCGACAGCCAGTCGACGATCTTGCCCTTTCCCTCGTCGCCCCATTGGGCGCCGACCACGACGACGTTGGCCATGTCTCAGCGTGTCCTCGAACGTGAAAAGGCCCCGTGAAACCAGTGACGGTGACCGGGGCCGCGATTTCGGAAGACGCTAGCGAATCATCGGAAGCGAGTAAAGCGCCGGAGAGAAACGCGTCAACGCAAACGAGGGAAGGCCATCCGGCATGTCGTCGAGCGCAGGCCGCGATGGCTGGTCAGCAACTCGAGCAGGCACCGAGGATGCCGGCTGCCAAGCGATGATGGCGGCCCGACGATCAGCACGTCGCCCACCTGGATCACGGAAACCCCTGAACCTCGGCGGCTTGACGCAGGAACGCGACTGGTCAGCCCTGCCGGACGCTCCTGGAACGTGCGTGTTGGCCTGGGCGAAGCCCTGCCGGGCATGGCCACCGCTGCCGGCACCCTGCGTTCGAATCTTCGTGGCCCACCGTCTTTGCAGTCGGCGCTTTGGCCGGTATGAGCCCTGGAGCCGAAGGACGTCGCCGATGCCCGACCTCACCGATCGTATCGACGGGCTCGAAAGCCGTATCGCCGAGCAGGATCGCGTCATCGAGGATCTGAACGCCACCGTCACGGCGCAGTGGGACATGCTCCAAGCGCTGCGGCGCGACCTCGGACGACTCGTCGACAGGCTCGGAGACGCGGAAAGCCGCCTTCCTGCCGAACCGGAGCCTCCGCCGCCACATTACTGAAGGATCCCTGTCGCCGCGCTTGCGGGCGCCTTGCGACGAGATCGTCTACGTCCTCGAAGAGGGCCGGGTCGCCATCATGAAGGCACGACCCCTCCCCGTCGATGATCCCTTTGTCACCTTTAGCGAATGGGACGGCGAGGCCGACCGCAAAGCCTACGCCGAGCTCTAAGCAGGGCGACAATATCCGGGTTCCATTCCCTATACGGATCGCTCGACGCGGCAACGGCGGCCGGCCTTGGTGATCTCGGCGGGCCGGCTCGGTGAGCATGGGCGACTGATCTGGGTTGCGATGATCACGAGTGCTGAGAAACGGGGTTGGCCAGGCGACCTGTCGCTAGGCTCAGGTTACCGGCAAGCGGGCCTTCCAGCGCCATCGGTCATCCGGGTGTGCAAGGTCGCGACCATCGAGGTGAACGATGCAGAACCCTTGGGCCATATCGCGCCCGATCTGATGGCCGAGGTTTTGTTAGCCCTCCGCCGTTCGATCGGCCTCGCGTGATCGCTCTCGGCTCAGCGTCTCGACGGGCCGATTGTGCCGACCTAGTATGTGTAGACATATTCGGGAAGGCGAGATCATGCTCAGCAACACGCGCTATCGCGACATCGAGATCCGCAGCCCCCGCGGCACGACCCTATCGGCCAAGAGTTGGCTGACCGAGGCACCGATGCGGATGCTGATGAACAATCTCGATCCGGAGGTGGCCGAGAACCCGAAGGAGCTCGTGGTCTATGGCGGGATCGGCCGGGCGGCGCGGGATTGGCCGAGCTTCGACGCCATCGTGGCGGCGCTGAAGCGGCTCGACGCCGACCAGACCCTGCTGGTGCAGTCGGGCAAGCCGGTCGGCGTGTTCCGGACGCATGCCGACGCGCCGCGCGTGCTGATCGCCAATTCCAATCTCGTGCCGCACTGGTCGAGCTGGGAGCATTTCAACAAGCTCGATGCCGAAGGGCTGATGATGTTCGGCCAGATGACGGCCGGCTCCTGGATCTATATCGGCAGCCAAGGCATCGTGCAGGGCACCTACGAGACCTTCGTCGAGGCCGGGCGGCGCCATTACGGCGGTTCGCTCGCGGGACGTTGGGTGCTCACGGCCGGGCTTGGCGGCATGGGCGGGGCGCAGCCCCTGGCCGCGA
>CAXUOD010000065.1:0-24257 GCA_964252585.1 uncultured Lichenihabitans sp. | reverse complement strand
GATCAGTTCCCGAGCGCTGGCAAAGGCTGCGAACAGGCTTAGTGACGCAACCTCTTCGGTTCCTCGGAGGAGCTCGAAGGGCAATCCTGGTTTCCGTCTTCTTTCAGTTGGCCAAGGTGTTCGACAATGGATGTTTCCGCCATCATCAGAATATAAGCAACATCGGCGATTTGAAGATCTGCTGCTTTAGTGCGGCATTCTTCCAGGAGACGCTTCAATGCGCCGATCTCAACCGCCTTACAGGTATCCATCGCCGACATTCTCCCAATCACCAGTAACGTTGCATAATGCGAAAGCCACCGGGACGTCATAACAGCGCGGATATGACGTTAACTGCCCAGATCAGAATTCAACTTAGCAATTGTACTCTACCCTAATATAGTGGCCACAGGTTGCCAAATGCAACCTCGGCTGCTGTTTCCGCGATGCTCAACTGCAAACGAAAGTTTGCGCGTGTCAAGCGCGATGGCTGATCGCAATCCCTAGTATACAATCACTCGTGGATACACGCGGCCGATCTTACCGCCGGCCCGTCGGCCGCTCTGAATCGCCGTCGCGCAGTTGATGCAGCAGCCCTACGATCTTGGCCTGGTTGCCCTCGACCTTGGCGAAGCGCTCGTCGGTCGACCGCTCCTTGTCGGCCCGGCGCGCGATCTCGTCCTCCTCGCGCCACCGCACCATGTCGGCATGCAGATCACGGATCTCCTCGAGGATCGAGCGTTGCGTTTCCCCGTCCATCCCGACGAAAACTCCGGCCGCCAGGCTCTGGTCGGCGGCCGGCAGGCTCCTGCGCTCGGCATCGCCTCGCTTCAGACCGAGGCCCGTGATGATGGCGGCCAGGAATGTGCCGACGATCGCTGCGACATCAGCGGGTGACATATCTGGCATCGTAGCTCGCCCGATAGAGGGACCGCAGTTCGACGACCGCCATGACCCCGTAGACCGCGACACCGGGCGGCACCACGCCCAGGCTCTCCATCGTGCCCTCGAAGACGAGGAAGCTCACCTGGCCCCAGGACAGGAATCCGAAGAAGGCGCCGATCATCCGCGCATAGGGAGTGCGGGGAGACCGGCCGTTGATGTAGAGCGCCGCGATCCTGAGCCCTCCGATCGCCCCGAACACGCAGGCCCAGAAGGTCTCGGTCAGTCCCATGCGGTGAAAGGCCGAGAAGGAAGGCCCGGCGAGACTGTCGCCGGGAAGTGCCAGCACCAGCGCCCAAGCGCACATCAGGGCGGCGCTGAGCCACTCGTTGTCGCGGCACCCCGGCACCCCGTGCTTTCCGGTTTTCAGCCGGTAGGGCGTGCTCATGCGCGACCCTTGCGGCGCAGTGCATCCGCACTTCCTCCGATCGATTCGTGCAGCATGGAGACGATTTGATCCACCCGATCGGCTGATCCCTTCGAAGAGCCGAGCCAATAGGGCACGATGTCGACCACCTTGCGGGCCAGCCAATCGCCCCGCACCATGGCCTCGACCTGCCCGCGATCGAGGTCGACCAGCAGGAAGCGGTCACTCGCCGCCTTGTCCTTGCCGGCCCCGAGCGAGGCTGCGAGGTTCGACAGGCTGTCGCGCACAGCCCCCGTGAATGCTGGAGGCATGGCGAAGGCTCGCGGATATGGGACGAGAGCGAAAGGAGGGTGCCTTCTCCCGCTTGTGGGACAAGGGTGGCGACGCAAAGCGACGACGGATGAGGGTCAGCTTAGGCCAAGGGAGGTCCCCTCATGCGGTCGCTCCGCAGGCACCTTCTCCCCAAGGAGAGAAGGCCGCGACCCAATAAAAAAACCCGGAAGCGAGAAGCTCCGGGCCGAACCGCATCTTTGCAGTGAAAGGATATAGACCCGATCAGCCGCCCAAAGTCAAGAACATATAGTGAACAACATCGCGAATCGCCCGTTGCTCGCTCCTGGACCGTCAACCTTGAGCCGCCATGAACCGGTGCGTGATGCAGAACGGCAGACAAGCCGAGGGGCCGTCGCTAAGAGGGGCGGGTGAACGCCTTCGAACGGGCCTTTGGGAGATCTTATGCTGGGTTGGTTCCGTGCGCTGATGCCCAAGGAGGATCGCTTCTTCGGCCTCTTCGAGCGCCATTCGAAAACGCTCGTCGAGGGCGCCAAAGGGCTGCAAGGACTTCTCGAAGGGGGTGAGGCCGTGCCGCGTTGCGCCAAGGTGATCGCTGCGTTCGAGGAACAAGCCGACGAAGTGACGCGCGAAGCCATGCTGGCGCTGCGACGGACGTTCATCACGCCCTTCGATCGAAGCGACATCCAGGACCTTGTCACGACGCTCGACGACACCATCGACCAGATGCAGAAAACCGCCAAGGCCGCCCAGCTCTTCGAGGTCAGCGTCTTCGAGCCCCCCATGCAGGAGATGGGCGCCATCATCCTCGAGGCGGCGGAGATCACCGACGAGGCCATTCCCCTGCTGCGCGCCATCGGCGAGAATGCCACGCGTTTGAACGGGCTAACCGAGCGTGTGATCGAGCTCGAGGGCCGCGCCGACGACGTTCACAATCGCGGGCTGAAAGTTCTTTACCTCGCGTCCCGCGCCGACCCGATGGCGTTCATCGTGGGGGCCGAGATTTACGACCACCTCGAAAAGGTCATGGACCGCTTCGAGGACGTGGCCAACCGGATCAGCAGCATTCTGGTCGAACACCTGTGATCGGGAGAATGCATTGAGCCTGCTCGGCGCCGCACCGCTGGTGGTCGTGGTCCTGGTCGCGACCGCGCTGGTGTTCGATTTCTTGAACGGTCTGCACGACTCGGCCAATTCGATCGCCACCATCGTGTCGACCCGCGTGCTCGCACCCCGCTATGCGGTGATCTGGGCCGCCTTCTTCAACTTCGTTGCCTTCCTGGTTTTCGGCCTCCACGTCGCCGGCACGGTGGGATCGGGCATCGTCGATGTCGCGGTCATCGACGACAGGGTGATCTTTGCGGCGCTCGGGGGCGCCATCGTGTGGAACCTCGTCACGTGGTATCTCGGTATCCCGTCGAGCAGTTCCCACGCGCTCATCGGCGGTCTGCTCGGCGCCGGAATCGCCAAGGGAGGCATCGCCGCCGTGGTGTGGCAGGGCGTCATCGCGACCACGGCCGCGATCGTGCTGTCACCGGCGCTGGGCTTCATCCTGGCCCTGCTGCTCGTGCTGGGGGTCTCATGGGGCTTCGTCCGATCGACCCCCCATCGGGTCGACCATCTGTTCAGGGGACTTCAGTTCGTCTCGGCCTCGCTCTACTCACTCGGGCATGGCGGCAACGACGCGCAGAAAACCATGGGCGTCATCGCCGTGCTGCTCTACGCCCACGGCCTCCTCGGCGGCACCTTCCACGTCCCGCTCTGGGTCGTCCTGGCCTGCCAGAGCGCAATGGCGTTGGGGACGCTGCTCGGCGGATGGCGCATCGTCCACACCATGGGTTCGAAGATCACACGCCTCACGCCCATGCAGGGGTGTTGCGCCGAGACGGGGGGCGCCATCACCCTGTTCGCCGCGACGGCCTTCGGCATCCCGGTCTCGACCACCCACACGATCACGGGCGCCATCGTGGGCGTTGGAGCCGCTCGACGGGTCTCGGCCGTGCGCTGGAATGTGGCTCAGGGGATCGTGGTGGCCTGGATCGTCACCATGCCGGCCGCAGGCCTCGTGGCCGCAGGCTTTTACGCTTTGTCTGGGGCCGTTCCGGCCTGAAGGTCTGCGCCGGAACAGGTGCTCTGCGGCCGACGCGACGCGAGGGCGAGCGGTCTCAGCCCGCGTTATGCAGCATCAGCGCCGGCATCGGCCCGGCTCCGACGAGCGCCGCCGCACGGGCCTCCTCGCGGTTGCGCCGCGATTGGATGTCGAGTTCGGTCTTCAGCCGCTCGACTTCTGAGCGGGCCTCCTCGGCCTCGGCCGTGGCGCGGCGTGCGATCCGGCGATAGCGACCCTGCCCGAGCCAGCTTGCGATACCGCCGATCACGACCCCACAGCAGAGCAGCAGGAACACGAGAAGGAACAGGGGAGCCGCCAGGGCGAAGATCGGATCGCCGGCCGAGAACGGATCGAAGGAAATGGCAACGACCTGCCGATTGGCGACCGCGAAAGCGATCGCCAAAATCGCGATCGGCACCAGGACGATGGCCTTGAGTAAGGTCTTCACGTTATCTCGATCCCCTCGGTCTGGCGCGGCGCCTCACGCGCGCCGACGCTTGCGCGGCGCCTCCGCCAAGGCGTCGGACGCGATGTCGTCCGGATTGAGGCGCTCGCGCATCTCCTTGCCGGTCTTGAAGAACGGCACGGCCTTTTCCACCACGTCGACATGAGTGCCGGTGCGCGGATTGCGGCCAAGCCGTGCATCCCGTCTCTTGACCGAAAACGCCCCGAAGCCGCGAAGTTCCACGCGATCGCCGCGGACGAGCGCCTCGGTGATGCCGTTGAGCACGGCATTGACGATCTTTTCGATGTCGCGCTGGTAGAGATGCGGATTTTTCTCGGCTATCCGCTGGACGAGTTCAGACTTGATCACCTGCGCCCCCACCTCCGCGCCGACAGCCCGGTCACGCGAACGCCAGCCAGCATACCCGCACGGGGAGGCCTACTCGCCTCCGGCACCCTGCCAAACCGACAGGAGACCGTCAAGGCGAGGGTCTCGCACGGTTGCGCTCAATGCCGCGATGACGCGCCCCGTTTCAGGCCAGCCGAGCGCATCGGCGGCGCCCGACGCCATGCTGAACAGTCGGAAGACGCCGCCGGGCGGCTTCGGCTTGTAATCGCGGATCGGCAAACCCTTGCTCACGCTGCGGGCGCTTTCGAGCCAGGCGACGGCTGTTTCCTGGGTGCCGATCTCGTCGATCAGCTTCAAAGGCAGGCCCTGCCGTCCCGTGAAGACGCGACCGTCGGCCACCGCCGCCAGTTCGTCGTCCGTCATGTTGCGGCGGGTCTTCACGAGCTGCTTGAACCAATCGAAACTGTCGGAGACGAGCGACGCGAGGGCGGCGCGAGCGGCGTCGCTCGTGGGTTCGAGCCCGTTCGGCGCGGCTTTCAGGGGCGAAGACTTCACTTCCTCGACCTTGACGCCGATCTTGTCGAGGAGGCCCGACACGTTGGGAAATTGGAACAGCACGCCGATCGAGCCGACGAGCGAGTTGCCATAAGCCACGATGTGGTCGGCACCGAGCGCCGCGATATAGGCGCCGGAGGCCGCAAGCGTGTCGACGGTCGCGACCACCGGCTTCTTGGCCGCAACCTTGCGGATCTCGTCATAGACCCGCTCGGAGCCCACCGTGGTCCCGCCGGGGCTCTCGATCTGCAGGATCAGGGCCGAGGCTTTCGAGGATGCCACTTCGCGCAAAAGCCGCAGCGTCTCGTCGTCGCCGGTGATGAGGCCACCGATCCTCACCCGGGCGATATGGGGCGTAAGATCGTCGGCGAGGCGCCCCCGGCCGCCGGCCGCGAGGCCGAGGATGCCGAGCACCACGATCGCGGCCGCGAGATAGCGCCAGAAGGTCAGCTTGCGCCGCAGGCGGCGGCGATCGACGAGGTAGTCGGCGGTAGAGCCTGAAGACATCGACATAGGGGATGCACTCCGCGCCGGCACTGATCGGGACCGAAGCCTTAATGGGCGCAACCGACCCGCGCAAGCCGCACGGGGTCAAGCGGCGCGGTCCCGGACCCGGTCGGCCGCATAGAGGGCCAAGCCCGACGCCACCGATTGCAGCGGATGGGACGCGTGCAGTTTGTCCTCTCCGAAGCGTTCGACGAAGAGCCGCCGCACCGCCGGGACCTGCGAGGTACCCCCCGTCGTGAAGACCGCGTCGATGTCCCGGGTGGCAAGCCCCGCGCGGGCCAGCGTGGAATCGGCAGCCGCCGCGATGCGGTCGAGGTCCGGCGCGATCAGCCGCTCGAATTCGCCGCGCGTCACCTCGGCCGAGAGCCTGATGCCCGCACAATCGAAATCGAGCTGCGCCACCTCGACGTCGGACAGGCGGATCTTCAGGCCGCTGATCGCCTGATAGAGCTCGAAGCCGAGGTCGAGGTCGATGAAGTCGATCAGTTTCGCCATCGCGACGGAATCGTCGCTCGCCGCGACCAGCTTCTTCAGCTCGTTCATCGTCTGCGGGGCCTTGAGCCAGGACAGGTGATGCCACTGGCTGAAGGCGGCATGGATATAGGCCGGGATCGGCAGGACCTTGTCGAAGGAGCGGTAATGCGAACCACTCCCGAGCTGCGGGGCCACATAGGCGTCGATCAGCCGGTAGTCGAAGGTGTCGCCCGCGATACCGACGCCGCCGTGAGCCAGAGGCACGGCGTGGGACCTCCCTTTCTGGCGCTCGAAGCGGATGACCGAAAAA
Source organism: uncultured Lichenihabitans sp. (assembly GCA_964252585.1). Taxonomy (GTDB): domain Bacteria; phylum Pseudomonadota; class Alphaproteobacteria; order Rhizobiales; family Beijerinckiaceae; genus Lichenihabitans. The sequence continues at coordinate 17,929 of CAXUOD010000065.1, read as the reverse complement.
TCGCTTGTCCCGCCCCCGAAATCGGCCACCAGCACGGTCTCCCCGCGCTTGAGATGGCGGGCATACCAATAGGCCGCGCCAAGCGGTTCGTAGGCGAGGTCGACGGCACCGAACCCGGCGTCGGCGAAGGCAGAGGCCAGCCGCGCGACCGCGAGCGACTCGTCGGGATGCTCGCCCGCGAACACCACGGGCCGGCCCGCCACGATCCCGGGAACCGTCCCCGAGCAGCCCAGGATCGCGTTCCGGTCAGGCACGAGGTGGCCGAGAAAGATCGAGACCAAGTCCTCGATCGTGAAGCGTTTGCCGTAAAGGCGCGTTTCCGAGAAGGCGCGGCTCCCGAGGTAGGTCTTGATGGATTGGACGAAGCGGCCGTGCCCGGACCCGGACAGCGCCTGTTCGATCGCCTGCGGACCTCCGGCCGTGCGGACGACGGCGCGGGGCGCCCGGCCCTCGCTCCAGAACGCGAGAGCCGTGCGGAACACGCCGACCGGGCCGGCGGCGGACGGCCAGGATAGGCTTCTGACCTCGCCGTCATCCTCGACGACCGCGACGGCGCTGTTGGTGGTGCCGAAATCGATCCCGACCGCCCGCATGACGTCTCCTCAAAACAGCGGGGAGGAAGCCTTGCGGCTCCCTCCCCCGATGGGCCTTCACTACGGCGACCTTGGCCCGGGTTCAACCCGAAGGATGTCGCGGCGCCGAACCAGCCTCAAGGAACGGCAAGGCCCAGGGCCGCCAGGACTCCAGGGTCGAGCCGGTGGGCGGCCTCGTCGGGAATGAGCCCCATGCCGGGGTTGAACAGCGTCCACATCGCCCAGCCGAACCCATGCTCTTCCGCCGTGACGCGAACGTCGGCGAGATAACGCAGCCGGTCCATCGCCCGGGCCGCCACGTAAGGGCCGCCTGTCACCGACTGCGGGGCAGCCTCCCAGGTATCCAGCCGATCCGTGGTGCTTTTCAAGGCGCCGAACTCGCCCATGACGATGCGCTCGGAGCCGATGCGGTGCCGCCCTGCCCAATCGGAAACGCCGTCGAGGAAGGCGTTGAGGTAAGGACGGGCGACGTTCCCGTCGAAATAGTCCGTCATCAAACGGCTGATCAGCTTGTAGGCTTCCCTCTTCTGCTCCGATGTCGTCAGCGGATCGGCCGCCATGCGAGCCTTGACGGCCGCGAGCGTCGCCTGGAGCGAGCCGGTGGCGGCGGGCCAGGGCACGTCGTTCAGCCAACGGTAATGCAGCTGCGACCCGACCGCGGCCCAGGGCGCACCCTGGTGGCTGAACAGGTAGGGCTCGTAGAAGTGGAATGTGAACAGGAGCGGCTCGAACCTGGTGATCAGGGGCTCGGGGTCGATCGCCTGCAATCCCCGCGGACCGCTGCCCGAGGCACCCGTCGCGACCAGGGTCAGCGTCGTCGCTTGAGCCCGCGCGGCCGCGAGAAGAATGGTGTGCTTCCGGTTCCAGTCGTCCGCGCCTTCTGCAGAAGTGCTATCCTGCGACGGTTCGTTGACGGGTTCCAGCGCCAGCCGCGTCATGGAAAGACCGCCGAGCCGGTGGGCGAGCGTGCCGATGAACCTGACGAAGCTCTCGAACGTGGCCGGGTCGGTGTCGCGACCATACAGCAGATCCGGAGCCCACCGGGGTGACCCGCCCGGCTGCACGTTGACGATGACTCCGAGACCTGAGGCGCTCGCCTCGCGGACGGCGCCAAGGAGCATCTGAAACAGCCGCTCGAACTGGTCCGAGGCCGGGAGGTCTTGGGCATTGAGAAAAGGCGCGGGGTCCACAGCGAGACGAATGAAATCGAATCCCGCCGCGGCCAGTGCCGAAAGATCGGATCGGGTCGGGACCGGGCGGCGCGGGTTGTAGGGCGGCCAGAACCGATAGACCTCTCCCGGCGGCGGGTCGGCCAAGGGCATCACCAACCACGGCCAGGCGTTGATGCCGCGCGAGAACCTGGGAGGTGCGGTCGCGGCGGCGGCCTGTCCCGTGCCCCTGCAGAGCGGAAGCGGCAGGCTCGCGGCAGCGACACCCCAGCGGAGAACGCTGCGGCGGGACGGCCTTTGATCTCCGTGGCGCAGTATCAAGGGACAACAGGATCTGAAACGGGCGCGCATCGCCGTACCGGCGCAGGACAGGCAAACTCTCGCAGGCCTCGCCACATGCCACGTCCTCTCGCACCCGCCGAAGAAAAGCCCGCGCGGTAGCCCGCGCGGGCTTCATATCGTCTCCTGCAGAAGGCGCGACCGCCTTACTTCTTGTCGCCTTCGGTGCGGGCCCGGAGGGCGGCGCCGAGAATGTCGCCGAGCGACGCCCCGGAATCGGCCGAACCATACTGGGCGATGGCTTCCTTCTCCTCGGCCATCTCCAACGCCTTGATCGAGACCGAGACCTTGCGGGCCTTGCGGTCGAACAGGGTGATGCGGGCATCCACCTTCTCGCCCACTGCGAAGCGCTCGGCACGCTGGTCGTTGCGGTCACGCGCCAATTCGTTACGCTTGACGAAGGCGGTGAGATCGGTGCCGACGATCTTGACGTCGATGCCGCCCTCCTTCACGTCGATCACCTCGCAGGTGACGATCGCGCCCTTGCGCAGGTCGCCGGCCGCACCTGGCTCCTCGCCGGCCTTGGACACGAAGGGGTCTCCGGCGAGTTGCTTGATGCCGAGCGAGATGCGCTCCTTCTCGACGTCGACGTCGAGCACCTGCGCCTTGACGACATCGCCTTTCTTGTAGTCTTCGATCGCCTGCTCGCCGGGACGGTTCCAGTCGAGGTCGGACAGGTGGACCATGCCGTCGACATCGCCATCGAGCCCGATGAAGAGGCCGAACTCGGTCTTGTTCTTGACTTCGCCCTCGACCTCGGTGCCGACCGGGAACCGCTCCGCGAAGCTCTCCCAAGGATTGGAAAGGGTCTGCTTCAGGCCGAGCGAGATGCGGCGCTTGACGGCGTCGACCTCGAGCACCTGCACCTCGACCTCCTGGCTCGTGGCGACGATCTTGCCGGGGTGGACGTTCTTCTTGGTCCAGGACATCTCGGACACGTGGATCAGGCCCTCGATCCCCGGCTCCAGCTCCACGAAGGCGCCGTAGTCGGTGATGTTGGTCACGCGGCCGCTGAGCTTCACCTCGATCGGGTACTTGGCCTCGATGCCCTGCCACGGATCGTCGAGCAGCTGCTTCATGCCGAGCGAGATGCGGTGCGTGTCGTGGTTGATCTTGATGATCTTGACCCGCACGGTCTGGCCGATGCTGAGCACTTCGGTCGGATGGTTGACGCGACGCCAGGCGATGTCGGTGACATGCAGGAGGCCGTCGATGCCGCCGAGGTCCACGAACGCGCCGTAATCGGTGATGTTCTTCACCGTCCCATCGATCACCTGGCCCTCTTCGAGGTTGGCCACGATCTCGTGGCGCTGCTCGGCGCGGGATTCCTCGAGCACCGTGCGGCGCGACACGACGATATTGCCGCGGCGGCGATCCATCTTGAGGATCTGGAACGGCTGTGGCACGCCCATCAAGGGCGCCACGTCGCGGACCGGGCGGATGTCGACCTGGCTGCGGGGCAGGAACGCCATGGCGCCGTCTAGGTCGACCGTGAAGCCGCCCTTGACCTGATTGAAGATGATGCCCTCGACCTTCTCCTGCTTTTCGAAAGCCTTCTCGAGCTTGACCCAGCTCTCCTCGCGGCGCGCCTTGTCGCGCGAGATCACGGCCTCGCCGAGCGCATTCTCGATGCGCTCCAGGTAGACCTCGACCTCGTCGCCGACGCCGGGCAACTCGTCCCGGCCATTGTTCGTGAATTCCTTCAGCGCAACGCGCCCTTCGGTCTTGAGACCGAGGTCGATCACCGCGACATCCTTTTCGATGGCGACGATGAGGCCCTTGACGACCGTTCCTTCGAAAGCTTCGTTCTTGCCGTAGCTCTCATCGAGCAAAGCGGCGAAATCATCGCGCGTGGGCGCGCTGGATGAAACAACTGCGGACATAGAGTCTCCTGAGGCCCGTATTCGGGCGGCACCGGCGGTTGGCGTTGCTGGACGGCGTTCCGCACCGGCGAGACTCCTGGTCGGAGCTCGACTGCCTCGAAGGGCAGGCCGGCGCACAGCACCGGCACGGGACACCACTGGTTCTCAACGAGAAAGCGCCCCGAATCCTAGAAGGACCCGAAGCACATCATCGCTCACCGCTGGATAACAGAACCGTTGAATGCCGGCAACATCCGCGAGCGACTCGGAGTACCGCAGACCGGTCTCCTCCCCGGAGCGGGAGGGGAATCATGCGAGGGCAGGGCAGTGCTATGGCAGAGCCGCTGCGGATCAGCTCTTGAACACCTTCCAGTTGCTGTAGAACACGGCGCTTCCCCCCGCCGACATCAGCCGGCTGATGGCGCTGACCGTAAACCCGATGACGGCCGGAATGGCGGTCGGCCGTACGATGTCGACGAACAGACAGTAGCGCGCCTGATCGGACTTATTGAAGGACTGGTGCAACAGCGTATCGTCGAAGATGAAGAGCTTGTCGCGATTCCAATAGTGCTCGGTCGCTCCGACCTGGATGTAGGCGGACCCGTCCTTCATGTCGTTGATGTTGTAGAGCACCCGCAGCATGGCGCGGACCGGGCCGAAATGGGCGGAGGTCGACTGCTTCTTGTTGAACACCGACACGCCGATCGTCTTGATGAAGCGGTAATCGTCGTGGAAGGCCGGCACGTCGACGACGGTCTTCACGTCGTTGCCGTACCATTTGAAGAAGAACATGCTGCGCTTCTGATCTTGCGCCACGGCCTGAAGCTTTTCGACGAGTTGCTGGCGATGCGCCGACTCGATCAGCCGCCGGACCTCCTCCTGATGGCCGGGAGGCAGGTCTTCGAGCCGATAGATACCCTTGTTGACGAAGGGCAGCGAAATGAGATCGAGCAGGATGTTCAGCGGCGACAGCAGCCAGGTCAGCAAACCGTTGCCGAAGAAATACTGGCTGACGAGCGGCAGGCCGAGGTTGCTGTTGCGCGAAACGTCATAGAGCCCGCAGGCAACGTAGAACAACGTGAATCTAGGGAAGAAGTAGAAAAGCGGGACCAGGGCCACCATGCCCTTAACGAACCGCTTGGTCGTTTTGCTCACGGCTCTTCCCCGAACACTGACCCCGAAAGGGCCGAGAGGATCAGCCGCCGGAAACTGGGCCGGGGCGACCGACGAGGCTCTTACAAACGCCTTTCCCGGGTGGCGTCAAGCCGCGGCGCCGCAGCCCGCAGCTGTGCGGCATCCCTTGCGGCGCGTCCGAACGGCCAATCGATCACATCCGATGCCCACAGCGCCCACCAAACGAAGACAGGCTGAAACAGGAGTCGCGGCCCGTGATACCACCACGAATTCGGGATCGAAGGCAGGACGATCCCGTCGACCGCGTGTTTGATGTTGGCCGGGAACACGCAGACCGCATAGGCCGCGAACGCGATGCCGGCGGCACGCCGCAGGCGCGGCGTGAAGAGCGCCACCGATCCCACCACCTCGCAGACGCCTGTCGCCAGCACGACATCGCGGGGATCGGGGACCCAGTCCGGCATGATGGGCAGGAACTTATCAGGAGCCGTGAGATGTACGATCCCGACGCCGAAATAGCTGACCGCGAGGACGGCGCGCGCCACCGCGCGGGCCCTCGGATAGGTCGTCGGCGATGAAACCATGAGATGAGCCTCGGAGGCTGACGGACATGCGTTGTTCAACGGCCCGAACCTCCGGGGGTTGCGCGGCGGCCCGTAAAGACCGACACCGCCGTCGATGGTCATTGGTTCGTCGCCCTCCCCCGAGCACCTCTTCGCGTCCAACCGTGCCAAGGGACGACTCCACGGCGTTTTTGGGCGAGCGGGTGCCAGGACGGAGATCCGCCAGGTCTTCGAGACCGGCGGCTATCGCTTGCGGATGCCGCGCAGCCGAGGCCCGAGCTGCGAGGCCGTGATGGTGAACACCGGCGGCGGTATGGCCGGAGGGGACCATGCGCGCTTCACCTTCGCGGTCGAGCCCGATGCCTCGGTGACGCTCACCACCACGGCGGCCGAGAAGATCTACGGCACCCCGATGGCGCTCGACGCGGCGGTCGGCACCCGCATCGACGTCGGTCTCACCGTAGCGGCCGGCGCCAGCCTGGAATGGCTGCCACAAGAGACCATCCTGTTCGACCGCGCGCAGCTCGACCGCCAGCTCTCGGCCACGCTCGAGCCTGGCGGCCGCCTGCTGATGGCGGAGATGCTGGTCTTCGGGCGCCTCGCGATGGGAGAGACGATGCGGGACGGCCTCTTGCGCGACCGCTGGCGGATCCGCCGCGGGGGCCGACTCGTGCTGGCCGAAGAGCTGGCGCTGAAAGGCCGACCGGACGAGCTGCTCGACAGGCCGGCGCTGGGCGGGGGCGCCAGAGCCAGCGCCACCGTGGTGCTCGTCTCGCCCGAGGCGGAGCAGGCGATCGACGCGTCTCGCTTGGCTCTCACGAGCACGGACGTGACCGCGGGTGCCAGCGCCTGGAACGGCTTACTGGTGGCGCGCGCCACCTCGCCCTCGCCAGAGCGGCTTCGGGCCGCTATCGTGGCCTTGCTGGCCAGCCTGCGGGGCCGCGCCCTGCCCCGCCTCTGGTCGTGATCGGCCCAAGCGAGGACCCGCCCATGAACCTGACGCCGCGCGAAAAAGACAAGCTGCTCATCGCCATGGCGGCCAATGTGGCGCGGCGGCGGCTCGAGCGCGGCGTCAAGCTGAACCACCCGGAAGCGATCGCGCTGATCACCGACTTCGTCGTCGAGGGAGCGCGCGACGGTCGCAGCGTCGCCGACCTTATGCAGGCCGGCGCCCAGGTCGTTCATGCGTCGCAGGTGATGGAAGGCGTAGCCTCGATGATCCACGACGTGCAGGTCGAGGCGACCTTCCCCGATGGTACGAAGCTCGTCACCGTGCATCATCCGATCCGTGGCGCGGACGATACCCTGATCCCAGGCGAGGCCTTGGCGGCTCCAGGCGACATCGTAATGAACGAGGGCCGCGAGACCGTGACCCTCAAAGTCGAGAACACGGGAGACCGGCCGATCCAGGTCGGGTCGCACTACCATTTTTTCGAAACCAACCCCGCTTTGAGGTTCGAGCGGCCCTTGGCTCGAGGCTTCCGCCTCGACATCCCGGCCGGGACCGCCGTCAGGTTCGAACCTGGCCAAAGTCGCGATGTCACGCTGGTGGCCCTGTCGGGCGCGCGCGAAGTCTACGGTTTCCGCGGCGATGTCATGGGCAAGCTGTAGACGCCGCTGTTCGTATCGGGTCAGAAATCGCCGAAGCTCGGCAAGGGCTGATCCCCCGGCAGGCCCTCGTTCGGATCCGAATGAGCCATGGGGGCCGCGAAACGGGCCTTCGCCTCTTCGAAGGAGGCATTGCTACGGCCCTCGGCCACCATGCGGCGCCCGGACAACCGGTCACTGGTCGGAATGTAATCCGCACTGCGGGGCACTACGCCTTCGTCGAGGGCATCGACACGCGCTTTGACGCTGGCATAGCGAGGCGTCACGTCGCCGTAGTCCGGCCGTGACAGGCTGCCCGACGCATAATCGGCATCGATCCCGGCGTCCGGTCCGGGGCTGTTGTGGAACCCGCCGACGGCGTCGAAATGCGGCCCTCCGAAGCCACCGTTGGCCGGGCCATACCCAGCGATCTGGCCGAGTTGCGCATTGCCGCGCGTGATCGGGTTGCCGGCCACATCCCCATAGAACACGTCCCCGCCGGTGCGGAAAGGTCCGAAATAGTAAAGGCGCGGATCGTTCCAGCTATGCTGGGGGACCTCGTAGACGAAGGACGGAGACGCGACGACTTCGACCGGCCGCGCGACACGACGCCGGATCGTCAGCGGATGTTCGGCTGTGCGGACCGGCGTCGCGCGAGGGCCACGGAGATGGCGGGCCGGGGCGGGGCGCTTGACGTCGTCCGACTGGGCCAGCACAGGACCACCGAGACTCACCGCGATCAGGAGAGCTGTGCCGGCGCGTAGAGCCGACCCGACACGCTTCGATTGGTAACTCATCGTCCGCAACTCCTTGCGCGTCGCGAGCCAGGGATAGACCTCATCGGCTGGCGACCGCTCTGCGTTTAACGCGAGCGGAACTGGATGGATGCGCGCATCGCGCCGAATGGTTGACGTGCGCTGAGCGCAGGTCTGTGCAGCTTCGGCTGCATTCAGCTCTGCCGGGCGATCATCATGTTCTTGATGTTCGAGATGGCCTTGGCGGGATTGAGCCCTTTCGGGCAAGCCTTGGCACAATTCATGATCGAGTGGCAGCGATAAAGACGGAAGGGATCCTGCAGCATGTCGAGCCGGTCGCCGGTGGCCTCGTCGCGGGAGTCGATGAGCCAGCGGTAGGCTTGCAGCAAAGCGGCGGGCCCGAGATACCGGTCCCCGTTCCACCAGTAGCTCGGGCAGGAGGTCGAGCAGCAGGCGCACAGGATGCATTCGTAGAGGCCGTCGAGGGCGTGGCGCGCCTGCGGCGATTGCTTCCACTCCTTTTCCGGCGTGGGGCTGTCGGTATGAAGCCAGGGCTCGATCAGCGCGTGTTGCGCGTAGAAGCGCGTGAGGTCGGGCACGAGGTCCTTGACGACCTCCATATGGGGTAACGGGTACAGCTTAACGGCACCCGAAACCTCGTCCATGCCCTTGGTGCAGGCGAGCGTGTTCGTGCCATCGATGTTCATGGCGCAGGAGCCGCAGATCCCTTCGCGGCAGGAGCGGCGGAACGACAGCGTCGGATCGATCTTCGATTTGATCCAGATGATGCCGTCGAGCACCATGGGGCCGCAATCCTCGCGATCGACGAAATACGTGTCGAGCCGGGGGTTCTCGCCCGTGTCGGGGTCCCAGCGGTAGATGCGGAACTCCTTCAGTGCCTTGGCGGCGGCCGGCTTCGGCCAGACCTTGCCAGGCTTGATCTGCGAGTTCTTGGGGAGAGCGAGTTCAACCATGACACAACCTGAAATGCGGACTTGAGCCCGACTAGTGCAGTTTCTTGCCCTTCATGCGCTCCAGCACGCGCACAGGGGCCTGATCGGGATCAGCCATACCATCGACCGCTAATGTAAAGGTCTGCTCCAGAGCGTGCTGGCCCGAAATCGCCGCATGCGACACCTGGTCCGTGAAGACGATCCATGTCGAGCCCGGCGCGAACTCGACCGTCTGGTGCGGTACGGTCGCCTGATAGGCATCATCGAGCTTCATGCGGTCGTGCAGCTGCAGCATGTAGTGGTCAGCCGGGCTGCGCAGCGATTTGGTGATCCCCGTCATCTGCATCAGCTTGGCGCTCATGGGCAATGGTGCGGCGATCTTCGGCAGAAACCGCGCCGCCACCGTCTCGAAGGGCTCGCCCACGCGCCAGACCCGCGGCTTGTCGCCGGGGTGAACGTTGGTGAAGACCCGCATGATGCGCTCGCCGTGGGTTGGGCGCGACGGGAAGGCATCCACATGAAGACGGGTGTCGTCGTGGCGCTTCGACTGGTCGCGCCCCAGCGCCTCGACGGGCCGGAACGACGTATTGCCGATCTTCAGCGCGGCGCCATAGCCGGGGATGAGCGCGTCGAGCAACCGGCGGGTGACGTCGGCATAACGCCCCATCATGGACTTGACCGCCGCGGCATCAACCGTGTCGGCATAGCCCCAGGCGCGCCCAGCTTCGGGATCGTATTTCACCGTCTTGGTGCCGTCCTTGACGCTGCCGGCATCGAGCAGCTTCTGCTCGTCGCTCGTGAGCGCGAAAGGGAGGTGCGGGAACAGCACGACGTCGCCGCGTTCGAGACCCGCGACGGCATCCCGTCGCATGGTGTCGTCGGGCGTGGCTTGCCAATCCTTAAGGTCGATCGGTACGCAGATGCTGGTCGGGCGGATGCTGGCGTCGTAGAGAGACGAGAGTTGCCGATCAGTCACGGCTATGTCCTTCTTTTCGACGGCCAACCGTTCAAGACGCGTTCGGGTACATCAATCATCGTCGTCATCAAGCGCGATCCGCAGATCGTTGTTTTCCTCGATCCGCATCCGGATATCGCGGACCGACGGCGTAAACCAATCATACTTCTTAGCGAGCTTTTGAACCACCCGCACGCAGCGTACCGCATCGATAGGATCGTCACCAAAATAGGTCGAACCCTGCATCCAGCTGAACCATCATAACGTCAAATACCTCTTGATATCGGCGTAAGCGTTATTCCAACTTGAGCTCGGGTAATTGCTCTTGAAAAGTTCCGTGTCGAAGTCGAAGACGATAGCGTACATTCTTCCCGCTCCTCGTCGATTTTGCCCGAAGCCGACACTGAGTGACATGTCGCCCTGCCCTCATCAATAAACGCGAGCTTTGGGCTCGATATATTGCACGTCGTTAGTCATCGTATAGGTATGCACCGGCCGGTAGTCGACCGTGACTTTATGGGCGCCGGAATCAAGCCAAGCCAGGGTGTGCTTCATCCAGTTCTTGTCGTCGCGGTTAGGGTAGTCTTCCCGCGCGTGGGCACCACGCGATTCCTCGCGGTTGGCCGCGCATTCCATCGTCACGACGGCCTGGGTGATCAGGTTGTCGAATTCCATCGTCTCGATGAGGTCGGAGTTCCAAATCAGCGATCGGTCGGTGGTTCGGATGTCGGCCGAGCCGCGCCACACATCGTTGATCAGCTTCACGCCCTCTTCGAGCACTTCGCCGGTGCGAAAGACGGCGCAATTGTTCTGCATCGTGCGCTGCATGCTCATGCGCAAGTCGGCCGTTGGTGTGGCTCCGGTGGCGTGGCGGAACCGATCGAGCCGGGAGAGCGCAAGATCGGCCGAGTTCTTCGGCAGGTCCAGTTGCTTCTCGCCGGGGGTCACAAGGTCCGCGGCCCTGAGGCCGGCGGCGCGGCCGAACACCACGAGATCGATCAAGGAGTTCGAGCCGAGCCGATTGGCACCATGGACCGAGACACAGGCGGCCTCGCCGAGCGCCATGAGGCCCGGCACGACGCTGTCGGGGTCGCCATTGACCTTGGTCAGAACCTCGCCGTGATAGTTCGTTGGAATGCCGCCCATGTTGTAATGGACAGTCGGCAGGACCGGGATCGGCTCCTTGGTGACGTCGACTCCGGCGAAGATGCGGGCGCTCTCCGAAATCCCGGGGAGCCGATCGGCCAGAATCGCCGGGTCGAGATGCTCGAGATGAAGATGGATGTGGTCCTTGGCCTTGCCGACGCCGCGACCCTCGCGGATCTCCATCGTCATGGCGCGGGAGACCACGTCGCGCGATGCGAGGTCCTTTGCCGATGGCGCGTAGCGTTCCATGAAGCGCTCGCCCTCGGAATTCGTCAGATAGCCGCCCTCGCCACGCGAGCCCTCGGTGATCAGGCAGCCGGCCCCGTAAATCCCCGTCGGGTGGAACTGCACGAATTCCATGTCCTGCAGCGGCAGGCCGGCGCGCAGCAACATCGCATTGCCATCGCCCGTGCAGGTATGGGCGGAGGTCGCGGAGAAATAGGCGCGGCCATAGCCACCGGTGGCTAGGATCGTCAGGTTCGAACGGAAGCGATGAATGGTACCGTCGTCGAGCTTCAACGCCACGAGGCCGCGGCAGCGTCCCTCCTCCATGATGAGGTCGATGGCGAAATATTCGATGAAGAACTCGGTCTTCGCCCGCAGAGCCTGGCCATACAGCGTGTGCAGGATCGCGTGTCCCGTGCGGTCCGCCGCGGCACAGGTTCGCTGGGCCGTGCCCTTGCCGTAATCGGTGGTCATGCCGCCGAACGGGCGCTGATAGATCTTGCCTTCCTCGGTGCGCGAGAACGGCACGCCCCAATGCTCGAGTTCATAGACGGCATCGGGCGCGTTGCGGCAGAGATACTCGATCGCGTCCTGATCGCCGAGCCAATCCGACCCCTTGACGGTGTCGTACATATGCCACCGCCAATCGTCCGGTCCCATATTGCCGAGCGAAGCCGAAATACCGCCCTGGGCCGCAACGGTGTGGGAGCGGGTTGGAAAGACCTTGGTGATGCAGGCCGTACGCAGGCCCGCCTGGGCGCAGCCTACTGTGGCCCGCAACCCGGCGCCCCCTGCTCCGACCACGAGCACATCGAACGTATGATCCGTGATCGGATAGGCCGGTCCCGCCTTGCCGTTTCCGGCCTTCCCGTTCAATGCCTCGACCATCACATTCTCTCCGGAACCGGCTGGCTGGCGCGAGCCGGTCTATGCGTCATACGAAACTCAACCGCAGCACGGCGTAGACGCAAGCCATGCCGACCACGATGCAGAAGAACAGGTTCGCCGCGAGCGAAAGATCTTTCGTGTGCTCGCCATGGACGTAGTCCTCGATGATGGTCCGCATTCCAAGTTGCATATGGTAGATGCCGGCCAGGATGAACAGCAGCATCAAGATGGCGGGCAGCGGCCGCGACAAGGTGGCATAGGCCTCGGTATAAGGTTTGCCGACGAGGGACAAAACCAGCCACACGAAAGCGATCGTCAGCGGCACGAGGGCCAGGGAGGTCAGCCGCATGTGCGAGGACCCGGTGGTCCCGGAACGCGCCGAACCGAGATAGCGCACGCGCCGCATCTCGTTGCGCATGTGATGAGGGTTGTTGCTCATGGGCAGGCTCCTCAGCGCAACACGAAGACCAGGCCCCAGACCAGCACGGTCAGTCCGATGCCGCCAAAGAGCGTTCCCTGCGCGAGCCATTCACGCTCGGGATGGTCCATGCCGTAACCGGCGTCCCAGAGGAAGTGCCGGATGCCTCCCAGCAAATGATGAAACAACGCCCAGGTGAAGCCGAACAGGACCAAGAGACCGAACCACGAGCCGAGGAACCGTGCCGCGGTATCGAAGGCCCGGGCATTGCTGGCTGCCGCGATCAGGTACCAGGCCAGCATGAGGGTTCCGGCGTAGAGCGCGATCCCGGTGATGCGATGCGCGATCGACATCATCATGGTCAGCATCGGCCGATAGATCTGCAAATGTGGCGACAAAGGTCGCGGGTGGCGCGTCATTCCCGAACCCGATTGCGCATCGGCCATCGTTCGATCGTCTCCGAGACCGGCCATCGACGGCCTGGGCCAAGGGGATATAAGAATCGTTGCCGCGCTGCAACAAGGTGCGCGGCGTCGCTTCAACGCAGCATCGGCTTGCAGCAGATTCTCAGCGCCCTGCGCGATTATCGGCTGGTCTCGACGAGAGTTTGCAGTTAGGAACCGGCATCGGCTGCCCGTCTTCGCGGAGCGGCACGCGAATGTTTTGGAGAGCGAGATGGCCGTTCCTAAACGGAAAACATCGCCGATGAAGCGGGGATTCCGCCGATCGGCCGATGCACTGAAGCAGCCCACCTATATCGAAGACAAGGATTCGGGCGAGTTGCGCCGCCCCCACCATGTCGACCTGAAAAGCGGCATGTATCGCGGCCGCATGGTGCTGAAGCCCAAGGCGGCGACGGCCGATTCAGACTGATCGGACGCACTTGCGATCGACGTACATCAGAGCCTTCGCCGATCAGGGCGGAGGCTTTTTCGTTCGAGCGTCCGGATCTGCATGACGATAGCGAGGCAGATCGTCGGCGGTATCGAACCAGGCGATCTTCTGGGCGACGTGGACGTGAGAACCTGGCGGCAGGCGATCCGGTTCGTCGAAGGCGCTGATCGCTAGGTAGATTTCGCTCTCGTAGAAGTCTGCCTCGTAGGCCAGAGGCGTGCCACAGCGGCGGCAGAAGCTTCGCTTCACGGTAGCGGACGATCTGTAAACGGCAGCTTTGCCCTTGCTCCAGCGGAAACTTCCTCCGGTGCGGAAACCCGCAAAGGTCGCAACGGCCGCACCCGTCTGCCGGCGGCACATAAAGCAATGGCAATGCGTCACCCGGTTCGGCGGTCCCGAGACTTCGAAGCGCAAGCGCCCGCAGAGACACCCGCCCACGTAGGTGTTCGATTCCAACACTGGCTCCCTCGGCTCAGACGCGAAGCAGATCCTCGGGGAGGTCCGGCAGCCCCTCGCAGCAGTCGCCGAGGACCTTGAGGAAGGCGCGTGTGCGCTCCGGGGCGATCCGGCAGCGCTGCACGCGCCCTTCGCGGGTCTGGGTCACCAGGCCCGACGATACGAGTTGCGCGATGTGATGCGCCAAGGTCGACCGAGGGATCTTGAGGCTGCGTTCGATCTCGCCCACCGACAGCCCTCCCTCGCCGGCCTGGACCAGGAGGCGGAATGCTTCGAGCCGCTGCGGGTGGCCGAGATCGGCCAGACAACGCGCCGCTTCGGCAAACGCCAGACCGGCGCCTTCACCCATCAGCCACAGCCTTGCAGCGAAGCTTCGAACTCATAGCGGGGCGCGGACGTCATCACGGGCCACGGATAGCCGAGTCGCACGTAAGTGTCGATGTCGCCCCTCTCGAGCCCGATGTCGGCGAGATGGTGATCGCTCAAGGCACGCAGCGTCTCGATGGCATGTCTGCGGTCATGCATGATCCGGGCACGCTCGATCCAGTGAAGGAGGAATTGACGCATGACTTGCTCCTGAAGGAAAACAACTATATGACTAGATATATAGTTATGTTAGTCTGTTGTCAAGCCGAAGAGGGATGAAGCCAGATGAAAGAGGGTCTGCACGCCCGACCACGCGCTGAGGATCCAAGCCACGGTGGATGTCTTTGCGGCCGCGTCCGATTCGCTGTCCGCGGCGCGTTGCGGGCCGTCACGACGTGTCACTGCGCCATGTGCCGACGGTCCAGCACCAGCGTCGGCGCCTACACGGCCTGTGCTCCGACGGATCTCGACACGACCGGGCGAAGCCTAAAATGGTTTCGGTCCTCGCCGGGGGCGCGGCGCGGATTCTGTTCGGCTTGCGGGTCGCAGCTGTTCTGGGCACCGACGCATGGCCGGCATATCTCGATCTCGGCCGGGAGCCTCGACGATCCGTCGCGCCTCGTCTGGGGCGAACATATCTTCGCCACGGACGGTTCGCCGGAGTGAACGAAGAGCCGGTGGCACGGCCATGGCGTCGGGGCGGTGTCGTCGGCCGGCCGCCAACTTGGAGACGGGTAACCGGGACACCCGAGACTGCCGATGGTCAATCCCCGTCTTGCAACATCCAGCTACCACCTCGGATCCTGAACCTCTTCTAGACTAACCCAAACGGGGGAGGATCGATGCCGGAAAGGGTCTTTAACGCCTTTGGTCGGAGCTTCGGCGGTGCGCTGTCGATCCTGATCCTTGTCACGGGCGCCCGAGCGCAGATGAGCCTCCCCGCAAGCCAGCCGCCCTCGGGTGAGGAGCTCTTCAAGCGGCAATGCGCAACCTGCCACACGATCCACGCCGGGGATGCGAAACGCCAAGGTCCCACGCTCGACGGAGTCTATGGCCGGAAGGCCGGATCGGTCGCGGATTTCCATTACTCGCCGGGTTTCGCCAAGACGGATTGGACCTGGGACGAGTCCCATCTCGACCCGTGGCTGACCAACCCGCAAGCCATGGTCCCGGGCGCCATCATGCCGTACCGCCAGGCCAAGCCCGAGGTCAGGGCTGCCATCATCGGCTATCTCAAGGAGCTGAAGTAATGGCCAAGCCCGTCCACTCGATGATCCGTGTGCGCGATGAACAACGCTCACGAGACTTCTATGCGCGCGCCTTCGGATTGGAGATGGCGGAGAAGTTCGACTTTGAGGGCTTCGCGCTGATCTATCTCCGTCATCCGTCCTCGCCGTTCGAACTCGAACTCACGGTCAACAAGGACCGGACCGAGGCGTACGGGCTCGGAGACGGGTACGGTCATCTCGCGGTCGTGGTGGACGATGTCGATGCGGAACACGCACGCTTCGCCACGCAGCGCCTCGAGGCCGGCCCGCTTCGAGACTTCAAGCACGACGGCAAGACCCTTGCCCGCTTCTTCTTCGCCACCGATCCCGATGGCTACAAGATCGAAGTCATCCAGAAGGGCGGCCGCTTCGGCTGAGTTCAAACCTGCCTTGGAACGCGGCGGCGCAAGATCACCCGCTGCCCGGCTCACCGACCAAAGGAAGACCTGCCATGAGAGAGATCGATCCGCGTAGCCGTTATAGTCGCCGCACCTTCCTGAAGGGTGCCGCCAGTGCCGCTCCCGCAGCCGCCATCGCGGCCAATACGGGGCTCGGCATCACCGATGCCTGGGCCGAAGACGGCCAGGCCCTGTCGGCCCCTCAGCTCAAGACGATGGTGAAGATGGCGCGGGATATCTACCCGCACGATTTCCTCGGCGACGTCTACTACATCACGGCCATCAAGCCCTGGGACAAGAAGGCCGCCGGCGACACCGCGGTGAAGTCGATGCTCGTCGAAGGTGTCAAGCGCCTCGACCAGGACGCGCAGGACCGCTTCAGATCCGCCTATGTGGACGTGCCGTGGGAAGTCGACCGCGTCACCCTGCTCCAAGGCGTCGAGCATACCGACTTTTTCAAGAAGGTCCGGGCCGACATGGTCGTCTCGCTCTACAACCAGCACGAGCTCTGGCCCAAGTTCGGTTACGAGGGGTCATCGGCCGAGTACGGCGGCTACCTGGCGCGCGGCTTCAACGACATCGACTGGCTCCCCAAGGTTTAGGCACCCGCAATTCAACAACAAGCAAGACGCGAGACCGAAAACACCGGAGGAACTCTTCATGGCACAAGCACAATTCGATCTGAACGACGACAGCTTGGTGGTGATCGTGGGCTCGGGCGCCGGCGGTGGCACACTCGGCAACGAGTTGGCCCAGAAAGGCGTCAAGGTGGTGATCCTGGAGGCCGGCGCGCGCAATGAAATCCAGGATTTCGTCAATGACGAATGGGAAAGCTTCGCTCAGCTCGCCTGGACCGACATGCGGACCACCTCGGGCTCCTGGCGGGTGGCGCGCGACTTCCCCAACCTGCCGGCCTGGATCGTGAAATCCGTGGGCGGCTCCACGGTCCACTGGGCCGGCGCCTCGCTGCGGTTCGAGGAACACGAGTTCAAGACGAAATCGACCTATGGCGACATGCCAGGCACCAACCTCCTCGATTGGCCCATCACCCGGGCCGAACTCGACCCCTGGTACGACAAGGCCGAGGACAAGATGGGTGTCACTCGGACGAACGGGATTCCGGGCCTGCCGGGCAACAACAATTTCAAGGTCATGGAGGCCGGCGCCCGCAAGCTGGGCTACAAGGAGGTCTCGACCGGCCGAATGGCGATCAACTCCCAGCCCCGCATGGGCCGCGGCTCGTGCCAGCAGATCGGCTTCTGCTTCCAGGGCTGCAAGTCGGGAGCCAAATGGTCGACGCTCTACACGGAGATCCCGGCCGGCGAGGCGACCGGCAACCTCGAAGTGCGGCCGAACAGCCAGGTCCTGAAGATCGAGCATGACGCATCGGGCAAGGTCACGGGCGTCGTCTACGTCGATGGCGACGGCAATACGCAGCGCCAGAAGGCTCGCGTCGTGGCGGTGGCGGGCAATTCCATCGAGAGCCCACGCCTTTTGTTGAACAGCGCCTCCAGCCTGTTCCCGGACGGGCTCGCCAACTCGTCGGGCCAAGTCGGCCGCAACTACATGCGCCACATGACGGGCTCGGTCTACGGCATCTTCGAGCGGCCGGTCCACATGTATCGGGGCACCACCATGGCGGGCATCATCCGCGACGAGGCGGCCTTCAACCCGCAACGCGGGTTCATGGGCGGGTACGAGATGGAAACGATCTCGATCGGCCTTCCCTTCATGGCGGCATTCCTGAACCCCGGCGCCTGGGGCCGCACCTTCACGACCTCGATGGAGGCCTATCCCCGCATGGCGGGCATGTGGCTCATCGGCGAGGACATGCCGCAGGAGACGAACCGCATCACGCTGGATCCGGTCGCCAAGGACAAGCACGGCATGCCGGTGGCCTCCGTCCACTACGACGACCATCCGAACGACGTGGCGATGCGCAACCACGCCTACGGGCAGA
>CAXUOD010000064.1:0-24336 GCA_964252585.1 uncultured Lichenihabitans sp. | reverse complement strand
ACCACCTCGGCCGCGCCCTGCAGAAGACCAACATCCTGCGCGACATCGACGAGGATGCCGCGATGGGCCGCCTCTACCTGCCGCGCGAGAGCCTCGAGGCGGCCGGCATCTCGGCGACCGACCCGGTGGTCGTGGCGGCCCACCCGGCGTTGGAACGCGCCTGCCGGCCCCTCCTGGCGGAAGCCAGGGCGCATTTCGTGGAAGCCTGGACCATCATGAGGTGCGAGCCGCGCAAGGTCACGCGGGCGCCCCGCCTGATGGCCGCCGTCTACGGCGCGGTGCTCGATGCCATCGAAAAGCGGGGGTTCGCACCGCCGCGAAAGCGGGTCCGAAAACCCAAGCTCAGGCTGCTCCTCGCGCTGCTGCGGCACGGCCTGTTCTGATGGGAGGCACCGTACATGTGATCGGCGCCGGCCTCGCAGGGCTCGCGGCGGCTCTGAAGCTCGACCATCGGCATCGGCGCATCGTGCTGCACGAGGCGGCGCGACATGCCGGAGGCCGATGCCGCTCCTACTACGACGCCACGCTCGGGCAGGTGATCGACAACGGCAACCACCTCGTTCTGTCGGGCAATGTCGCGGTACGGGACTACATCGGCACCATCGGGGCCGCGGACAAGCTGACCGGGCCGCGAGACGGCGCCTTCGACTTCGCCGATCTCAGGACGGGCGTGCGCTGGCAGGTCGTTCCGAATGCGGGCGCCCTGCCCTGGTGGATCTTCTCGGGCCAGCGGCGCGTGCCGGGGACCCGCTGGTACGACTACCTTGCGCTTGGCAAACTCCTCCGTGCCGACCGCGGCCAGTGCATCGCGGACGTCATGACCTGCGAAGGCACGCTCTACGACCGGCTCTGGCATCCGTTGCTGGTGGCGGCGCTCAACACGGATCCGAAGACGTCCTCGGCCGCGCTCGCGGCCGGTGTGATCCGGGAGAGTCTCGCCAAAGGGGGCGCGGCCTGCCGGCCGCTGATCGCGGTCGAGGGTCTCGCGGAGGCCTTCGTCGCACCGGCGCTGGCCACCCTGAAGGCGCGCGGCGTCGAGGTGCGTTTCGACCATCGCCTGCGCGCGTTGGAAATGGACAAGACGCGGGTGGCGTGTCTCGATTTCGCCGACGACGTGCCGGTGCGGTTGGAGGCCGGCGACGGCGTGATCCTGGCCGTCACGGCGCCGGTGGCCGCGACCCTCGTTCCCGGCCTGACGGTCCCGACCGCCTTCCGCTCCATCGTCAACGCCCATTTCCGGACCGACCCGCCGCCGGGTTTTCCCGTGATGCTCGGGATGATCAACAGCGACGCCGAATGGCTCTTCAGCTTTCCCGAACGGCTGTCGGTCACGATCAGCGACGCCGACCGGTTTCTCGAAACACCCAAGGACCAACTGGCGGCACGCCTCTGGCGCGAAGTGGCGAGCGTGACCTGCGGCGACCCCGAGGCGCTGCCGCCCTACCGCATCATCCGCGAGAAGCGGGCCACCTTCGCGGCCCTGCCCGAGCAGGACGCGCTTCGCCCGGGACCGGAAACGGCTTGGCGGAACCTGGTCCTGGCCGGCGATTGGACCCAGACGGGCCTACCGTCCACGATCGAGGGTGCTTTGCGGTCGGGCAACCGCGCCGCCGCTCTCTCGATGCAGTAGACGCCCAGAGGGGCGGCAAGCCACTCAGTCCAAGACGGATCCGGAGCAGTCCATGGTCGCCATCCTCGACAGCACATGCGTTCATCACGGATGGACGAAGCTGCATGTGGCTACTCTCTCGGGCGACGACGGGGTCTCGTTCAAGCGGGAGATCGAAGATCACGGCGACGCCGTCGCGGTCCTTCCCTACGACCCGGACCGGCGTGTCGCTTTGCTGGTGAAGCTGCCGCGCGCGCCCGTGCTGTTCCAGGGCGAAACGTCGGATTTCGTCGAGGTCCCGGCGGGCCTCATCGACGAGGGCGAGCAAGCCACCGATGCTGCCCGGCGCGAGGCGCACGAGGAGGTCGGCGTGAAGCTCGACACCCTGGAACCCGCGGGCCACACCTGGAGCATGTGCGGGGTCTCGACGGAGCGGATGGCCCTCTACCTGGCCCCTTACGCGGTCGCGGACCGCACCAGTGCAGGCGGCGGCCTCGTCGAAGAACACGAGAACATCACGGTGGTCGAAGTCTCGCTCGACGCCTTGCGGCAGCTCGCCGACGCCAACGCGCTCGTCGACCTGAAGACCCTGGCCCTGGTCCAGACGCTGCGGCTCCGACACCCTCAACTCTTCGTCTGACCGGCCGCCCGCCGACTCAGGGCGAGCGCACCAGAGCAAGGAGGCCGGCCAGGAAGATGGCCCCGCCGAACAGCGCGGCAACGAAGCCCGCGACGGCCGGCCAGCTGCCCGCGATCCAGAACCAGCCCCCGGCGGTGCCGAGCAGGCTCGATCCGGCATAATAGCTGAGGAGGTAAAGCGAAGCCGCCTGGGCTTTGTTCGGCCCCGCGAAGAGGCCGACCGTACCGCTCGCGACGCCATGGCCGGCGAAGAAGCCGAGGGTGACGAGGGCGATGCCGAGAACCACGGCCGAGAGTGCGCCGAACAGGGACAACGCAACGCCGAGCAGCGACAAAGCGACGCCGAGCATCATCACGGGGGCTCGGCCGATGCGATCCGCCAGCGTGCCGGCCAGGGCGGAACTCACGGTGCCGAGAAGGTAAAGCGTGAAGATCAGACCTTCTTGCGCCTGGTCGAGGCGGTAGGGCGGCGCCTCCAGGCGAAATCCGGCGTAGTTGTAGACTGCCACGAATCCGCCCATCACCAGGAACGCGAACCCGTAGATGAGGATGAGCCGCGGATCGGCCACGGCGCCCCTGAAGGCCTTCAGCTGGTTCCGGAGGTCCGTCGCGCGCGGCCGGAAATGGCGCGACGCCGGCAGCAGCATCAGGAACGAGACGGCACCGGCGAGTCCCACGACCCCGATGGTCGCGACCGCGGCTCGCCACGAGGCCGCGGCGGCGACGAGGCCCGTGATGACGCGCCCGCCCATTCCGCCGACCGCCGTAGCCCCGACATAGATGCCCATGGCGAGCCCCAGGCTGCCAGGGTCGGTCTCTTCGGCGAGATAGGTCATGGCGACGGCCGGAACGCCGCCGAGCGCCACGCCTTCGAGCGCTCGCAGCAACAGGAACAGCGGCCAGTTCGGTGCCGATGCCGCGACGATGTTGAGGCCCGAGGCGCCGAGCAACGAGACCATCATGACGGATTTACGGCCGAGGCGATCCGAGAGGCTCGCCGCGGCGACGATGGACAGGGCCAGGGCCGCGGTACTGAACGAAATGCTGAGCGAACTCGCGGCGGCGTCGACCCGAAAGGCGCGGGCCAGGGTCGGCAGCAGCGGCTGCGGGCAGTAGAGGAGAGAGAAGGTCGAGAAGCCCGCGAGGAACAGGGCGAGGCTGGCGCGCAGGAAGCGGCCGCTCCCGACCCGGTTATAGCCGGGCGCGACAGGTGCTGAGGTTTCGGGCGCAGACGGCTGCCCGACGGCCTCGCCGTCGGCGACATCGGCGGCATGGGGTAGCGATCCGGTTTCGAGCGCCGTCGCTTCGACGGTCTCGGCGGCGGGTTCGACGTGGTCTCGACGCAGCAAAGCGTGCTCCCGGTTCGGCGATCGGCCTCCCTGCCCTATCTTGGTCTCCGAGGGTCGGCGAACCAGCGAGGGGATCGTGCACCAGTCTACGCCATTCGAACCACGGGAGGTCGCTCCTCTCATCATGACGGCCCTGCTCGACGCTCATTCCGCGCGGACCTTGGAGGCGCTGCGGCAGCGTTACTTCCCGGCGGCGCTGAACCGCGTGCCGGCCCACCTGACGCTGTTCCATCATCTTCCCGGAGAGGACCTCCGGGCGGTCTCGGAGCGCATCGCGGCGCTGAGCAGCGCGCATCGCGCCCTGCCGTTCGGCATCGAGGGGACACGCTTTCTCGGCCGCGGCGTGGCTCTCGAGGTCACCTGCCCGCCGCTCGTCGCCTTGCGCGAAGCCTTGGCTGCAGACTGGCGCGACCGCCTCACGGCGCAGGATCGGCAGGGCTACAGGCCGCATGTCACGATCCAGAACAAGGTGACGCCTGCCGAAGCCCGGACCACGCAGGAGCGGCTCCTGGACGTGCTGCCCATTGCGGGCGAGCTCCAGGGCCTGCGGCTCTGGCATTACCGGGGCGGGCCCTGGGACGAAGCCGGCCGGTTTGCCTTCGCGGCATGAGGTGGTGGTGTCCTTCTCCCGCAGGCGGGAGAGGGTGGCCCGACGCAGTCGGGTGGGATGAGGGAAGGCTACAAAGCCGAGAGAGACGTCAGTCGGCCGTCGCGAACACGTCGGCGCGCGCCCCGACGATTTCATGCAACAAGCCGTCTTTCGCGAACGGATCGAGTGCGGCGGCGATCGAGGCACGCAAGGCACCGACATCCGAACCGATCGCGTCGGGTGACGTGGTCGACATCGACAGCACGCGATCGACCAGGGCCGTCGCCGCGATATCCTGTTCGAACTCGACCGAGACCGTCTCCCGGAACCGAAAACGCGTGCCGGCGAAGAACGCGGAACGGTCGAGGGCATGGCGCGCGCGCGATCCCGGTTCGCCCCACTGCCCGCGGGCGAGGTCGTAGGCTTCGAGCCAGGGGTTTCGGCCGTCGGAGACGGGTGAGGATCTGCAGATCACGACAAAGCCGCGCGGTGCCACGACCCGGTCGAGGACCGCGCGCGTGGGGGCGGGATCCATCCAGTGGAGCGCCCGCCCGATCGTCACGATGTCGAACAGACCCGCATCATCCGGCAGGTCTTCCGCCCGACCCTCGATCAGGCGGAACGCCGCCCCGGCGCGGTCTGCCGCACCGCGCGCGGCCGCCAGCATGGCGGGCTCGGGATCGACCCCGACGAGTTCGGCGATCCAGGGCGCGAAACCGAGCGCCAGAACCCCGGGCCCGGTGCCGATATCGAGCAGGCGCTCGGTCCCGCCCAAGACCAGGCGACGCGCCACCGCTTCGAAGAAGAGCGGCCCGTAAGGTGGCCTCGACCGCTCGTAGAAGGCCGCCACGGAGGCGAAACGTCCCATGGCGGAGCTCCATCCAAGCCGTTGCGGGCGGCCCATCCTCGCAGAAACTGCTAAGGAATGACATGCGGCCGGCCATGAGCTCGCGTCCGGCCGCGCCGCCCGCGCAGGAGCCGACTCCCATGATCGCCATCGACCAGGACACCGACGTGCTGGGCATCATCGACGTCCAGCCGACCTTCATGCCGGGCGGCGAACTCGCGGTCCCCGACGGCGATGCCGTCATGGCGCCGATCAACCGGCTGCTGAGCGGGACCTTCGCTCATGCCTTCGCGACCCAGGATTGGCACCCCCCGGGCCATGTCTCCTTCGCCTCGACGCATGGCGGGGTGCCTTTCGGCACGATCGCGCTCCCCTACGGCGAGCAGACGCTCTGGCCGGACCACGGCACCATCGGCAGCCCCAATGCGGCCCTGCACCCGAGACTCGATCTGTCCCGCGTCGAGGCGATCTTCCGCAAAGGCTTCCGGCCGGGGATCGACAGCTATTCGGCATTCCGCGAGAACGATCGCACGACCGGCACGGGCCTTGATGGCTGGCTCAAGGAGCGCGGCTTCCGGAGGCTGTTCTTCTGCGGTCTCGCGACCGATTTCTGCGTCTTCTGGTCTGCCCAGGACGGGCGTTCGCTGGGCTACGAGGTGTTCGTCATCGACGATGCGAGCCGCGGGATCGGGGCGCCGACGGCAAGCGGTACCACGCTCGAAGCCGCGCGTCGCGCGATGCTCGACGCGGGCGTTCAGCTCGTGGCCAGCGCCGACCTCGACCGAGCCTGGGCCAGCCCGGCCAGCACGGCGTCGGCGGCCACGATTCCCGTTTCATAGGCGCCATGGGCCGTCGTGAAGCGCTCGGGCGAGCACGCCTCCCCGGCGAAGAACAGGCGCCCGTCGACCGGCTCCGCCAGTCGCGACCGCATCGCGGCGCCGCCGGGCTTGGCATAGGAGTAGGAACCGCGGATGTGGCGGTCCTGTCCCCAGGCCGTCATGCGCAGCGGACGGATCGCGGGCGCGACCTCACTGCCGAGCTGCTCCACGAGTTCGGACGTGGCAAAAGCCAATGCCGCGGCTTCGCCTTCGCGTTCGAGGTCGCGCGCCAGTTCGCCGCCGTAGAAGCACTCGATCACGGGCCGGCCGAACGGCCGCATGTGATAGGCGGCGGTGCGGCCCGTGGCGGCGGAACCGAGGCAGTAGCCCTCGACCGGAAAAAGCTCCGGCCGGTCGATCGCGAGATAGAGCTTGTCGGCCAGCCCGAGAGGCAGGAGGCCAGCGGCCTCCACGGTGCCGGGGAGTGCGGGTCGGAACCGGATGGCTTCGGCTGCGATCACGTCCGTCGACACCGTCACGATGACGGCGCGCGCCAGGATGGGACCGCGATCCGTCTCGATCCGGACGGCATCGCGGCCCGAGTGGTCGACGGCCGACACGGCCGTCTTCAGCACCGCGGGGATGTCGCGTCCGTGGTGGGCGACGAGGCGGCCATAGCCCTCGACGACGCGCCAGTCGTCGCCTTCGCCCGGCTGGTAGCGGTCGGCGTCGATGAGCGAGACATGCTCGAGTTCCGCCCCGCTCACATAGGTGCTGACGGCGTCGAGGAGACCGCGCCACCGGCTGTTCGGTGGGACGAGATCCGACAGCGGAGCATCGCGACCGCGTGCGGCTGCGGCACGGATGCCGCTGTAGAAGCCGTTCAGCGCCTCTTCGTAGTCGTTTCGATCGATCGCCGAAAGTCCTAGATCGCGGCCCTCGTCCCACGGCGCGGGGCGACGGTCGACCAGAAAGCCACTGTCCTCGGCGATCCCGGTCCAAACATTGGTGAGCGCGCTATGCAGCCAGGCACAGCCGAGATCCATGGGGGCGCCCGAGCCGACGGCCTCGACCGTGTGGGCGCGTCCGCCGATGCGGTCTGCGGCTTCGATGACGAGGACGGACAGGTCGCGATGCGGCATGAGCCGGCGGGCCGCCGCGATACCGGCCGCCCCGGCCCCGACGATGGCGACGTCGACGAGATCCCTCATGCTGCTACCCGCCCACGAGCCCCCTGTCTCGGCGATCGTGCCCAGAGACCCTCACGCTATCTGGACTGCAGGCTCCGGGACCGCAAGAGCTACAAAGCGTGGCGGTGCGTTCACATGCCGGAATGGACGATGCGCGGCACCGCCTGCACGGCGGGTCCCTTCTGGTGCTGCATCGGAGGCGCCTGGGGCGCCGCATAGACGTCCGCCACGGCGGAATTCTCGAACAAGGTCGAGACGGAGGACTCCTGGGCGATCCGGCCGATGGCTTCCCCGATCAGGGGCGCGATCGACATGATCCGGATGTTGCCGGCGACGCGGACGGCCTCCGTGGCGCGGATCGTATCGGTCAGCACGAGTTCCTTGAGTTGCGACCCTGCGATGCGGGCCACGGCACCGCCCGACAGCACGCCATGCGTACAATAGGCATAGACTTCGAGCGCTCCTGCCTTGAGCAGGGCGTCCGCCGCATTGCACAGGGTGCCGCCCGAATCGACGATGTCGTCGAGCACGATGCAGATCTTGCCCTTGACGTCGCCGATGATGTTCATGACCTCGGACTCGCCGGCCCGTTCGCGGCGCTTGTCGACGATGGCGAGATGCGCGTCGATGCGCTTGGCCAGCGCCCGTGCCCGGACGACGCCGCCGACGTCGGGCGACACCACCATCACGTTGGAACAGTCGAACCGCTCCGTGATGTCGTGCACCATCACGGGCGCAGCGAAGAGGTTGTCGGTGGGGATGTCGAAGAAACCCTGGATCTGGTCGGCGTGCAGGTCGACCGTGAGGACGCGATCGGCGCCCGCGTTGGTGATGAGGTTGGCCACGAGTTTCGCCGAGATGGGGGTGCGGGGGCCGGCCTTCCTGTCCTGACGCGCATAGCCGAAATAGGGCAGAACCGCCGTGATCCGCCTCGCCGACGCACGCCTCAGCGCGTCGGTCATGATCAACAGCTCCATCAGATGGTCGTTGGTCGGATAGGAGGTCGATTGGATGATGAACGTGTCCTCGCCACGCACGTTCTCGAGGATCTCGACGAAGATCTCCATGTCGGCGAAGCGTTTGACCACGCATTTGGTGAGCGGCACGCGCAGGTAGGCGGCGATCGCCTCCGCCAGTGGCCAGTTCGAGTTCCCGGGAAGGATTTTGATCGTTCCAGCCATGCGTTTTCCTCGCTGAATGGCAAAACCGGCGCAAACCGGCCTGTGGATCGAGATCCCAGTTCCCATCGAAGAACTGAACGTCCGCGGATCGTCTTGCCGACCCCCGACGGGCCGCGTCATATCAGTGTTACGTCCAACGAACAACGCACTGAGTCATGGATCCGTCGCTCGTCCACACCGGGCCGCGCAGGGCGAGCCGGAAAGCTGGCCCGATGCCGTCAGGCGACCACGAGGGCGAGGTCCGCCACATTGAGCGGGACCGCTCCTTCCGGTCCAACGAGCGACGTCCGACCGAGGCACATCGCAGTCTCGCTCGCCGAGTCCATCAGGATCATGTGGCAGAAGAACACCTGGTCGGCCGCAATGACGAAAGGGTTGTCCTCGTAGAACATCGGCGCATCCATCCAGGAGGGCGCGAAGGTGGCGCCGAGCGCGTAGCCACAGGCGTTGAGCCTGTGCTGCGACAGGCCGAGCCCGTCGAGCACCCGCGCATGAGCCGCGAAGACGTCGCCGGCCGTCCGTCCGGGCCGCAACTCCGCCTCGCAGGCGAGGAGCGCGGCGCGGGCCGCCTCATGGTAGCCGCGGTGCAGCGGACGGGGTCGTCCCACCACATGGGTCCGCATCACGGCCGCATGGTAATGGCGATGGACGCCGGCGAATTCGAGCGTGATCTGATCGTCGGCGTCGAGCCGTCGCCGCCCCGCCTTGGAGCGGCACAGCAGGGCATCCGGGCCGGAGCCGATGATGAAGGGATTGCCGGGTTCGTCGCCGCCGCCGCCGAAAACGGCATCGTGCTGGGCCGCGAGGATCCGGCCTTCGTCGACGCCGGGTGAGAGCAGCGTGACGGCGGCCCGGTCGGCCGCGTCGGACAGTGCCGCGGCCTGCCGCACGCAGGCGATTTCGGGCTGCGATTTCGTGACCCGCAGCGCCGGAACCAGGGCCGAGGCATCCACCGTCTCGACCAGGCCGGCCAGGGCCGCGGCGAGCCTCAGACCATCGCCGTAAGTGAGCCCGTGTGAGTTGCACTCGAGCCCGAGCCTGCGGCCCCGCAAACCGAGATCGTCCAGCATGGCGGCGAGGTCCCGCGCCGGCGCGGCCTCGGCCGAGTCCTTCCAGATCCGGATGTCCGCGATGTTCGACGTGTGCCGAGCCTGGCGAAGATCGGCCGAGCGGGTCAGCAGCGCGGTTCGGCCGTCGACGCCGACGTAGAGGCACTGGAAGAAGCAGAAACCGAACGTGTCGTAACCGGTCAGCCAGTACATGCTGTTTTGCGAAAAGAGCAGGATGCCGTCGAGGTGGCGTGCAGCGAGCTCGCGCCTCAGCCGCGCCATGCGGCGTTCCATCTCGCTCGGCTCGAAATGCAAGGGCATGATGGCTCCGGAACGAACGCTTCAACTGTCTACCGCCTCCCCGGCCGGGATGTCACCCCGCCGCCATCCCGGATCAGCGCTGCCACCTCAGACCGAGCAGGAAGACGTCCTGCGCGTAGCTCGACCCGACCGAGGTGCTGTCGAGCTTTTCGTGGTTGAAGGTCGCCGTCGCGACCAGGGCGCGCGAAAGGTGGTACTCCGCCTTCAATGTCTCGGACAGGGTATTTTCCGTGATCGGCACCCCGATATAATCGGTGTTGAGGTAGGACAGCGCGCCGGTGATCGTGAGATTGCGCAGCAGGGCATGCGAGATCTCGAGCGTCGCCGATCGGGACTCGGCGCCCGAGGCCCCCGCCACGGTCGTTTCGTCGAAGCTCGTCGCGGCGCGGAAACTGATGGTCGTGAGCGGCGTCACCGCATAGGCGAGGCTGCCGTTGAACACCGGCCCGGTGACGTCCTTCAGCGTCTTGTCCTGGTAGGTCCGGTCGCCATAGCCGAGCGAGAGTTCCCCGGTGAAGAGCCGGTTCAGCTCGAAACTCGAACCTACCTGGCCGATGACGCCGTCGCTGTCGCGCCGGAAGCCGGAGAGATCGACCTCGCGATCGTGGATGCGGCGATCCACGAGGACGTCGACGAAGGGGCTGAGGACCGGGGTCACTTCATAGGTCGCCCGCAGGTGGACGCCGTAATCGTCGAAGTTCTCGCTCGCGAGGTCGTCGATCACGCCGTTGCTGTCCTTGGCGTTGTCGTAGGCCGTGCGGTCGATGGATCCGTGCAGCGCGAGCGTGAGCCGGCCCAGTGTTTCGGCACCGCCGACCGCGCCGCCGAAGGTCGAGATCAGAGGCCGGTCGGTCGCGGTGTTCGAGACTTCCGGCGACCCGATCCGCTGCGAATCGATGGCGAAACGCGCTTCGGAGTCGAGCGTCGTCCTGTGATCGACGTCGTACCGGTAGTCGATCGTCCCCGCCGCATCGGGGCGGTTCGCCTGGGGATCGCTGAAATAATCGTTGTAGCCGCCATGCAGGTCGGCCTTGAGCTCGTTGCTCGACCACGTCGAAAGCACGCCGAGCCCGCCGTCCGTGCGGCTGTAGGCCGAGGGCTTCAACCCCGTCTGAACCTGATCGGGGTTGCTGTCGTAGCCGAAGCTCTGGGTCACGAAGGGCGTCAGACGCAGCGAGCCGACATCGACGCCGACGGCGTCGTAAGGCTTGTCCTCGATCCTGGTTCGGAGCCTGGCCGTGTAGGGCAGGACCGCGACGCTCGGCGCCGGACCTACCGGGGGGCTGATGTTGTCGACGGTCCCGATCGTATCCACGGCGGCACCGCTGCCGCGCAGCCTCGCGGCTGTCGGGTAAGGCTGGAGCTGCGGCAGGACCGGCGGCCCCTTCCGGGGAATGCGCGTGCGGTCGGCGGTCTTGGCGGTGCCTTTCGGAAACGCGAAACGATTGCGAACCGCCTTGGCGGACCCGTCCGCCGCGGATCCGTCCGCCGGCGCATTCGGCGGGGGTGCCCCGGCTGGCGCGGAACCGGGCGGCGTGGCCCCGGCGGCGCCTTGATCGGCCGGCGTGGCTGCGGGGTCGGCATCGGGCTGGTCCGAACCGGCGACCGAACCCCTGAGGGTGGGGATCGTGGTCGAGATCGGGCCTCCCGCCTCCTGCGCGAGCGCCGGCATCGTTCCGAGCAACAGGGCCGCGACACCAGCGGCGCGCAGCAGCGCGGGCGGTGAGGCCGGAAGGCGGTTCGATGACGACACGTCGCTTTCCGCCCTCTCCATCAGCTCGGACACGCATCGGACTTTATGGCGGCATGGTTAATGGGGGGTTAGAATTGGCCGAGCGAATGTCTCAGGATGGGATCTTCAACCGGACCTCCTGGTCCGGCGACCTCTCGGCCAGCGCAGGTCGGGGACGCCGAGCGGGCGATCGATCCGTGCAAAAGCCGAGGCTTGGTGATAAGCGACACCCCATGCCGCAACACGCCATCATCGACCCGGTCGAAAGCGAGGATGCCGGGGGCGCCCTCGGCTCGGCGCTGCGGACGCTGCGCCTGGAGCGGGCCGGCATCGCGGCCCTGGAGCAAGCGCTGACCGGATCCGCAACGCGTCTCGGCAGAGAGTTCGCGGCCGCCGTGGCCCTTCTGCTCGGACTCTCCGGACGCGTGATCGTGACCGGCATGGGCAAGTCAGGCCATATCGGACGCAAGCTCGCCGCTACCCTGGCCTCGACCGGGACTCCGGCGTCCTTCGTCCATGCGGCGGAAGCCAGTCACGGTGACCTCGGCATGATCCAGTCGACCGATGCCGTTCTGGCTTTGTCGTGGTCGGGCGAGACGGCCGAGCTCGCGGCCATCATCACGCATGCACGCCGCTTCGCGATCCCGCTCGTCGCCATCACGAGCAATGCCGAGAGCGCGCTCGGGCGGGAGGCCAACCTCTGCCTCACGCTGCCCCGGTCCGAGGAGGCCTGCCCCAACGGGCTCGCCCCCACGACCTCCACCACGATGCAGCTCGCGATCGGCGACGCGCTCGCGGTGGCGCTTCTCGAAGCGCGGGGCTTCTCGGCCCATGATTTTCAGACACTGCATCCCGGCGGCAAGCTCGGCTCCCGCCTCCGCTTCGTCCGCGACGTGATGCACGGCGGCGATCGTCTCCCACAGGTGCGTGATGGCGCCCACATGGCCGAAGCCATCGTCGAGATGACCGGCAAACGGTTCGGCTGCGTCTGCGTCATCGATCCGGAAGGGCGTCTCGCGGGCCTCGTGACCGACGGCGATCTGCGGCGCCACATGGGACCCGAACTGATGGCGATGCCGGTGCGGAGCGTGATGACGACGCGACCCATCACGATCGGCCCCGACGCCCTCGCGGTCCAGGCCCTCGTGATCCTCAACGACAACCGGCGATCGGTTCTGCCCGTCGTCGACCGCAGCGGCGTTCCGGTCGGTATCCTGCACCTCCACGACCTGACCGCGGTCGGGGTGGCATGAGGACATCGGAGACACCGATCGAGCGGCCAGGACCCTCCGTCGTACCGTTGATGAGCCCGGAACCGCGATGACCCATGAGATCCGCACAGCCGTCGGTGCCGACCGGCCTGCCATCGAGGCGATCGTCGCGGCCGCCTACTCCCCCTACATTCCCCGCATGGGTCGAAAACCGGGTCCCATGCTCGACGACTACGATGCTCTGACCCGAGAAGGCTGCGTTCACGTCATCGTCGCCGACGGTGTGGTTCGGGGGATCGTCGTCCTGCGTCCGGAGCAAGACGCGATGCTTCTCGACAACGTCGCCATAGCCCCGGCCGCACAAGGACGGGGCTATGGTCGCGTCTTGCTGGACTTCGCCGAACGGGCCGCGGCTGCGGCCGGGCTCCCCTCCATCAGGCTCTACACCAACGAGGCGATGACGGAGAATGTGGCGCTCTATGCCCGCCTGGGCTACGTCGAGACACACCGAGGCGTGGCGAACGGCTTTCGGCGCGTCTACATGACGAAGGCGATCGTCTGAGACACGGAAGCCGAACCGGTACCACCGGTCCGGTCGAGATCAGGCCGCGGGTCTTTTGACCTCGGGCCAGCCGATGCTGGGCGCGTGGCCCCGGAAATTGCGCAGCCACCAAGCCCAATCCTTCGGTACCAGCGAGAATGGATCATCGTGCTCGAGCTCTCGGGCGGCCCAGATCGGCCAGTGCGGATTGGCCAGGGCCGGCCGTCCCAGCATGACGAGATCGATGAATTCCTCGCGGATCGCCTGATCGGCGTTACGCGGGACTCCCAGGTTCCAGCTCGTCGCGACCGGGATCCCCACTTCCGTGCGCACCCGGCGCGCGCGCTTCAGCATGAAGCCGACCTCGTTCATCGGCGGGTCGATCATGTCGTCGGTGTTGAAGCCGAGCGACAGATCGGCGAGGTCGAGCCCGTGCTCCTTCATCATCCCTACCGCCGTCACCGCGTCGTCGAACTGGGTGCCGGCCGGGTTCAAGTCGTCGGAACCGAGCCGCATCGTCAGCGGGTATTCTTCCGGCCAGACGGCCCGCACTGCGTCCAGGGCTTCGAGGTGGAACCGCACTCTGTTGGGGAGACTGCCGCCATACTGGTCGGTGCGCTGGTTGGCGAGCGGAGAGAAGAAACTCGCACCGAGATAGCCGTGCGCGTAATGCATCTCGAGCCATTTGTAGCCAGCCTGGAGTGCTCGGACGGCCGCATCGGCGTAGGCCTTGTGCAGTGCCTTGATCTGCTCGACGGTCAGCTCCTGCACCGGATAGACATGCCCGCCGCCGCCGTAGGGGATCGCGGAGGGCGCCACGCAGGTCCATCCATCGGGATGTTCGGGCGGGAGCTGCTTCCAGGTCCCTTCGGCATTTGTGCCGCGGTGGGGCGGCAATTCGCTGCCTTTGCGGCCCGTGTGCCCGAGTTGAATGGCCGGAACGGCACCCATCCGCTCGACGATGGCGCAGACCCGGGCATGTCCCTCGATCTGGTCGTCGCTCCAGATCCCGGCGCAGGATGTCGTGGTCCGACCGTCGGGCGTGATCGCCATCTGCTCCCCGAAGACCAGCGCGAAACCGCCGGCCGCCCGAGCTCCGAGATAGCTCACGTGGTAGTCGTCGAGCTTGCCATCGACTGAATTGTACATGGTCATCGGCGACATCACCGTGCGGTTTCGCAACGTGACGCCTTTGAGCGTGTAGGGGCTGAAAAGATCCGGCATGTCGGCTCCGTTTCGGGCATAGATGAGCCGTTGCGGATGTCACACCAAGACTTCGGCATCTTGCTGCTGCCTTTTGCACCCAATTGCCCAAAGAAAATGCAAATACCGCATTCACTTTAAGCAATAACTTCAGGTAAGCGCAGTCCGCATCGGCAACTTAACGTGTCACAGCGGGCGGCGTTTCGTCAACCGAGGAACGAAAGCTAATTTTATAGGGTTGCGCAGGCGGGACTGTAAGACGATATGCTCTGAGGTTTACGGCCTGACTGCGGGGCTGTCGTGGATGTTTGCGGGCAGCGGCACGCAAGGTGCCGTGCTGATGCCGAAAGGCCTTCGTCTGCGACGAGGCTTGAGCGGGTATAAAGCGGCCTGGCGGCGGGGCGGCGGCAGGCGGGATGCAGCAGAGCCGGTCTAGTCAGGCGCCCTGCGGGTCGGCGTTAGACGGCCGCCGGAGGCCGCCCATCAGCCAAGCTCAAGTCTTTGTCATGCCGGCGTCGAAGGCCCGGCGGGACGCCTCGATGCGGTTCAGGTTCTGCTCGGCCCAGATCCAAACGCCGCAGAACGCCGCGCCCAAGCTCAGCCCCAAATCGGTCAGCTTGTACTCGACCCGCGGCGGGATGACCGGATGGACGGTCCTCGTGAGGAGCCCATCCCGTTCCATCTGGCGAACCGTCTGGGTCAGCATCTTCTGGCTGATGCCGCGTGCGAGCTGACCGAGACGGGTGAAGCGAAGTTCGCCGTGTTCCGCCAAGACCTCGAGGACGATCATGGTCCATTTGTCGGCGACACGGCCAATCAGTTCGTTGACCAGCACCTCCACCCGCGGATCGACATCGTCCGGACAGGCCGATGTCGTCTGCAGCACCGGCGACGTCGCTGGCGTCCGACCCGGCTTCTGGGCATTCGGCATAGTTTCTCTCCATCGGGTTAGTACCGCACAGTTTCGTGCCTACTTTCTTGTGGAAAGTAAAACGGCTATAGCGGCGCCCGGCGTCGACACCACGCTTTTTCGCGAGGGGGTTTCATCATGATCACGACAGGCAACACGATCCTGATCACGGGCGGCGGTTCGGGTATCGGCCGAGGCCTGGCCGAAGCGTTTCACGCCGCAGGCAACCACGTCATCATCGCGGGCCGGCGCCGGGAGCCCCTGGACGAGACGGCCTCGGCTCATCCGGGCATGGCCGTCGAGGTGCTCGACGTGGGACACGCCGACGCCATCCTGGCTTTCGCGTCGCAGGTCACGGCCAGCTATCCGGCGCTCAATGTCCTCGTCAACAATGCGGGCATCATGCGGGCCGAAAACCTGTTGCGCGATCCCTTCGATCTCGGAGATGCGGAAGCCACGATCGCGACGAACCTCCTCGGTCCCATCCGGCTGACGGCGGCTCTCCTGCCGCATCTGCGCCGGCAAGCCGCGGCGACCGTGATCAACGTAACGTCAGGTCTCGCCTTCGTCCCGCTCGTGGCGACGCCGACCTACTGCGCCACCAAGGCCGCAATGCATTCCTACAGCCAGTCGCTGCGCTTCCAACTGCGCGAGACGGCCGTGGACGTCATCGAACTTGCGCCGCCGGCCGTCGCCACCGACCTGATGCCCGGCCATGCCGCGAACCCGCGCTCCATGCCGCTCGACGCCTATATCGCCGAAAGCATGGCCTTGCTGAAGGCGCACCCATCGGCCCCGGAAGTCTGCGTCGAGCAGGTCAAGCGCCTGCGCAACGCGGAAGCGAGCGGCCGTTACGACACCGTGTTCGGCATGCTCAACGAAGCGCATTAGAACACGTCGAGCCCATCTGAGGCTCTCGCGGGATCTACACGGCCACCGAAGACCCGGGGACCAACACGGCGGTCCACGCAGCCTTGTCGGACATCCTGCAAGGTCGACCATCGTCACCCACGTTTTGTGAAAGCTTCCTTCCGGCACCTTGGTGCCGCATCCGACCGGGTGGCTGCATCACGCCAAGGCTCGCCGCCGGCGGCCTTCACGTATCGAAGATGTCGAGCGGCAGGAATGCCGAGACGATGAGGTTCGGGACATCGACGACCTGGCTGACCTTCAGGTCCACGGCGACGCTGGTCAGGCAATAGGCCTGTTGGCGGGTGAGCCCTCGCGAGTCCATTAGATAGTCGATCATGTTGAGAAGCGCATTGCGAGCCGCCATGCTCAAGTCCTCGGATTCATTGCGCAGCCCGTCGCGGCTCACCGGAATGCCGGTCGTGGCGTAGAACCGGCGGGGCACCGCCATCGACGGGTTAGCGAAATAGTCGCCGTGCTCGAAAGACGGATCGTTCTGCCGGCGGCGCGTCGCCTCGCCTTTCAGCACGTCGAACCTGGCCACGAAGGTCGCGCTGGTTTCGACCGCCGTGCCGCAGGACTCTCCGTCTCCTTGTGCGAAATGCGCGTCGCCGACCGAGAAGAGGCCGCCCGGCTGGTAAACCGGAAGATAGAGCGTCGCCCCGACGGTCAATTGCTTGATGTCGATGTTGCCCCCGGTTTCGTGCGGCGCGATGGTCCGGAAGGCATTGGCGGCGATCGAAGGCGTCGCCGGGACCGCGGCATCGGGGTCCGGCGGCAGAACCGCACCGCCCCGGCCGAGGAGTTCCGCCTCCCGCCGGTTGATCCGGGCCAGAAGGTCGTGCGAAGGCGCGACGCCCATCACGCCCATGAACGGAGCACCCGGGATCCTGACCCCGGGCAGGTCCTCGGATTGGGCGAAGCCGTTGGCCATCTCCCAATGGACCACGAACGGGTCGGGGAAATGCTCACGCAGGAAGCCGAAACCCGGCATGATGAAGGTGAAGCCCCGGTCGGCGGTGTTCACGGCCTCGATCTTCACGGCCAGGAGATCGCCCGGCTCGGCCCCCTCGACATGGACAGGTCCGGTCAGCGGATGAATCCGCCCCATGTTGACGTTCAGAAGGTCGGAAGCCGTCGTCTTCGCGGTGATCTGTCCGTCGAGCCCGTCGATCGTCTCCATTTCCACGGTCGAGCCGGACGCGACCCTGATCGCGGCAGCGATGTCCGGATGCCAGCGATTGTGCCCCGTCCCGTGCGGCTGCTCGGCCAAGGGCTTACCCGGATGCACGTGGATGTGGTCATGCGCCATGGTCGACCGCCGGGCTGGAGACATCGGATATCGCGTCCCCGTCGACGCAAGGTTCACGCCAGCCGGCCTGGGCCGCCACACCTGTGGACGAGCATCGGCGGGGGGAAGGACCCGGCGCCACCGCCTGAACCCATGTGGCCGATGGTTCGTTGATGCCCGTCGGACCAGGCCGGGGAGCATCGCCATGGACATCCTTCCACCCAAACACGAGATCGTGGAGCATGGGGGGGCACGCCTGCACGTGGCCCGGATGGAGTCGCTGGAGCGGCCCGAGCACAGCGGGCGTGGATCGAAGCCGGGCCGAACCCTGCTGTTCCTGCACGGATGGCCGGAGTTCTGGTGGACGTGGTCGCCCGTCATGGAAAGGCTCTCGGCGCTCGGCTACGACTGCGTGGCCCCCGACCTGCGGGGCTTCGGCGACAGCGAGAAGCCATCAGGTGCCTCGGCCGACGTCGGAGCCGACGTGCATGCGGCCGATATCCGCGCGGTTCTCGGCGGTCTCGACCTCGATCGCGTCGGCATCGTATCGCATGACGTCGGGGCCAGTGTGGCCCAGAGCCTGGGACGCAGCGCGCCCGACCGTCTGGCCGGGCTTTTCTTCTTCAACTGCCCCCATCCCGGCATCGGGGCGCGCTGGGCCGAACCCGGTCGCTTGAAGGAGATCTGGTATCAGAGCTTCAATCAGACGCCACTGGCCGTCAGCCTCGTCGGCGCGTCGCGCGCGAGCTGCCGCGCCTATATCGGCTTCATTCTCCGACATTGGGCCGGCGGCAACCCGGCCGCCTTCGACGACGCCACGGTCGACCATTTCGTCGACAACTTCATGAAGCCTGGCAACCTGCAGGGCGGCTTCAACTGGTACATCAGCCAGAACGCCACCCGGATCGCGGCCATGCGGGGCGAGGCGCCGGTCCTGCCGAAGATCAAGGTACCGGCCTGCGTGCGCTGGGGCGACAGCGATCCGCTGATGCCCTTCGCCTGGTCGGACCGGCTCGGCGAAACCTTCACCGACCTCGATCTCGCGCCCTTCGAAGGTGCGGGCCATTTCCCGCACCGAGAGCACCCGGAGCGCGCCGCCCAGGAGATCGACCGCTTCTTCAGGGCCCACCTGCCCGTGTGAGCGCGGAGGCGGGCCACTAGCAGCCGAGCTTGTCGCAGGCCCTCACCGATCCGACGGCCCGCGCCAACGCGTCCGGCCCCGGATAGCCGAGAATGCCGATGTTGCCGAGGGAGAACGAGGGCGTCGCCTCGAACCCGAGCGCCTGGGCCAATTGGGCCTGGCGCCTGATCACCCCGCCGACCTGCGGCAGGTCGGCGGCGGCCTCGATCGCCTTCGCGTCGAGACCCATCTCGGCAACGACCTCCAGGGCCAGCGGCCCGTCGATGGCACCGCGCCTGGCATAGATCGCCTGATGAAACGCATAGGCTCTCGCGGGACCTGCCGACCGCAACACCGCCTGCTGCACCTTGGCGGCCTGCATCGATCCGAGGCCGAGGATCGGGTTGTTGACGAGGCCGAGCCTCAGGCCCGGGCTGCGGGTCATCAGCCTGTCGAGGTCACCCGCCGCCTTGCGGCAGAACGGGCAATTGTAGTCGAAATACTCCACCAGGATCACGTCGGGCGACGCAGCCCCGGCCCAGATCACGCCCGGCAGACCTTCGGTCGAGAGGCCGGACGGCAGCCGGTAATTGTAGACCTGCCTGCCGTCGTCCGACGTGAACGGGAACAGGCTGCCGGCCTGAGCCAGGGCGGCGCGACGGAACCACGGAACGGTCAGCAGCGCGAGCGATCCGTGCAGGATGGTGCGGCGACGATAGGTCATGACCCCGCTTTAGCGCACACGCGCCCATTTTCGAAAGGATCGCCTCCCCGGCCGAGGACCACCGCGGAAGCCGGATGGTAAACGCCTTATAAAGCATCGTGGCCCTAACCTCCTCGGCAGCGCCGGGCAGGCGCGGGACGGGACACGACATGGCACGGGCACCGGCACCATCGAGGCGGGTAGCGGAACGAAGGGCGCCCCGCCTTGCGGCCATGGGGGCTCTGGTCATCGGAGCCTGCGTCTCGGCATCGCAGGTCCGCGCCGAGACGCTGCTTCGGCCGCCGACCTCGGCCGCGGTAGCGGCACGAACCGGCCATTTCGGAGTCTTCGTGGCGTCGCTCTGGCCCGAAGCGCATGCCCGGGGCGTCTCGCGCAGCACGTTCGATGCGGCGTTCCTCGGCGTCACGCCCGACCCGACGGTGATCGAGAAGAGCCACAACCAGGCCGAGTTCCGCAAGACCATCGCCGAATACCTCGAGACGGCGGTGTCCGATAAGCGGATCGCGCTCGGACGCGAGAAATATGCGCAGTACCAGGCCTGGCTGGCGCGGGCCGAGGCGGAGTTCGGGGTCGACCGTTACATCATCATGGGAGTCTGGGGGCTCGAAACGAAGTTCGGCACCTTCATGGGCGACGATCACGTGATCCGGTCGCTCGCCACATTGGCGGCCGCACGCTACCGCGGGACCTACTTCCGGACCGAGTTGATCAAGGCGCTTGTGATTCTGCAGGAAGGCCATGTCGAGCCCGCCCAGATGATGGGATCCTGGGCCGGTGCGATGGGGCAGACGCAGTTCATGCCGTCGAACTTCAAACCCTATGCGGTCGATTTCGATGGCGATGGCCGCCGCGACATCTGGACCAGCGTCCCCGATGCCGTCGGCTCGACTGCGAACTTCCTGAAGAAGCATGGCTGGATCAGGGGCGAGCCCTGGGGCTACGAGGTGCGGCTTCCGGCCGGGTTCGACCGAGACACGGACGCGGGGCGCCCGGCGTCGTTCTCGACCTGGGCCGGCCGCGGCGTCGTGCGGGCCGATGGCGGCGCGATGCCGCACGGCGGCGCCGCCACCCTGCTCCGTCCGTCAGGCGGAGCCGGACCGGCCTTCCTCGTCACGCCCAATCTCAAGGTCATCAGAAGCTACAACAATTCCCTCTCCTACGCGCTCGGCGTAGCGCTCCTCGGCGACCGTATCGCCGGCGGTGGGCCATTGAAGTCTCGCTGGCCAGGCGCCACAGTGGCGGAGGAGCGATGACGCCGAACGAAGACGCGGAGTTCGCCATGCCCTTCACCTGCCCACCGACCTACCGCAGGCGCCGTCTGGCCTCGACGCTTCTGGGCTTGGCCGCCGCCCTGCCGGCGTTCGGCGGCTCGGTTTTGGCGGAAAGCGACCGAGGCGCGGTGACCCGCTTCTTCGACCAGGAGAATGCCCGTGTTGCGCCGCAGGCCGTGAGCCCGGACGTCCGCGAACCCGCGGCTCGGGTCCATGTCCGTCCCTACCGCGCCGATGGTGGTCGGGGTTACGGTTACGAGCGTCACGCCAGACCGGCGCCAGCCTTCGCCACCGCGCAGAAGCCGCCAGCCCCGAACCCGCACCGCATCAACGTCGCGGTTTTCGGCGATCGCATGGGAGGGGCGCTCGCGGCAGGCCTGCAGGACAACGACGAGGCCGACGTCACGGTTCTCAAGGCGACGAGCGACGACGCGGGCCTGACCCGCGTGGATTTTCCGGCATGGCTGCAATCGATCCGCGACGGCCTGCCGGCGCAGCACGCCGCCGCGGCCGTGATGGTGGTCGGCAGCAACGATCGCGCGTCGATGCAGGACGCTTCGGGTCCGGTTGATCCCGGAACGCCGGCCTGGCAGGCGCTCTACGGGGCGCGCGTCGACGCCGTGGCCAAGCTGTTCCACGACGCCCATGTGCCGTTGATCTGGGTGGGGCTGCCGGCGGTCCGCAACCCGGAGGCTACGGCCGACTACGTCCGCCTCAACGGCATCGTTCGCGACCATGCGATCCGCGACGGCGCCGCCTTTATCGACAGTTGGGGCGGCTTCACCGACGACGCCGGGCGCTACAGCCCGGAAGGTCCCGACGTCGACGGCCAGACCGCGAAGCTGCGTCGGGCCGACGGGTTCGGCTTCACACACGCCGGCGCCCGCAAATTGGCGAGTTTCGTCGAACCCGACCTCACCCGCCTCGCACGTCATCCCGCCGCGACGCCGGCCTCGGCCCTCGCGACTCTCACCATCGAGCGCGCGCGCGATTTCGATGCGGCCCTCGACATCGACGTCAATGCCCAGATCAGGCGCGAGGCTGCGCGCGACGGAACGGCCAGCCTCGCAGAACCGCGTCAGCAAGAGGCGACACCCGAAGCCCCGGCGGCCGGCCCGGTGATGCCCTTGACGACGCCGCCCTCGTCGCCGGACGGGCAACTGGCCACTTTGCCGGCCGCGACATCGGACGCCGGGCCTCTGGCGAGCCTCGCCGATTCACCCGTGGCGCCGAAGCCCGGGCGCACCGACGACTTTTCCTGGCCGAAGCCGTGAGCGTCGCGCCGTCGTCGCCGAAAAGTGACGCCTTGACGCCTGCGGACCGGGGTGATAGCCACACACTACAGTTTCAAAGCGTGGCCATCATGTCGACCAAGCTCATCGTAATTCAGGCGCCTGGAGCGGACCGAGACTAGTCTCGGCTTCCGTTTCTGGCGCTGACCACAAGGCTCCCCCGGGGGCCTTTTTTATTGCCGAAAATCTGCCCGCCTGCACCGCCGAACTCCGGAGCACCTCCCATGTCGAGACTGATGAACGGCGCCGAAATGGTCGTCGAAGCCCTGCAAGACCAGGGCGTCGACACCGTTTTCGGCTACCCGGGCGGCGCCGTGCTGCCGATCTACGATGCCTTGTTCCAGCACAACGCCGTCAAGCACGTGCTGGTGCGCCACGAGCAGGGTGCCGCACATGCGGCCGAGGGCTATGCCCGCTCGACCGGCAAGGTCGGTGTGCTGCTCGTGACGTCGGGTCCGGGGGCCACCAATGCCGTCACGGGCCTCACCGACGCGCTGCTCGATTCGATCCCGCTGGTCTGCATCACGGGCCAGGTCCCGACGCATCTCATCGGCTCGGACGCTTTCCAGGAATGCGACACGACGGGCATCACCCGGCATTGCACCAAGCACAACTATCTCGTCCGCCGCGTCGAGGACCTGCCGCGGATCCTGCACGAGGCCTTCTGGGTGGCGTCGCACGGACGGCCCGGCCCGGTCGTGATCGACATCCCGAAAGACGTGCAGTTCGCTAAGGGCACCTATGTGGGTCCGCAGAACATCGTCCATAAGACCTATCAGCCCAAGGTGAAGGGTGACATGGACCGCATCCGACAAGCGGTCGCGATGATGGCGGCGGCGAAGCGGCCGGTCTTCTACACGGGCGGCGGTGTCATCAACGCGGGTCCGGCAGCGTCCACGCTGCTGCGCGACCTCGTGGCGCTCACCGGCTTTCCCGTCACCTCGACCCTGATGGGTCTCGGTGCCTATCCGGCGTCGGGCGAGGCCTGGCTCGGCATGCTCGGCATGCACGGCACCTACGAGGCGAACCATGCCATGCACGATTGCGACCTGATGATCGCGGTCGGATCGCGCTTCGACGACCGCATCACGGGCCGGCTCGACGCCTTCTCGCCGGGCTCGAAGAAGATCCACATCGACATCGACCCGTCGTCGATCAACAAGGTCGTGAAAGTCGATCTCGGCATCGTGGGCGACTGCGCCTTCGTGCTCGAGGACATGGTGCGGCTGTGGCGCGCCGAGGGCCGGGCTGCCGACAAGACGGCGCTCGGCGCCTGGTGGAAACAGATCAACGGCTGGCGGGCGCGCAAGTCCCTGGCCTTCGCGCCCTCCCGCGACACCATCAAGCCGCAGCATGCGGTGCAAAGGCTCTACGAGCTGACCAAGGATCGCGACACCTACATCACGACCGAGGTCGGGCAGCACCAGATGTGGGCGGCTCAGCATTACCGCTTCGAGGAACCGAACCGATGGATGACGTCGGGCGGGCTCGGCACGATGGGCTATGGGCTGCCGGCCGCCATCGGGGTGCAGATGGCTCATCCGAAGGCGCTCGTCATCGACATCGCGGGAGAGGCCTCGATCCTGATGAACATGCAGGAGATGTCGACGGCTCTGCAATACCGGTTGCCCGTCAAGGTGTTCATCCTGA
Organism: uncultured Lichenihabitans sp.; assembly: GCA_964252585.1. Taxonomy (GTDB): domain Bacteria; phylum Pseudomonadota; class Alphaproteobacteria; order Rhizobiales; family Beijerinckiaceae; genus Lichenihabitans. The sequence continues at coordinate 890 of CAXUOD010000064.1, read as the reverse complement.
ACAACAGCTACATGGGCATGGTGCGCCAGTGGCAGGAGCTGCTGCACGGCTCCCGCTATTCTGAAAGCTACTCGGAAGCCTTGCCGGACTTCGTGAAGCTCGCCGAGGCTTATGGAGGCGTCGGCATCCGCTGCGACGATCCGGCGGACCTCGACGCGGCGATCCTCAAGATGATCGACACGCCGCATCCGGTGATCTTCGATTGCGTGGTCGAGCGGGAGGAGAACTGCTTCCCGATGATCCCGTCGGGCAAGGCGCACAACGAAATGCTGCTCCCCGAGCTCACCGACGACTGGGGCGCCCCCGCGATCGGCTCCGTCATCGACGAAAAAGGCAAGATGCTGGTTTGATTTGCCTGCCCTTCTCCCGCTTTGCGGGAGAAGGGCCCGACGCAGTCGGGTCGGATGAGGGGAAACACCGCTTTTCTGTACGATTTCGAACATGGTCCCACGTGTCACCGATGAACAGTCGAGCAAGGCGGGCCGTCTCCGAAAGGAAATAACGGCAGCCGAAACCATGCTGTGGCGTAGTCTCCGAAATCGAGGCATCGCGGCCAAGTCTCGGCAGCAGGTTCCTATCGGACCCTACGTGGCTGATTTCGCCTGTGTTCCGGCTCGACCCGTCGTTGAGCTCGATGGGAGGCCTCAAGACGACCCGGACCGCAGAGATCGCGACCTAAGCCGGGACGCATGGCTGGCTGAACAAGGCTGGCGCGTCCTGCGGATCCCAAACGACATCGTGATCGGAGGCGGCAACATCGCCGTCGATCGCATCAAGGCGGCTTTGCCGCGTTTCCCCTCATCCGACCCTCGCTGACGCGAGGGCCACCTTCTCCCGCTTAGCGGGAGAAGGGTAGTAGAGCGAGACTTCCCCCAATGAATGCCCTGTCC